>NZ_JBAHWD010000098.1:0-2288 GCF_037044575.1 Nonomuraea sp. LPB2021202275-12-8 | reverse complement strand
CCGTCACCGGCGAGCTCACCTTCACCCAGTTCGTGGAGCAGGTCCGCGAGACCACGCTGAACGCCTACGCCAACCAGGACGTCCCTTTCGACCATGTCGTGGAACGGCTCAGGCCGGCCCGCGACGCCGGCCGTACCCCGCTGTTCCAGATCATGTTCACCTTCGACAGCTTCACGGCGGTCGATCAGCAGACCCTCGTGCTCCCCGGCCTCACGGCAGAGCGGCGGCAGAGCGAGCTGGCCACCAGCCCGTTCGACCTGACCTTGGGCATGCGCGAGTCGTCCGGCGGCATGTCGGGGGAGATCGAGTACAACACCGATCTGTACGAACCGGCGACCGTCGCGCGGATCGCCGCCCATTTCGGCGAGCTCCTTCAGCGCATCGGCGACGACCCCGACGTGCCGCTGTCGCAGCTCGAATCGGCCATCGCCGATCGGGAGCGGGAGCAGATCGGCAGGTGGAACGACACCGACCTGCGCTACGAGCCCGACATCAGCGTGGAAGAGTACTTCGAACGGCACGCCGCCGAGCACCCGGACCATCCAGCCCTGGTCTGGGGGGACGTCGAGCTCACCTACCGGGAGGTGGACGAGCGCGCGAACCGGCTGGCCCACCTGCTCAAACAGCTCGGTTGCGGTCCGGAGCGACGCGTGGCCGTCTGCGTGGAGCGCGGCGCCGACATGGTGATCGCTCCGCTGGCCGTACTCAAGGCCGGCGCCGCCTTCGTGCCTCTCGACGGCGAGCAGCCGGAGGCCCGCCTGTCCGACATGCTGGCGGAATCGGCCCCCTCGGTTCTGCTGACCAACGCGGGCCTGGACGCCAAGTGCGCGCAGGGGCCGTGGCAGCTGGTCCGGCTCGACGAAGACGCGGACCTGATAGCGGAGCAGCGCGCCGACCGGCCCCGCCGTACGGCACCGCCCGGTGGCCTGGCCTACGTCATCTTCACCTCCGGCTCCACCGGCAGGCCCAAGGGAGTGATGATCACCCGGGCCGGGCTGACCAGCTGGAGAACGGCTTGGTCCGCCGGGCAGGATCACCGGGTCCTGGGCCGATGGCTCACCACGGCGAGTCCGTCCTTCGACGTGTTCGTCGCGGACATCGTGCGCAGCCTGAGCTTCGGCGGCACCCTGGTCATCGGGGGACGCACGCTGGTGCTCGATCCGCCGGCACTGGCCGAGACGTTGCGCGGGCAGCGGATCGACGGGTTCGAGTGCATCCCTCCCGTGCTGGTCAACCTCGCCGAGCAGTTGACGCGCACCCGCACGGAGCTGCCCCGGCTGCGGCTGATCGTCACGGGGTCGGACTCCTTCAACACCGCCGACACCGCCCTGGTCGTGTCGGCCTTCGCCGACCACACCCGCATCATCAACACGTGGGGCGCCACCGAGACGACCGTGGACAGCTCCGTCTACGACGTGGAGACGGCGGTGGCGACCGGCTCCGGGATCGTGCCCGTCGGAGGGCCGATCGCGAACGCCACCATCCACGTCCTGGACGTCGCTTTCCGCCCGGTTCCCATCGGCGTCTTGGGCGATCTCTACATCGGCGGTGACGGCATAGCCCGCGGCTACGCCAACCGGCCGAGCCTGACCGGCGACCGGTTCGTGCCCGACCCCTTCTCCGCCACATCCGGCGCGCGGCTGTACCGCACTGGCGACCGGGGGCGCTGGCTAGCCGACGGCAGCGTCGAGTTCGTCGGCCGTGACGACGATCAGGTCCAGATCCGTGGCTACCGGGTCGAGCCTGGGGAGATCGAGGCGGCGCTCCGCGAGAGCCCTGAGGTCAAGGACGTCTTCATCCACGCCAGGCCCGACGGGGACGGCGGGCACCGGATGTTCGCCTACGTCGTGCCGCGCGACTCGGAGACCGTGAGCAGCGACCGCCTGCACGCGACGGCGGCCGAGCGGCTGCCCTCCTACATGCGGCCGGCCGCGTTCGTCCTGGTGCCGAAGCTGCCGCGGACAGCCAGCGGCAAGGTGGATCGGGCCGCGCTCCCGGATCCGGGCGCCGGCGAGGTGGCGCGTACGGAGATCGAAGAGGCCCGCACCCCGCTGGAGCGCGAGATCGTCGCGGTGTGGCAGGAACTGCTGCCGCACGCCGGTCCCATCGGGGTCCACGACAACTTTTTCGACCTGGGCGGGCACTCGCTGCTGGCGACCCGCCTGGTCTTCGGCCTGCGGGCCGCTCTCGGCGTCGACCTCCCGGTGCACAAGGTCTTCGAGGCCAACACCGTGGCGGCCGTGGCCGCCACGATCGAGACGTACGGCGCCGCCGCCCGGCCCGCCCTT
>NZ_JBAHWD010000097.1:0-2474 GCF_037044575.1 Nonomuraea sp. LPB2021202275-12-8 | reverse complement strand
CGCACCACCACGATCGACTACATCTATGACGCAGCGAGCAGGCTCAGCTCCGTCACGCTCGATCCGACCAACCTCGCCCGTAAGACCGTCTACGTCTACGACGCGAACGACAACATCATCACGACTCAGAGGTCCGGATCCGGCACGAGCCGGATTGAGACGAGCGAGTTCGCCTACAACAAGGAGAACCACCTCGTTCGCCAGACGATCAACAACGAAGATCAGGACCTGACCAGCACCTGGATGGTCGACGATCGCGGACTGATTCTCCAGAAGGTCGACCCGCGCGGCAATGTGGACGGGGCGGATCAGGTGGCGTTCGCCACCTCCTATCGCTACGACCGGATCGGCAGGCTCGTCGAGGCCAAGGATCCACCGGTGCAGATCGACAAGGCGGGATCGTCCCAAGAGGCGCGTCCCACCTTGCGGATCGGATACGACAGCGCTGACCGGCAGACCCATGTCATCGATCCCGAGGGACGGCTTGCCACCTCCGAATTCGACCGAATGGGCCGGCGCACGTCGCTGACTGGGATGCCGTACACGCCGCCCGGCGGCTCCACGGTCACGCCCAAGATGGCCTACGGGTATGACGCCGGGGGACGCCTGGTCAAATTCACCGACCCGCGTGGGCAAGACACCACGATCGAGTACGACGCGCTGGACAACCCAGTCCGTGTCACCGACCCATCGCCAGCCCAAGGCCAGCCTGCCGGGCAATGGCTGGCGGAGTTCGACCTGATGGGCGAGCAACTGGCGGCAATCGACCCGACCGGGGCACGCACGGCCGCCACCTACGACGACCTCGGTCGGCAGATTACCAGCACTGCGGTAGAACGCCGCCCCGCGAGTGCCGCGTACACCACCAACCTGCGCTACAACGACGCCGGAGACCTCACCAAGGTGATCCTTCCGGGAAACCAGACGACCACCTACACGGTCAACGCCGCAGGCGAGACCACGGCCGTGACTGACCCAATGAATGACATCTCCACCTACACCTACGATCTGGTGGGCCGCCCGCAGAAGGTCACCAACCCTCTGGGCAACGCCATGGTCGGAGACTACGATCTGGCCGGTCGGCTTACCAGCGTGAAAAGCCTGGACAGCAGCGGGGCGACGGTACGCGCCGTCACCATGGGCTACGACCTAGCCGACAACCTCACTCGCTTCACCTCCGGTGAAGGCCACGTAACCCGCCGCGCCTACGACGCTGTCAACCTGCTGACCGAGTTGGTAGAACCCGTCTCCAACACGGAATCCATCACCACCAGCTACGGTCATGACGCCGTCGGCGCGCCAACCCGCATGACTGACGGTCGCGGAAATGCGACGTGGACGAGCTACAACACTCTGGGCTTGATCGAGACCCTCATCGAGCCGGCCACCGCAGCCCACCCCACTCTGACTGACCGTACCTGGACGCACGTCTACGACATCGCCGGCAATGAGACCGCTCTTGTACAGCCGGGCGGAGTGCGCCTGCACCGGCAGTACGATGCCATGAACCGGGTGACCAAGATCTCCGGCTCCGGCGCGGGCATCGTCGCCGAGGACAAGGCCTACGGGTATGACCTCGCCCACCGCATCACCACTGTGGGTGACCAGACACTCGAGTACAACGACCGTAGCCTGCTGACCAAAGTCTCCACCCCCTCAGGGGCGAGCACCACTTTCGCCTACGACGCCGTGGGCAACCCCAGCCAGCGCGTCGACCTGACAGGCACTACTACGTTCACCTGGGACAACGACAACCGGTTAAAGACCGTCACAGACCCTGTCAGCGGCCGTACCAACACCTACGACTACGACAAGGCAGACCGTCTCACCACCATCACCTCGACCAATCCCGTCAACACCCAGTCCTACACGTACGACGCCCTCGACCGGCCGATCACCCACACGCTTAAGAAGAGCGGGGGAGGCCAACTCGCGAAGATCACATACGGCTGGGACAAAGATGACAACCTGACCTCTAAGACGACCGCTGGCACTGCGGGCGCCGGTTTAAATGCCTACGGCTACGACCATGCCGGCCGCTTGACCTCCTGGACCGGGCCGGACGGCACCATCACGAGCTACACGTGGGATGCCTCTGGCAACCGCACTAAAGCAGGGGACAAGACCTACAGCTACGACGAGCGCAACCGTCTGCTGTCTGGAGACGGCAGTGACTACACCTATACTCCGCGCGGCACACTGGCCACCCAGACCAAGAACGGCGTCACCCGCAACCTCACCTTTGACGCCTTCGACCGGCTACTCAACGACGGCGATGCCCACTACACCTACGACGCCTTCGATCGCGTGGCCACCCGGCAGAGCGGCGGCGGTGAGCAGCGCTTCGTCTATGCGGGCCTCGACAACGACATCATCGCCATCACCGACCCAACCGGTGCTGTCCAATCGCGATACGGCCGCGACCCCTTCGGCAACACCCTGTCGGTGCAGCAAGCAGGCAACCCTGCCCACGG
>NZ_JBAHWD010000096.1:0-2596 GCF_037044575.1 Nonomuraea sp. LPB2021202275-12-8 | reverse complement strand
GCAGAAGGGGGCCATCGACCAGCCATCCGCGGCGATATGGTGCATCACCAGCAACAGCACGTGCTCCTCCGGCCCCAGCCTGAAGATCCATCCGCGGACCGGCAGGTCGGCGGCCAGGTCAAAGGCGTGGCCGACGGCCTGATCGATCCGTGCGGTCAACTCCTCCTCCGGGCACTCGACGACCTCGACGACCGGACGGGCCTCGACGACCTGCTGGTACGGCACGCCGTCCACGGCCGGGAAGACGGTGCGCAGGCTCTCGTGCCGGTCGGCCACGTCGCCGATCGCGGCGGTGAGGGCCTCTCGATCCAGCGGACCGGACAGTCCCAGAGCGACCGGGATGTTGTAGGTGGCGCTGGGCCCCTCCCACTCGTGCAGGAACCAGAGCCGCTGCTGCGCGAACGACAGCGGCACGACGCCGGGGCGGGGGGCCGCCGTCAGCGCCGGACGGGTCGTTCCCGCCACGGCGCGCCGCGCGATCCCCGCCACGGTGGGGTTCGCGAACAGCTCCCGCACGCTCAGCTCCACGCCCAGCACCGACCGGATCCTGGAGATCAGCCGGGTCGCCAGCAACGAATGCCCGCCCAGCTCGAAGAAGCCGTCGTCGACGCCCACCCGGCCCACGCCCAGCACCTCGGCGAACAAACCGCACAGAACCTCTTCACGCGGATCACGCGGCCCGCGACCGGTGGAGAGCCCGTCGAAGGAGGGCACGGGCAACGCCCGCCGATCCACCTTGCCGTTCGGCGTCAGCGGCAACGCCTCCAGCGGCACGAACGCCGCCGGCACCATGTAGTCCGGCAGCAGCGCGGCCACGTGCGCCCGCAGCTCCCGCGCGCCGGGCACCGCCCGCGCGTCCGTGGCCGTCAGGTACGCCACCAGCCGCCGCTCGCCCGAGCCGTCCTCGGCCACGGTGACGACCGCCTGCGCCACCTGCGGGTGAGCGGCCACCGCCGCCTCGACCTCGCCCGGCTCCAGCCGGAGGCCGCGCAGCTTGACCTGGTCGTCGGCCCGGCCGACGAACTCCAGCACCCCGTCGGCCCGCCACCGCGCCACATCGCCCGTCCGGTACATCCGGGTGCCCGGCTCGAAGGGACAGGCCACGAACCGGCCCGCGCTCAGCCCGGGACGGCCGGCGTACCCGCGGGCCAGACCGCCACCGCCCAGGTAGAGCTCACCCGCCACCCCCGCCGGCACCGGCCGCAGGCCGGAGTCCAGCAGATAGACGCTCTTGCCGATCAACGGGGTGCCGATGGGTACGGGGTTCGGCGCGCGGCCGGGCTCGCACTCCCACATGGTCGCGCCGATCGTCACCTCGGTCGGGCCGTAGCCGTTGAACATCCTGCGGCCGACCGACCAGGTCGCCGCGAGCGCCGGGGAGCACGCCTCGCCGCTCACCGTCAGCGCGAGGCCGGCGGGAAGCCCGTTGGCGGGCAGGTCAGCCACCACGGCCGGTGGAATGGCGACGTGGGTGATCTCGTGCTCGGTGGCGAAGTCGATCAGGTCCTGGCCGAGCGGCCGCTCGCCGTCGGGGAGGACGAGCGTCCCGCCCGAGAGCACGGCGCCGAACAGATCCCACAGGGCCGCGTCGAAGCTGGTGGAGACGAGCTGCAGGACGCGGCTGCCGGGCCCCACCGCCTGGCGGTGCCGCTGGCCGGCCACGACGTCGCCCACGCCCGCGTGCGCCACCACCACGCCCTTGGGCTGTCCGCTCGAGCCTGAGGTGTAGACGACGTAGGCGGCGTTGCCGAGCATGATCGGGCGGCGGGGGTCGGTCGCGGGCGCGTCGGAGAGCCGGGCCGCGTCGTCCAGCAGCAGCCGTGGCGTGCCGTCCTCCGGCAGCCCGGCGGCCCACTCGGCGGTGCTCAGCACGAGCGCCGGAGGGCAGTCCGCGAGCATGTACCGGATGCGCTCGGCCGGATAGCCGGGATCGATCGGCACGAACGCGGCGCCGGTCTTGAGCACCGCGAGGATGGCGACGACCCAGAGGTCGCAGCTCGGCATGGCGAGCGCGACCCGGTCCTCCAGCCGCACCCCGCGCTCGATCAGGAGGTGGGCCAGCTGGTTGGCGTGCGCGTTCAGCTCGTCGTAGGTGAGCGTGCGGTCGCCGTAGGACAGGGCGGCGGCGTCCGGGGTGCTGCGTGCCTGCCGTTCGAACAGCTCGTGAACGCAGGTGCGCACCGGATAGTCGGTGTCCGCGGTGGCGTTCCAGTCGTGGAGGATGCGGTGCCGCTCGTCCGGGGTGAGGAGCTCGGGGGCGCTGATGGGGTGGTCGGGGGCGGCCGTCATGGAGGTGAGCAGCCGCTGGAAGCGGAGCGCGAGCCGTTCCACGGTGTCGCGGTCGAACAGGTCGGCGGCGTACTCGATCATGCCGCTCATCCCGGCCGCCCGGCCGTCGGCGTCGTGCTCCTCGGTCAGGGCGACAGTGAGGTCGAACTTGGCCACGTGGAAGCCGACCGGCTGCTCGGCGGCCGTGACGCCGGCGAGGTCGAGGTCGTGGCCGGTGACGTTGTTGAGCGCCAGCATGGTCTGGAAGAGCGGGTGGTGGCTGCCGCGCGAGGGGTTGAGCGCCTCCACCAGCCGCTCGAACGGCAGG
>NZ_JBAHWD010000095.1:0-2713 GCF_037044575.1 Nonomuraea sp. LPB2021202275-12-8 | reverse complement strand
CCCATACGCCGGGGAGTCCTTGACGGCTGCGCTTCCAGGCTCTTCACCGCGTCCATGGCCTTCGCCCCGGTTTCGAGAGGCTCGGCACTCCCTCGTCCCACCACAATGGCGGGCTGAGTAACGACGCCGCAGGCTTCGCTTCATGCTACGGACCGCATCATCGCTCCCCCTATTTACAGGGCCTTCGACGCTGGGCTTCGACCCCGCCCGTCTCCAGACGAAACCGCCAGCCTGCTACCGGGCCTCCTGGCAGCTACCCGGACCGGACTTCCACCGGCAAGCGACGACGAGCTTACGAACAGCAAGATCCACCGCTACGTCACGGCTTCACCTCCTGCTCTGCTGGGCGCACGAGATCACCTCATTGAACGCATGTCAGGCGCGCTTGGCGACGACCCCGAAACGTAGCCGTCAGAAAACGATCACGGCCGCCGAAGCCGTCACCGAAGCCGTCAAACGACGTGAGAGTGCCGCCAGAGGTCGATCTCTGGCGGCACTCTCGCATTTCGTTCTTACAAAGAGTCGATTCCGGTAACCCAGTTATAAATGGATCCAAGAATCGAGACCAACACGATCTCGCTCTCAATCCATCTATGCTCGGACCGGATCACACCAGACTCCATGTCGGCCAGATCCATTTCGGATTGCCCGTCGGCCCAGATAACGAACTGCCCCCCATGGCGGAGGCCTTCAAAAACCCAACTAACAGAGCGGGGATCTCGATCTGGTGGTGAGAGTTCAACCTCTGAACTAATACCCACCTCGGCGAACCCCGCTTGCTTGCGCGAGATCCAGTCTTGTGCGAAATCTAGCAGGTCAGAGCGCTCTAGCATGATCCACCGAGGCCGAGGTTTCTCGCTTCGGGAAGCTCCGGCTTAGGCAAGCCTCGCCGCTCCGCCAAGCGAGCGTTGATGGTGGTTGAATCTGACAGCTTGTAATCACCCGGACGACCTCCAGGGATCAGCAACGAACGCGGGACATCAAATTCTGCATAAACGGAACCTGGTCGGGCCGAGATATAGGCCTTCGGGTCCGCTGGATGGACCACGTAGGTAAATCCACCTCCACCGCGTTGAACCATGCCAGTGCGACTCATTGCGTCGTACTCGGCCTGCGACATCCATCTTCCTACACGGACAAGGTCGTCGTCTCCATCATTATGGACGAGGATCGCTTGGTCGCCCGCCAGCACATGGTAGGTGTGCAGCTCATGCACGGTCAGGTTGTGGACACGTTGCCTCGCAGTCCACCGTTTGATCGCCGCGATCTGGACGTGCGTGCCTGCTGAAGTCTGCAACCACATGCCCGGGTGGAGCTGGCCCGCGGCGATCCACTCGCCCAAAGGCGGTAGCCAGAAGGGGTGATTGTCGGTCGCGGTGACTGCCCCGATCGCGTCACCACGGGCGCCATCGAGGTCAACCGTGACCTCAACGAGGTGCTTGGTACCTTCCCCTGCAATCAGCGCCGTGACTGGTTTGGCTTCGACGTGTCCGCTGACCGGGTCTGTAGCGGCGACACGGTCGCCGATCTTGACGTCCTCGATGGCCTTCGTGTTTCCGTCGGCCATGAGAACCAAGGTGCCGGGCAGGAAGCTGTTCGGCCTATCGCAGGAGTAGACGGTGGGTGGCGGGGGGTCACCGTAGTCGTATGGGGTGTCATCGACCGGCTCATCCTTGGCCCATGCGCCGTCGCCGCAATTTCCCGACAGGCTCAGACCGTAGTCGCACTGGATGATGTTGTCATCCGAATAATCAAACGGGACCCCTGGGGGCTCGCCGGTAGCGTCGTTCTCCCAAAGGCTGAGTTCTGTGTCCCAGCAAACCCCGCGCGCGTCGCAATCCCTAGTCGTATCCGACTGCTTCTTACGGTCCTTCTCGTCTGGCGGGCATACCCAAGGCGGACATGGCGGCTGGCAAGGAGATTTGCAGCCCGTATGGGGTAGTTTATGAGTCTTTACTCCGGGCGAATCTCTATAACACGAGGAACCACACCGGGTCTGCCCACATCCGCCAGGCTTCGCGCAGCCTCTAGCAGTTGGCCGCGTAGTCGATCGCTCCGGACGATCACCTGTTGGCCTATTCCCCGCAGTCCGGACGCTTTCAGATCTTCCACACCTGTGATATTTGCACTGATTTTTTTCCGCTTGCAGATTCTCTCTTACATCGGACCTGGGCCCAGGCTTACCGGTCGCCGCGGTCGCCTTTTTCTTTCTGGACAGACCAGATGCAACCTGCACGCCAATGTACTGCGCTGCCGTAGCGCCGGCTACGGCAGCAGAAACCGAGGCAACTGCGGAGGCTGCGGGATTGATAGGGAGTCGACCGCCTACTGGCAGCCCGCTGCGCGATCCAGTCGACACCATAGTTGACGAAACGCCGCCGTCCTTATCTGGGATATGGCCGGACGGATCGATGTGCGATAGGGGGCTGCCGTTTGCATATGTATAGCGGTTGGCTTGGATGGATGGGAACGGAGACAACGTCCATGCGTCCCGCGAGTCGAAGGCGCCGGTGCCGGGCTGATACCAGCGGGAATGCATGTTCACCTTGCCGGTGTCCGGATCGGTGTATTCGCCCTGGTAGCCGAGCGCTGATCTGGTGCCGGTCTGGGCAGTGACTTCGCCGTAGGGGTCGTAGGTGGTGGTGCTGTTCAGAGCAGTACCCGAGAAGGTGCCGATCAGGTCGCCGTGAATGTCGGTCAAAGCTCCGTGGGC
>NZ_JBAHWD010000094.1:0-2838 GCF_037044575.1 Nonomuraea sp. LPB2021202275-12-8 | reverse complement strand
AGACACGGCAACACAACGTGTCTATGAAACACCGCAGAGTGAGATCACGCCAGCGAGTTGGACGTCAAGGACACCAGCTCGCCCGCTCTACATAACCACCGTCTACGACCGGTTCCGGTCGTGGGCGATGGCGGGCGTCTTAAGGGCGGACCTGTCCACTCTCGGAGGGAGCACTGATCGTCATGCGTCGTCGGGTCGAGCGGCGGGACGTCGGTCGCGACACCGGCGCCCCACGCCTCGGTCGGATCCACCTCGCCGTCGGCGAGACCCTTGGCGAGCATCGCGGCGCGATGCCCCAGATCGTCCCAGGCCAACACCCGGGCACGCCTTCGATGCAACATGCCTTCAAGGCCGGTCAACGTGCCTAACGTGCCTGACAAGATCATATCGCTCTGACCTGCAAGAAGACGCTAAGAACCCAAGATAACGATCGCCGCCTCAGGGATCGACCGGCCAAAGCCGCTGTTCGCTCCGGTGATCAGCCAAACCCTGCTCATCGGACCCTTCTCGTTTCTGGTGCCGGGGCTCGGTACATGGCCCGGCACCGGCATGATCTGCCCTCCTACAGGTGATCAGATCCCGCTCACAGCCACGCATCCCAACCACAACTGACCGTTATGAATCATCACCAAATGTGACCGATCCAGTGTTGGATCTGGCCCTTCATCCACGCACAGTGTTCGGCCATTGAGGAACGTGACCAGTGGCTGCGTACTGTTCGCACGGGGGCCGAGCCAATCGAGGATGGGAAGCGTAGAAACCCCCGGGACGAGTCGGCTCATCGACGCTTGTGTGGCCTTTGAACAGGTCCTGGCCGGTCCCGCACGCGGTGCCGCCGAGTACCTGGTGGTCACATGGACTTCGGCGCACCGCCCTGCCGGGACGCTTCCTACATTTCTGGCGGCGGCAGTGTTTGCCCTGCTGGGCATCGGCCCGTGCGGCACCCGATGGTTGTCAGCCCCGGAAGGCGTCAGCGTGGTCGGCGACCCACTCGGCCCAGCCGCGAGCAGGCCGCCCGAGGATTTTCTCCACCTCATCGGTGACGGGGGCCGGTTTTCCAGCGCCTCGGGCGTACCGGTTCAGCAGAGCCTCGACGAAGGACTCGGCCAGTCCCTGCCCGATCATGGCTTGCCGAACGGCCTCCGGCGGGATCTCCTGGAAGCGCAGCGGCCTGCCAAGCACCTGGCCGATGGTGGTGATCAGCTCGGCGTGGGTGAGGGATCGCGGACCGGTCAGGGCCGGTTTCTGGCCGACCAGGTCATCGGACAGCAGCGCACGGACGGCGACCGCGGCCAGGTCACGCTCGTGGATCGGAGCCTCCGAGAAGTTCGCGTACGGCCCGCGGACGATGTCTCCAGCGCGAATCTGGCCGCCCCACGCCGTGAGCGTGTTGATGGCGAAGGCGCTGGCCCGCAAGCTCACCCATTCGAGGCCGCTCGCGACGGCAGCGGCCTCGACCTCCTTGTTCCGGTCGCCGTTGAGGCGGGACGGCTGTTCTTCGAGAGGGTCGTCGACGTTCACGGCCGACAGCACCACAACACGCCGCACTCCGCTCTTCTTGGCCAACGCCAGCAGGTCGGGGGCGGCGAGGCCGACGGCGCGCGGGTGCAGGAACAGGCTGGTGACACCCTCAAGAGAGGAGGTCAGCGTGCTGGGCCGCGCCGGGTCTCCCTCGACGACCGCGACCTCGCCGGGCAAGCCGGCGGTCTCCGGGCTGCGGGTGGTGGCGCGGACCTTGATGCCTTCACTAATGAGCAGGTCGAGAAGGGGACGTCCGATGGTGCCGGTCGCACCGGTTACCAAAATCATGGGTCGCGCCTTTCAGGGGATTCGAGAAAGCTTGTCGGGGTTGGTGACGGCGTAGATATCGCGTACCTGGTCGCCGCCCCGTGTGAGGCTGAGAACGATGACGGCGAAGGGCGAGTCGGCCACGAACAGCACCGCCGACGGTTCGCCGTTGACATGCCGGTACTGGATGTCCAGGTCCTCGAGCCTGCCGGAGGCGCGGGCCATGAGCAGTGAGGCGACGTTGTCGCGGCCAAGGATGGGCCGCGGGCCCGCCGCCGTTGCCTTGCCGCCTCCGTCGGTCCAGAGGGTGACCTCCGGCGCCAGGACGTCGAGGAGAGCGTTCAGGTCGCCGCCGAAGGTGGCGGCCACGAATCGCTCGGTCGCCCGCTGTTGCATGCGCGGGTCGACCTGGTAGCGGGGGCGTCGGGCTTGAACGTGTTCGCGGGCGCGGTGGGAAAGCTGGCGTACCGCCGACGGGGTTCGGTCGATCATGCCGGCGATCTCGGCGTGGGGGTAGGTGAACACGTCGTGCAGGATGAACACGGCGCGTTCCAGCGGACTGAGCGTCTCCAGGACCACCAGCAATGCCATCGACACGGAGTCCGCCCGCATGGTGTCACCGACGGCGTCGGCGGAGCTGACGAGCGGTTCCGGCAGCCAGGGCCCGATGTAGGTCTCGCGGCGACGGCTGAGGGCCGCCTGGCGGGCGAGTGCCTTGTTCACCGCGATCCGCACCAGGTAGGCACGTTGATGGGTGATGTGCTCCTGGTCGCGCAATGCCCACGACAGCCACGTGTCCTGCACGACGTCCTCAGTGTCGGCGACAGTGCCGAGCATGTTGTAGACGATGGAGAAGAGCAGCTCACGATGGTGGGCGAACACCTGCGTGGCGGTGCCTGTCGAGGCGTCGGACATCAAGGACTCCCTTCTGATGGCGATTACCTCTAAGAGCTTCGCGAACGCATCGAATGTGACATCGCGCAGAAGATTGTTGGGGTTGCCTGAACCGCGCCGGGTCTGATGGAGACTCGATTCCTTGAGAGGATCGAG
>NZ_JBAHWD010000093.1:0-3406 GCF_037044575.1 Nonomuraea sp. LPB2021202275-12-8 | reverse complement strand
GTCATCACCGCCGCCTCCGACAAGAGCGGCGCAGCGGTCACGTTCAAGAAAACCTACGGATTTCACCCGCTGGCCTGCTGGTGTGCCAACACTCAAGAGTCGCTGGCGATGCTGCTGCGCACCGGCAATGCGGGCAGCAACACCGTCGCCGACCACCTGCGGGTGCTGCGTGAGGCGCTGGCTCAGATCCCGAACTCCTGTCAGGCCAAGATCCTGGTCCGGGTGGACGGTGCGGGCGCCACCCACGATCTGCTCCTCCACCTGGAAGGACTGAACACCGCCCGCCGCACGGTGCGATACCTGGTCGGCTGGATGATCACCGACCTCGACGAGCAGGCCATCGCCCGGCTGCCCACCACCGCCTGGACCGACTCCCTGCGCCAGGACGGCGACCTCCAGCCCGGCTACCACGTGGCCGAGCTCACCGGCCTCAACCAGCGCCAAGGCTGGCCAGAGGGCATGCGGCTGCTGGTGCGCCGGGTCCGCCCCTCGGCCCGGCACCGCAAGAACCTCACCGCCTTCGAAACCCGGACCGGCTGGAAGTACTCCATCATCGCTACCAACATCGGCCGCATGTGGGGCATCGCCGGCTCCCACCACCCGCAATGGCTGGACGCCCTGGCCCGCGCCCACGCCGTCGTCGAAGACCGCGTCCGCGCCGACAAGGCGATGGGCCTTGCCAACCTGCCCAGCAAGGACTGGACCGTCAATTCTGGTTGGATGCTGGCCGCCAACCTCGGCCACGACCTGGACTGCTGGCTGCGCCTGCTGACCCTGCACGACCAGCCCGGGCTGGACCGCGCGGAGCCGGACACCATGCGCTACCGGCTCTACCACCTGCCCGCCCGCCTGGCCCACCACGCCCGTCGCCGCCACCTGCGCATCGAGCGCACCTGGCCCTGGGCCCAAGCATTCGCCGTGGCCTGGCAGCGCCTCACCGACCTGCCCGCTCTCGCCTGAGAGCCGGACCCGACCGCAACGATCCAGAAAGGAGCCTCATCCGGGCCCGTGGAACCCGGCGCCCCGCAGCGTCATGCCACGGCCCGCCCCAACCGCACCGGGGACATTACGGGCAAACCGCGGCGCCACTCACACAGCACAGCCAACTGAAGAATCGAGGTTAACCTCGGGCTTTCACGGTGAATTTCGCCAGACTTGATCATTCACATAAGAAAAGTGCCTTTGAGCTGGGAGGATGGGGCTTGTCGAGAGTCCTGTCCACACCAGATCAGAAGGCACTTTCCAAGTGAAGAGTATCGCTTCGCGCGGCAAGATCATCGCATCCGCTGACGCTGCCGGGCTCCTCTCCCACGCGGGCGCCCTGCTGCTCCTGCATACGCTGCGTGTCACCGGCCTGGACCGGGTTCTGTCCGCGCAGCTGGAGCGCTGGCGGCCCGAGCGCGCGGTGCATGACCCCGGCAAGATCGTGGCCGACCTGGCCGTCAGCCTCGCCCTAGGCGGGGACTGCCTGGCCGATATCGCTGTGCTGCGTGCCCAGCCCGACCTGTTCGGCCCGGTGGCCTCCGACCCGACCGTCTCCCGGCTGATCGACCGGCTCGCCCGCGATGAGGCCAAGGCGCTCAACGCCCTGCGCACGGCGCGAGCCCTGGCCCGCGAACGTGCCTGGGACCTAGCCGGGACGAGGGCGCCGGGCAGTGACGGTCAGCTGATCCCCCTCGACCTCGACGCCACCATCGTCATCGCCCACTCGGATAAGGAACACGCCGCCCCGACCTGGAAACACAGCTTCGGCTTCCACCCGATGACGGTCTTCGCCGACCACGGCCCGCAAGGGGCCGGTGAACCGCTGGCCATCGTGCTGCGGCCGGGCAACGCCGGCTCCAACACCGCCGCCGACCACATCGAGGCCACCCGGCTGGCGCTGGCCCAGCTCCCCAAGCAGCGCCGACGGCAGGTGCTGATCCGCACCGACTCCGGCGGCGGCACCCACGAGTTCCTCACCTGGCTGACCAAGCCCGGCCGCCGGCTGTCGTATTCGATCGGGTTCACCCTGACCGAGCAGGTGCAGCAGGCCGTCTTGCGCCTGCCCAAGAGCGCGTGGACGCCCGCCTACGACGCCGACCGGCAGGTCCGGCCCGGCGCCTGGGTCGCCGAGCTGACCGGCCTGCTGGACCTGACCGGCTGGCCCAAGCGCATGCGGATCATCGCCCGCAAGGAACGCCCGCACCCCGGCGCCCAGCTGCGCTTCACCGACGTCGACGGATGCCGCGTCACCTGCTTCGTCACCAACACCAAGCAAGGTCAGCTCGCCGACCTGGAACTACGCCACCGCCGCCGCGCCCGCGCCGAAGACCGCATCCGCTGCGCCAAGGACACCGGCCTGACCAACCTGCCGCTGCACCACTTCACCCGCAACCAGATCTGGTGCGAGCTCGTCGCGCTGGCCTGCGAACTCCTGGCCTGGATGCAACTGCTGGCCCTGCCCGGCACCGCCGCCCAGACCTACGAGCCCAAACGCCTGCGCCTGCGACTGTTCACGGTGGCCGGACGGCTGGTGCGCGGTGGCCGCCGTCTGCGCCTGCGCATCGCCGCACGATGGCCCTGGGCCGGCGACATCCTCACCGCCCTGACCCGCCTGCAAGCCCTGCCGGCCCCGACCTGATCAGCCACAAGCTGCCCCTGCGACCACGAAAGGAAAACACCCGCGGGCCCGTGGAACCCCGCCCACCCGACGCGACAGCCGGGCCAGCATGCTGACCACAGCACGCAATTCAACCTTCAGCCGAACCGCTCAGCCGACCACACCTTGATCACGAAAGATCGAGGCTAGCTGTTCGATACTCATCGGCGCACCCTTATAGATTGATCCAGAGGCCCGTGTCTGTATTCTGTGGATCCTTTGATTTGAGAGGATCCGTACCAGAATCCGTTCGTATTCTGCAATAGTTTTTGGAGTGCGAGATGTAACAACGAACTTTTTCATCCTCCCTGGCGCGCGTCCTGATCACAGCATGAGTGCGATGTCGGGCGTTTGGCCATGACGTGAAGAATCTCGTGGTAGACGAGGTGATCACCGCAACCCGCACCGCCGATACCAGAAGCCACCGTGAGTCCTCCAGAGGGTAGAGACGATCCGGCTCCATCAGCAACGTCCGAGTCCTACGGCGAGATCGACTTGGCGGCCTCGTTTACGAATACGCGCAGGTCGCATGAGACGACGCGCCGTCCGGCGTCCACGCCAAGCTAACCAACGCGGGACACCCGCGACTGAAGAGCGGGAACGTCTTGCAAGATTCCGGCCGCGAGTATCGCTTTGACCAGGCCAAACACCCGTCGAGCGATGGACAATGAGAGGTCCTTGTCGAGAGTGCCAATGCACGTCGGACAGCAACCGCATATCGCCCATTAGTAGACAAATTGGACTCGAAATGGCTCGAGCTCTCCA
>NZ_JBAHWD010000092.1:0-3502 GCF_037044575.1 Nonomuraea sp. LPB2021202275-12-8 | reverse complement strand
GCTTATAGCGCCTTTGCCGGCGCTGTTCTAGATCTTCGTGTAAAGCAGGGGGCACGTTGGGGAGCGAAAAGACGGGCAGATGCGAGTCCGGAGGCGTACGCGGAGGCCAAAGCGACTCAGAACCAGAGTCGAGCCGCTGCGTGGCAAGCGCTTTGCCTGGTACGCCTGCTCACGGACGATGATGAGACTGTACGGCTTGCCGGCGCGGCGATGGAACTCGCTGCTGACATCCACACGCTGGCAACCCTCGAGGAACTGGATAAGCGCATGGGCGAGGTTCGGCAGGCTGTCGACAGGTTCATTGACAGGTACTACATTCACAGATCTTGACGTTCGGCTGCGTAATGTCCTGTAGGTGGCTCATCGTCATCGTGTGACCTGTTCTCTGACCTACGATCTGGTCGTGTCCTGGGATGCGGAACTGAGCGCGTTGACCGAGCGGATCGCGGGGCCGATGTTCACCCGGCCCGAGCCGCGCTCGACGTTCGGTGACCTGGTCCGCGCTCTGCTGGCCGACGTCCCGCGGAAGAACTCCTGGCAGTTGGCCGACCACATCGGCCACGTCAAGGCGCACCGATTCGAGTGGCTGCTGAACGGAGCCACCTGGGACGCCGACGCGCTGCGCGATGAGGTACGCGCCCACGTGCTGGAGCATCTGGGCCGGGCCGATGGTGTGCTGATCGCCGACGACACCAGTGCGATCAAGAAGGGCGACAGATCGGTGGGTGTGGCCCACCAGTACTGCGGGCTGACCGGACAGGTCGAGAACTGCCAGGTCATGCCCATGCTCACCTACGCCTCCGCAGCCGGGCACGCCTTCGTCAACCGGCGCCTTTACCTGCCCGAGAGCTGGACGCAGGATTCGCAACGGCGCAGGCAGGCCGGAGTACCCGACGAGGTGGTCTTCGCCACCAAGCCTGCCCTGGTGATCGACATGCTCAAGGAGGAGATCGCGGCCGGCACTCCGTTTCGCTACCTGTGCGGCGACTCCGGCTACGGGCGCGACCCCGACCTGCGGGCCTTCTGCCATGGCCGGCAGATCGGCTACGTGCTCGCCGTCCCGGTCGACCTGCCACTGATCGCCGTACGCGGAGGTGGTGAGCCGGTCGGCCATCTGCTGGATCGCCTGCCGGCCCACGGCAATGCGGCCATCTGGGAGCGCCGCGCCTGCGGGCAGGGCACCAAGGGCATCCGCCTGTACGACTGGACCTGCGTGCCCGTGCGCCTGGCCGAGCAGCAACCCGCCACCGAGCACGCCCACACCGTGCTCATCCGTCGCTCGGTGGCCGACCCGGCCGAGATCGAGTTCTTCCTCGCCCATGCCCCGCTCGGCACGCCGATCACCGAACTGATCAAACTCGCCGGGCTGCGCTGGAAGATCGAAGAGAACAACACCCAGAGCAAGGATCTGCTCGGTCTGGTCCAATACCAGGTCCGCAAGTGGACGCCCTGGAATCGACACATCACCACCGTCATGCTCGCCCTGGCCTTCCTCGCCGGCACCCAGCCGCCTTACCCGACGACAACGACACCCCCGCCGACCAGGGAAAAGACCGCCGGCCACCGCCGCAACCACCATGAGCGGCACTCCCGAACCCGTGCCCCTGCCCTCACTGGCGGAGATCCGGCGCGTCCTGGCCCGGCTGTTCATCCCCGCCACCAACGCCATCGAACACGTCCTGGCCTGGTCAGCCTTCCGCCGCCTCCACCAAGCCCGCGCCCGGCTCAGCCACTACCGCCGACGCAGAGACCCACCACCTCAAGATCTGTGAATGTAGTACAGGGCCGCATCGCTGGTACGTTAGGCGACACTTGTTGGCGTCGGAAGAGACCTCAAACAGGATATTTCCGATGACCTTCTCAGGCAGCCCTACGGGGCCGCTGATCGGCTGCGAGCCGACGGCGTATGCGCCTGATGAACGCTCACATCGGTACCAGCCTCGGGTTGAACGGCGCCAGACTGAATCTTCGCGCTGGTGCGGCATTGAGCGGCGTCGGGCTGGCTGTGAACGGCGGCGTCTGGTGCATGGAAGGGTTCGCGGTCACGGGTGAGATCCGCCTGGTCGGCGCTCGGCTGGATGCGAACCTATGCCTGACGGGCGCGGGCCTGCGTAACGAGGATGGTCCTTGCCTGACACTCGACCGCGCGTCCATCGGCTCCCTCAAGGCTTCGGGCGTGACCGTGGTCGTCGGCCGGATCAGTTTCGTCGGCACCACGGTGGGCGGCGGCTTTCTCCTGGAGGGCGCGCACCTGGACAACGGCCGCGACACCTGTCTGCTGGTCGGGAGGTCTACCCTCCGAGGGCCACTGCGGCTGCGCTATCTGCGGGCCCGCGGTGAGGTGTGCGTCGGCAACAGCCGTATCTCCGGCAGGGTCCTGCTCGGCGACGCCGTACTCGACAACCCGGGTGCCGTTGCGCTGCGCTTCACGCGTAACGAGGTCGGCTCGGACGTGGTGTGCGGCGGCATGACAGCCCACGGTGAAGTCCGCTTCGTCTACACCCAGATCACGCTCGGCCTGGACCTTGAGGGGGCCGTGCTCGCTAATCCCGGTGGCGCCGCGCTCGACGCGCGTGGGCTGCAGGCCGCCGAGCTTGCCCTGCTACCTGGGCGCGATGTCGACGGGGCCTTCATCCTTGAACATGTCCGTGTGGGTCTGCTGCGCGACGATCCTGGGCGCTGGCCCTCGTCCGCTGCGTGTAACGGGCTGACGTACGCGGTGCTGGAGCTGCGGTGTTGCGCACGTGAGCGTGTGCGTTGGCTGTCTGGCGAGGAATTTCACCCGCAGCCGTATGGGCAGCTCGCCGCCTCCTACGTTGCCGGGGGCCAGCACGATGAGGCCCGTGTCGTCGTGTGCGCGAAGGAACGGCGTCGGCAGCGTGATCGGGCGCTGCTCGGTTGGGTGTGGGGCCTTCTGCAGGACGTCACGGTCGGCTTCGGCTACAAGTCGTGGCGGGCAGCCTCCTAGCCCGTTGTCCTGTTGGCCATCGACGGTGTCGTCTACTCGGTGTCGCCTCCGCTGAAGCCGGGCGAGTCACCGCACTTCAACGCCGTGATCTATGCCCTTGATCTGCTGCTTCCCATTGTCGATCTGGGCCAACAGTTGGCGTTCAGCCCAGGAGGAGCGACGCAGTGGCTCTCCTACGGGCTGATCGCGATTGGTTGGGTGTGGCGACCACAGTTGTCGCCGGAGCGGCCCGCATGCTGGGCCGGTGAGTGTGGACTTCAAGCGGAGGTTATGCACGTATTTAGCACGATCAGGCTGGCTATGTTCGCCCCATGCCGCGCGGCCGGAAGCGGTACCGGCGAACGTGACGGCCTAGAATACGGCCCGACCTGGGGAAACGTCATCAAGATCATCCCGCGCATGTCCCCTGATCATGGTCTTACAGCTGCATGCGGGCACCGTCGGCTGCCTATCAAGGTCACAAAACAAAAGACCTGCGGCTGTGAAACCGCAGGTCAGGGGCCTGAAATGCCGATCTAGGTGAGTGCCCCCGGC
>NZ_JBAHWD010000091.1:0-3514 GCF_037044575.1 Nonomuraea sp. LPB2021202275-12-8 | reverse complement strand
CATGGCGTGTCCAGCCTATGGCCGTGATGTCGTAGTTTGATCGTATGGATTTGTAGCGTTACCGTCGGTTGGCGGTCCGGTCGTGCTGTGATGGCTGAGTGGCTGAGCGTAAGCCGTACCCGAGCGACATATCCGACGCCCGCTGGGCATTGATCGAGCCTACCTTGACCGCCTGGCGGCAATCCCGACTCGACCGCCGCCCCACGGCCGGCCCGCTACGGTCGAGTTACGGGATGTCTTCAACGCGATCCTGGACATCAACCGCACGGGAATCGCCTGCCAAGCAACAACCACACCGCAGTTCCCAACTACTGCGAGCTACTGACAGAACTTGTTGTCGGCAACTGTCGGTCACTTGTCGCTCAACATGAGCGACACGGAATGTCAGTGAAGAACGACAACAGATGACAGTCGGCGCGACACCGGTGTCAGCAAGATCCCTCACTCTTCGTAGCCTCAGGTCCGGTGCGGGACCTTGAGCACTGAAGGTTTAGGTCCGGGACGACCGTGTAGGGAGTAACCCGAGTTCGGCTTCGATCTGATCGCGGGTCTCCCGCATCCGGTACCAGTTGCCGCGCAGTTCGGGGAGCCGTCCGTCCTGGCGGGCGAGGGTGGCCACCAGATGCACGTGGTCGCGGGCATGCCGGAGCGCGACCCACCGGCAGGCTTCGACATCGCCGAGCGGTGCGATGCCAGCAGCGTCGACAAGTCGGACGGCGATCCACGCCCAGGCGGTGTCGGTGAGAGGCCGGTCGTGGCGAGCGGTCAGGACAGTGCAGTGCCAGACGTCTCGGTGCACCGGCCGTGGGTGCTACAGCGCTGGCATCCTCACGCCGATGAGATCTCGCTGCACAGCGATGAGGCTTGTGGGCTGGCCGAACTGGCCCGGCGCGTTCGCACAGGCGTACACGCCGTCGGACACGCGGATGAGTGAGCTCTATGCAGCCCAGGTGACCTTGCCGTCGGCGTTCACCGTCACCAGGCGGCCCGTCTCAGTGAAGCTGGCCGCGACGACGTCCTCGCGCCGCTCGCGGACCTCCCCCTTGACGTCGAGCAATTCCAGCTCACCATCGTGGACCAGGCCGACCGCCGTACCGGACGGATCGGCGATCACACCGGCCCGAGCGGCGACATCGCGCGACCACGTCTGCCGCCCGCTCGGGTCGATGCCGCGAACCTCGGTGTGATGGGTTCCGCGCTGGTCGACGTAGCGGGACACCACCGCGCCCCCTCGCGTACCGGCCACGCATTCCCCGGGCTGGTCGAGATTGACCTGAAGGGGAACGACGGTCCCGTCCTTGAGTATCCCTCCCCGCTCGCCGGTCAGGACCGCCCAGTCTCCGCCGACGCAGCCACCCCAGAACCCCCCAGCGGGCACGCGCTCCCCTGTAGCCCGCCATCCGTGAGCGTCGCGCTGGAAGCGCAGAATCTCACCGCCGGGCAGCGTGGGGTCGGCGTAGAGCAGCAGAGCCGTCGTCCGGTCGGGGCTCTCCCGCCAGAGGACGTTCTCCACGCCGGCGACTTGATGGCTCTCCTTCTTGCCGTCCGAACGCTGGATCTGGAGCGTGCCTCCCTCGGCGACGACCGTGTCCGCATCGCCCCGCCGGCTCAGCACTTTCCGGGTAGCGGTGGAGAAGGCCGCTTCAGGGCACCGGGCCGCGCAGACGGCAGCCTGCTTGTCCGTCCACACGTGCCGCCCGTCCGAGGCGTACCCGAGGTGCGATTCGGTCTGCGGGTCGTACACGATCGCCCCCGTCGAGGAGGCGGCGACGAAGACCGGCGGAATTTCCTGCTCACCGCCGGTGGAACACGACGTGACCGCCACTAGCGCCAGCAGGGACGCGACAAGTGCGCGGTGGTTCATCGGCCGCTAGATCCGCTTGGTCTGGAAGCTGCACGTGGGGTCGAGGCCCGGAAGGTCCCAGCGCACCCAGAATTTCACGTAGACCTTGTCCTTCGACGAGGCGGGGATGCTGACGGTCACGCTCTTCGTGCCCACCTTGGCGCTGTCGGTGCTCCAACCGCTCCACCACGTGTCGGGTGCGTTGTTCTTGTCCGAATAGACATCGATGGCTACGTCGGTCTTCGATCCAGCACGACCGCCAATCGTGTACGTGAACTTGGTGAAGACGTCACGCCCTACGCCGTTGAAGTAGTAGCGTGCCGAGCCGCTGAAACCCTTGGGGTCCGACGAGCAACTGCCGCTGAGAGTCTTGTCAGCCGACGCAGAGGCGGAAGCGCCGCCGGCGCCGACGATCGACAACGTCAGTCCCGCGGTCCCGACGATCGCCGCATGCCGAAGTATGGTGCTCAGTCGCATGATGCCCTTTCCGTTACCTTGACTTGCATCCGTCACAGGATCGTAGGAAGCGGTGGTATATCGGCGGTATGCCCGGCCGTAGATGATCATGTCTGTACGGATTTCGTGAATGCCCCAACCGTTCATCGATTCCCGGGCGTGGCCGCGCAGCAGGACCAGTGCGCCGGATCCGCCGTCTGGCTCCCTGGCTCGTCCGTCTGCAACGTCCTCGAAAGTGTTGCTGGCACCATCGGGCGGATTGGCGCCAGGTTGCCGCGATCGCGGTTGATCTCGTCCGCGAGGCGCATGCGCCCGCATCACGGGCGAGGGCATAGGGGAGTTCATGGACCGCCTCCGTGATCCCCGTCACCGGGCAACCCGTCACGGAGCGCTACTGACATTTCTTGTCGCGAAGCACTGTCAGAGCCCTGTCGCGCAACAGAATGTCAGTGGCGAACGACAACGGACGACAGTCGGCGCGGCACTGATATCAGCAAGATCCTCACGTTCGAGGCCGCGGTGCTGCTCGCGGAAGGCAGCGTATTCAGGGAGCGGCCGCACCAAATGACCGACAGCAGCAGGGTGGCTCCATCGGGGTGAGCGGCTGGTGGTAGTCGGCGGCGCTGTGAATGGCCTGCTGTTGAGCGCGACTGAGCAGTCAAGACGTGGGCGCAGAGCGTAGCGGTGGCGATGTCGTCGATGAGGAGCGGGACGGCGGGCGTCACGTCCGCGTGGCCCGATCCCGGACACCTGGGATCAGGCCGCCCGTGAGGTCACCATCCCGGGCGTCGACTTCGCTCTGGACAAAAGGGTGATACTCATCGATGCGAATCATGCGTGGGCGTACGTCGACGCGTGCCCGAAGACCTATCCGTTGAAGGAGTCTTGCCGGTCCGCTCTGGGTGTCACGGCGGACGGAGGCAAGACCTGGAAGCGAGTGACCATGCCCGGGTGAACAAGCGAAATGGAGTACACCACCGGGATCGAGGACCCCCCTCGATGGTTACCGCTCAACGCCACCACCGTATCCCTCGTCACCCGCGATGAGATCTACCTGACCCGCGATCAGGGAGACACCTGGTCCACGTACCCCTTGAGCGAGCCTCCACTGGAGACCCAGCTCGCAGCGAATCTGGGTGACAACTTCGGAACCCGGCAGGGCAACTATGCCTATGCGTGTCCGGGCACCGGCATGCTCGAGCGTCCAGAGGAGAA
>NZ_JBAHWD010000090.1:0-3601 GCF_037044575.1 Nonomuraea sp. LPB2021202275-12-8 | reverse complement strand
CCTATGGTGGCTGCCTGAAGCACACCAGAGCCAGTGCGAAGGTCCCGGGGACTATCCCAAACCTAAACCGGAAGAAGGCTGTCGCCACCTGCGAGCTGTTCATCCGTAAGTACTATGACCCCGACAGCTGCGATGAATATCCATTCGCATCGACTCTGCAGGGCGCGAGTAAGACAGATTACCAGTTCTCGGTGGCGGTGATCGAAAAAGATGATAACTGTGCGGCGGGCAGCAGACTGGGGGCCTGGTATAACCGCGTCCGACTGCTGGAAACCGACGAGTTCTGGGTCGACACGATCTCCAAAGAGACGAACCGTCCGAGGAGCGATGCACCCGGATACATGGCGACCAACCCAACGCCGGAGGAGCTTTTCCATCTGGACGGCTGTACGGTAGACGGCTAGGATCATCTAGCCGATTCGGATCTGGATGCGGCATGAGCGTGCATGCACGCTCATGCCGCATCATCCTTGCGGGGTCATGTTGAACGACATATTCGACGCCTATAACGCGACGACACACCTAATTTTCGAAGAACCTACCTGCATCACCTGGGTTGGTGGTCTGTCCTTGCCGGAATGCGTCCGCCTTTTTGGCGGAGACCCTCTCCGGACACGGGAGGCTGATTTCGAGGACATATACGAAGAAGGGAGCGACCTCAATCCCGACGACCCGAGCGACGGCGCCATCCTGCTCGATCAGCAGGGCGACTGGGTGGTGGTGGTGGAGCCGATGAGCTACCGCGGAATGTCATCCGCATTGTTGAAGCGGCTCTCCTTGAACGGAGCCGCCCTGAGTCTCTACTGGACCGTCAACGGGGATGCCTACGTCAACTGGGCCGAGCACGGCCATGTGCTCTATACCTTCGACCCGCTGACCCTGAACACCACTGAACCCGATCTGGCAGAGGTGGGATGGGTCGTCGATCAGGGCGTAGATCTCGACGCATGGCGTCAGAACTGGTTTGCGGCAACGCTGACACTGGCGGAGAAAATCACCTCCATACGCTTGGACCCGGCGTGGATGGAGAGACTTCACGTGGGGGCGACCGTCGGCCCCATGCCGTCAGCCTGAATCGGACGGCCCCGGGGACCACAGCATGACTCGGCCGGGCGCCTGAGGCTATCCTCGGCGGAGGTGTGCGGAGATAGCCGATGACCTATACCCCAACTCCAGGAGTTGATCGCCGGTATCCATTCACGCCCGTGATTGAGCAAGCGTTCGTAGCGGCATCCAGGGGTTGCCGGCCAGGGCGTCACGAAGGGCGTCGAGTGGGTGGATGCCGTGGTTGCAGGCGGTGCCGAGGTAGGAGCGGATCAGGCAGTAGCGGGCAGCGGTGCGGACGCTGCGCCAGCAGCCGCCGATCTTCATCTGCAGCTTCACCATCCGCTGGGGCTGCTCGCACGGGTTGTTGGTGAAAGGCACGGCGAAGTCGACGCTGAACCTCCAGACCTGGTTGGCGCGGGCTTGTAGCCGCCTTGCCAGGGTGTAGCCGGGATGTCGGCCGGTCGGCCAGTCACGGTGGGCGTTGGTGACCACCCCCCAGGCCACCGCATGGTCGTTACGGGAGCGCAGCCCGTCCAGCACCTGCGCCTCCACGAAGGTGGCCCCCTGGGCGCCGGGCCTGGGTGACCGCGGCCTTGGCGTCGGTCAGCGCGCTCATCACCGGCTCGGTCCAGCAGCGCTGCACCCGGCTGCCCTCGCCGTCCAGCTCGCCGAGCCCGCGCAGCGAGCGCAGCAGGTGCGCGCAGCACAGCTGCACGCCGGCCAGGTGCCGGTCGTACTTGGCATAGCCGGCGTAGTCGTCGCGCACCAGGGTGCCCCGGTAACCGGGCAGAATCCCGAACCCGTCTAGCTCGGCGTGGCCCCGCCCGGCCGCGGCGCCGAACCAGAGCAGCCGGCCGGCGCGGGCGGTATAGACATACAGCAGCCGATCACCGTCATCGGCGGCGACCCGGGCGGGGGTCTCATCGTGGTGCAGCACCGGTGCGGCCCGCAACGCGGTCTTCAGCGCGGCCTCAAAACCGGGCCAGGTGGTCGGCGACGCGCTTGACCAGGCCGCCGGTGAACACGGTCGAGACCGGCGCGTCCAGCAGCACACCCACCAGATCCGCGGCCCGCTCAATGCTCATATGCCCGGCACAGGCCAGCAGCGCAGTCGCGGCCCGCACGTTCGGGCCGTAACAACACGGCCCGGCCAGCCCGGCCGGTGCCGCCGCCCGGGTCATGCGGCGACAGAGCGGACAGGACGCCTGCACCATCCGGTACTCGCTCACCCGCAGCCGGATCGGCGGGGTGTCGAACACCTGCACCCGCGTGCCGACCTCACCCGGCAGGCCGGCCAGCGGGTGAGCGCAGCCGGCGCACGCGTCCGGAACCAGGACGATGATCTCGTCCGGATCGTTGCGCCAGGCCAGCCCATGCCCCTCATGCCCCGGCTGACCGCCGCGCGGCCGGGGCGAGCGCCCCTTGGCCTTCTTCGCGCGCTTGGCCCGCGCCGCCGGCCCGTCTGAGCCCGGCGGCATCGAGGAGTTCGACGAATCCATCCCCGCCCGCCGCTTCAACTGCGCGACCTCGGCCAGCAGCACCGCGATCACCGCATCCCGCTTCACCAGTGCAGTCAGCAGCTCCTCACGGCTGAGGCCCTGGAAGTCGCTCGGGGACGAGATCCCCTTACGCTACGACGACAACCGCATGACATCCACACCCGCGAACAGAATGTTGGCCAGCGGGGTGGACAGCCAGTCGGTGGGCTCGCTCCCGCCGGGTAGCCGTTCCACCAGGAGCCAGCAGTCGGGCATATACCCGTCACCGCCTCGGGGGATGTCACTGTTTGCAGGCCGCACGCGCAGTACGAGGAAGGGGAAGCGCATCGTGGCGGCCGGGTTGCTCTGCTCTTCTTGGTGCCCCGCCGCCTGCTCACCCGGCGCAGACTGCTTCGTCCGGCGGCCAGGCCAACTCGCGCAGGCTGGAGGGCGCGCTGCGGTTGGCCACCGGGCGGCGGCCGTTGCCGGAGTAGAGCACCGTCTCGGGGACAACATCGGCGGTATACGACTGGTGCCGCCCTTGACGGCGACCACGTACGGCAGGCCGCGCTCGGTCTGGCCAAGCCGGAGCGCGGTCACATCGCCGTAGCGAAGTCGGCCACTACCAGCGGCGGCACCTGTCCCCAGGAGGCCAGCTCATCGAGCGTCTCCAGGACCTACTGCCATTTGGGATGGTGCCGCTGATCGTCGGGGATGCGGCAGCGCCGCCGCCGCTCGGCGATCGCTGCGGCTTCAGTCTCGCTCTCGGCCAGCGCGTCGTCCCAGCGTTGCGGCAGGGGTCAGGCGGGCGTGCACTTCGAGCCGGAACTTACGCACGTCCTTTGGCGCGATCAACGGCTATACCTGTTCGGTGTCGGGCGCTCGTAGCGGGGTTGCCGGTGGCCCGAATGACCTAAGAAAAAGCCTGACCTGCGGAAACGCAAAATCATCCCGTGTATATCCCCTGATCATGGTCTTACAGCTGCATGCGGGCACCGTCAGCTGCCTACCGAGGGCGAAAAACAAAGACCTGCGGTTGTGAAACCGCAGGTCAGGGGCCTGAATGCCGATCTAGG
>NZ_JBAHWD010000089.1:0-3639 GCF_037044575.1 Nonomuraea sp. LPB2021202275-12-8 | reverse complement strand
CGCCCCCGAACGCGAGCTCGCGCACTCACCCCTCGTCCAGACCGTCTTCGGGCTGCACCACCTCGAACGCGACCAGTGGCCTCTCGGCCCAGATGTGCAGGCGACCTGGGAAAGCGTCGACACGGGTACCGCCAAGTTCGATCTCACCTTCAGCGTGGTGAGCACCGGCCGGCGCATGTGGCTGGACGTCGAGTACGCCACCGACCTGTACGACGAGGGCACCGTCGGCCGCTTCGCCGAGCACTGGCTCACCCTGCTCGACCGCGCCCTCACCACCCCCGCCAGCCCTCTCGCCGGCATCTCCAGCCTGCCCGCCGGCGAACAGCGGCAGCTGCGGCATTGGTCCAACGACCCGCCCATCCTCACCTCCAACGACCGCACCCTGGGCGACCTGGTCGCGGAGCAGGCCCGGCACGCCCCCGACGCCGTCGCCATCACCGCGGACGGCGCCGGCATCACCTACCGCGAGCTGCTCCAGCGAGCGGACGCCATCGCCGAGCACCTCGCGGACCGCGGCCTGCAACACGGCGACCTCGTCGGCCTGTGCTGCGACCGCTCCGCCGAACTAGTCATCGGCATGCTCGGCATCCTGCGGGCAGGTGGCGCCTACGTGCCGCTCGACCCTGACTATCCGGCCGACCGGCTGGCCTTCATGCTCGGTGACGGCGGCCTCCGTATCGTCCTGGGCCACCAGCATCTCCTCGATGCGCTCCCTCTCGCCGCCGACCAGCATCCGGTTTCCCTCGGCGACCTCCCTCATCACCCCACGCCCGGATATGCCCCGCTCTCCGGCCGCTCCCACGATCCCGCCTACGTCATTTACACCTCCGGATCCACGGGCCGGCCCAAAGGCGTCCTCGTCACCCACGACAACGCGATCGGCTTGTTCGATTCGACGCGGGGATGGTTCGGCTTCTCTCCAGCGGATGTGTGGACCCTGTTCCATTCGGCCGCGTTCGACTTCTCGGTGTGGGAGATCTGGGGCGCCCTGACCACCGGCGGGCGGCTGGTCGTGGTGCCGTTCTGGGAGAGCCGAGACGCCGAGGCCTTCCACGGACTCGTCGCCCGCGAGGGCGTGACGGTGCTGAACCAGACCCCGGCCGCCTTCAGGAACTTCGCCGCCGCGGACGAGCGCAGCCCCCGGCCTCTCGCGCTGCGAACGGTCATCTTCGGCGGTGAGGCGCTGGACAGCGAGACCGTGTCCCGCTGGTGGGAACGGCACGCGGAGGACAGCCCGCAACTGGTCAACATGTATGGCATCACCGAGACCACGGTCCACGTCACCTACTGCCCGCTGACCAGGGCGACGCTGCAGGCAAGCCGCAGCCCCATCGGCCGTCCCATTCCCGACCTGACCGTCCACGTTCTGGACGCGTACGGCGAGCCGGCTCCTCTCGGCGTGCCGGGGGAGATGTACGTGGGCGGCCGGGGGGTCGCCATGGGATACCTGAACCGCTCGACCACCACCGCTGAGCGATTCGTCCCCGATCCCTTCTCCGCCGTTCCCGGCCGACGGCTGTACCGTACCGGCGACCTGGCTCGCTGGCTGCCCGACGGCACGCTGGAGTTCCTGGGACGCAACGACGACCAGGTGAAGATCCGCGGCTTCCGCATCGAGCTCGGTGAGATCGAATCGGTACTGACCGCCCACCCGCGCGTCCGCGGCGGCGTGGTCACGACACGAGGCGAGGCGGCCGACGCCAGGCTGGTCGCCTACGTCGTCCCCGCCGACGACCGGCTCACCGTCGCGGAACTGCTGGAGCATCTCAGCGCGCGGCTGCCGTCCTACATGGTCCCGGCGGCGACGGTCTTCCTCGACGAGCTACCGCTGACCGGCAACGGCAAGATCGATCGCGGCCGCCTGCCGGAGCCGGGAGTCGAGCGGCCCGAGCTGCGAGATCACTACGCGGCGCCGCGCACCGAGACCGAGGAGATCCTGGCCGAGGTCTGGGCGCAGGTGCTCGACCTGGACCGCGTGGGGGTCGACGACAACTTCTTCCACCTGGGCGGAGACTCGATCCGCAGCCTTCAGGTGCTGGCCATGGCGCGCGAGCGAGGGCTGGACTTCTCCTTGCAGAGGCTGTTCCAGCTGCGGACGATCGCGGCGCTCGCCGCGGAGGCGCGGAGCGTGACCATCGAGCGGCGCACCTCCGAGGCGTTCAGCCTGGTGTCCGCGGCCGACCGGGAGCGCATGCCCGCCGACGTCGTGGACGCCTACCCGCTGGCCAGACTGCAGGCCGGGATGATCTTTCACATGGAGGAGGACCGGGACCGGCTCCTCTACCTCAACTTCGACAGCTACCAGATCCGGGCCCCGTTCGTGGAGAAGACCTTCCGCGAGGCCGTCCAGCAGGTCGTGGACCGTCACCCGACCCTCAGAACGTCCTTCCATCTGAGCGGATACAGCGAGCTGCTGCAGCTGGTCCACCGCGAGGCGACCATGCCGATCGTGGTGGAGGACATCCGCGGCCTGCCGGAGACCGAGCAGGAACGAGTCCTCGACGAGCTGATGTCCACCGAGCGGGCCAGGAACTTCGACCTGGCCACGCCACCGCTGCTGCGGTTCTACATCCACCGGCGCAGCGACGAGACCTTCCAATGGTCGCTGGTGGAGCACCACGCCATCCTGGACGGCTGGAGCCTGAACTCCACCATCGCGGAGATCCTGGAGCGGTATCTCGCGCTGCTGAAGGACCCCGGGGCCGCGCCGCCGCCCGTTCCGGCCGTCCTGTTCCGCGACTTCATCAAGGACGAACTGGACGCGATCGGCTCGGCGGAGGAGAAGGCGTACTGGACCGGCAAACTCCGCGACGCCGGCAAGCTCATGATCCCTCGCTGGCCGGCGGACACCGAGGTCGAGCCGCTGGTCCAGAAGGGTGGCCAGGAGGCTGACGGGCCGGTGTCACCGCCTGCCGGCACCCACTTCGACGGCTCGTTCGAGACCGTGCTGCCGCGTGAGCTGTGCCTGCGACTGGAGGAAGTGGCCGGCACCCTGGGAGTACCGCTCAAGAGCGTCCTGCTCGCCGCCCACGTCCGGGTGCTGGAGTTCGTCTCGGGCGAGCGGGAGGTGAGCACCGGGGTGACGCAGAACGGCCGGCCGGCCGTGACCGGCGGGACCGATGTGCGTGGCCTGTTCCTCAACTCGCTGCCGTTCCGGGTGGCATTCGCCGGAGGCAGCTGGGCCGATCTGGTCCGCCAGGTGTTCGCCGAGGAGGAAGAGCTCCTGCCTCACAGGCTCTATCCGTCCGCCGAACTGCAGCGCACGGCCGGGATCGGGCAGCTGTACGAAACCCATTTCGTGTACAACCACTTCCACGTGCTGGGTCAGGTTCTGGGCACCGGAGAGGTCTCCGTCGTCAGCGAGACCGACCGAACCTCGCCCAGCATGCGGGCCGAGCCCACCAACTTCACTCTCGTGTGCGGTTTCCTGCGCGACCCTCTGTCCGGCGAGCTGCTGCACGTTCTGGACTATCACCCCGACGAGCTGCGGGAGGAGCAGGTCTCCAGGATCTGGGACTACTACCGGGCCGCACTGCACGCCCTCGCCTACGAGCCGGACCGGTCAGTCGCCGACACGCCGCTGATGCCGGAGGGGGAGCGTGCGCTGATCGAGCGCTGGAACCGTACCGCCAGGCCGGC
>NZ_JBAHWD010000009.1:0-281043 GCF_037044575.1 Nonomuraea sp. LPB2021202275-12-8 | reverse complement strand
CCGGGGCCGAGCGCTGAGTCTTGAGGTAGGGCGTGGGACGGCGTCTCCTGCCGCCCGTCTCGCAGCCGTATAAAGGCACGGTCAGGCGGCGAACCTTGAGGTGACCGGTAGAGCCGGATGCTCGTGCTGCCCGCGGCGCAGCCCACCACGCCGAGGTGAAGCGGTGTACGGCCCGGGGCGGCTACTGGCCGGCCGAGCTGCTCGGCGACGTAGTCGACGACCACGGCCGGCGCGTCGGTCGGACCGGAAAGGAAGGTGCCGAGAAAGCGCACCGTTCCCAGTTGAAGGGCGTAGCCGATTTGGTTGCGAGCGCCGTTGGCGGCCATCGCCTCGCGCCGATCTACGGCGTCCAGGTGGAAGAAGGCGCCCAGCTGGGCCGGGTCGGGGACGCCGTTGAAGGCTCCCCATCGGCTGCGTTGTTCGTCGGTGAGGAAGTTGACGGGCATGTGATCCCTTCAGACACGCCAGGGCGCCTCCACCTCGCCAGTGTGGTGAAGGCGCCCCGGATATCGCCAGCGGCCAGGCCGAGTGATCGACTTGGCCGAGTACGTGCTGAATTGTGCCAGCCCTTCAGGCTGCATGATCACCGCTGGCAGAGGGCTTCGGGCCGAGGCCGGAGCGCCACCGCGACCGCCCGGCGCGGGAGGCCTCGACGCCCAGATCTGATGGTTGCTTTTGCTGGGGCGATCTCTATCGTCGAGATCATGGCAGCCCGCGCAATCCCAAGAAGGACAAGGCCGCCCGGCGGCGCCGCCCAGAGCGCCGTCCGACGCCCTCGGGCAGGCGGGTGCGGGTGAGCATCGAGACGGTCACCAGCCCTCGTGCGATCTGGTGGAGATGAGCTGTTCGAGGCCGTCGAGGATGCGGTGCAGGCCGAACGTGCGGGTGTTGTGCGTGGTGGGGTTGGCGGTCGCGACCGCGGCTGTCACTGACGGATAGCGTTTGCGGTGTTCGTGCAGTTGTTCGCCGATGCTGTCGGGAAGCTGTCCGTCGGCGGTCCACGGGAGGGTTCCCGCGGTGTCGGCCGACCGGGTGTTGCGGGTGTGGCTGCTGACCAGGCGTACGGCGTCCATCTGTTCATCGCCGTTCAGTCCCGTGTCGGTGAGTGCGCTGAGGGCGGCCTCGACCCAGCCGACTTCGTTGGGTCCCATGATCCGGTTGCCGACGGTGACGTCTGGTAGCCATGGGTGGGCCTCCCAGGCCGCCCACATCCGGTTGGCCCATTCCTCGAGCCTGCTCCGCCAACCACCGGTTATCCGGGTCAGGTCCGGTGGGTCGCCGACGGCCGCTTCGATCATGGCGGCAATCAGTTCATTCTTGCTGGCGACGTACCGGTAGAGCGCCATCTTGGTGTAGTCGAGCTCGCCGGCGACGCGCTGCATGGTGACCGCGTCGAATCCCTCGGTATCGGCGATGGCCACGGCGGTGCGCGCGATCTGCTCGATGCTCAGTGTCGGCTTTGGGCCGCCCCCGGCCCACGGCTCGCGCAGTCCCCACAGCAGCTCAACGGTGCGTGTCGGGTCCATCATCACTCTCCCTGACTTGGCTCTTGCGATCCTACACCGTCTGCGGCTACCGTACACAGCGTCCCAAGGACACAGCGTCCAAGAGACATGTCTACGATCGTGAGGGCCGGGAACGAGGCCATGGGTGTCAGGCCGGATCGGGTATCGCAAGATCGAACATTGCAGGTCAGGGGATTCATGATGGGAAAGAGCAACAGCGGCTTCTCCGAAACGGGGCTGCGCAGGCTGCGAGAGGTGCTGGCAGGGCGGGTCGAGTCCGGGACGATTCCCGGGCTTGCCGCCCTGGTCAGCCGAGGCCATGAGACACACCGGTTACGAGGTTTCCAGGAGGCGCCGACATGACGCCCAGTTCCCTGGCCCTCGCCATGAGCCGCGAGAGATCATGACGGGTGCCCGGGTTGGCGGTCGGCCTGGTCCTGCTGCCACTGCTGCATGACCTGTCCGAGGCTCGCGTTCACCAGGAGCAGGAACTCGGCGGAGGTGCCGAAGCGGGCGCCGGCCGGGGTTGCTGCCCCGAGGACCTCCGCAGCGCGCTGCGAGGTGGCGGCCAGGGTCTCGTTCATCTGCAGGGCGGCGAGGGTGGAGCGGACCCAGAGTTCGTCGTCGATGACATAGCGTTCGCGGCGTCCCCCTGGTTCTCGTTCCCGCTTGAGGAGTCCCTGCTGCTCCAGGAGGGCGATGGTCTGTGAGATCGACGCGGGGCTGACGCGAAGCCGCTGGACCAGGTCGGCGGCGGTGAGGTTGCCGGAGTCGGTGACATGCAGGCAGGCCAGCACCCTGGCCGCCATCCGGGGCATCCCCTGCTGCTCCAGGAGGGTGGCGAAGGATTGCGTGATGTCTTGGACCGCCTGGGGGTCGCGTCCGTGGCTGCTGTCGCCGAGCGGCGGCGCGGGGGGCTTGGCCTGCCGGTGCCGGCGTGCGCGCTGCTGGGTGGCCTCCTGTGCCCGCTGCGCCCGGTAGTCGTCGGGTCCGCCGTTGCGGGTGACCTCTCGCATGATGGTCGAGCCGGGCCGCCCGAGACGCCGGCCGATCTCGGTGTATCCGAGCCCCTCGGCCAGTCCCGTAGCGATGTGCCGGCGATCCTCATCGGTGAGTCTGTCTCCGGGCATCGGTGCTCGTCTCCCATCTGCCGGCGTGCGCGCCTCGGCGCCCGCACTCCCGCCGCACAGTATGCAATCACTCGCAGTCCATTGCAACAAAAGCTCTGATCATTTATTGCAATCAGTGTCACGTTCATTGCAATGCTCGCCATAGAGTCGCGTTTAGCAGGCTAGTTAGCTCGCAGTGCAAGTTGACTCATTTGTGAATGCAATGTACCGTCGTAGCAGTTTAGTGATGCATGAACGAACGGCTGGTGGCGGACTGGAGCTTCCCCACGCAACGGCTCGAACAGCTCCACCAAGGAGACGGATCATCATGTCTGACACAAAATTTGGCGGTTTCATCGCGACGATGGTCGGCCCCAAGCGGCGGTGGCGGCAGTACCAGGCACGCGTACGACAGCTTCCGCCGAACTACCGGGCAGCGGTCGAAGCGACTCAGCGGCACATGATGCACTTCGTGCCGACCGACGCCGACAGCGACGCGTCCAGGTTCGAAGACCTCGCCGCCCTGTTCGAGCAGGCCGCGGCGAACGGCACGCCGATCCGCGAGGTCGTCGGGCCGGACCCGGTGAAGTTCGCCGAGGCGTTCGTCCACAACTACTCCGACGGCGGATACGTCCCCGCCCGTGCGCGTAAGCAGCTGACCGAGGCCATCGAGCGCGCCGCCGGCGAAGGCTCCGGAAAGTAGCCAAGACAGGCTGACAACACCCCAGCACCGCGCAGCCGAAACCGAGCACCGCTTTCCTCGAAGGCCATTCACGGTTCACCGACCGCCCCCTGCAGGGCTGCGAACCGAGGCCACACCGAACCCACCCTCGACCCTCGTAGGTCGCCCATGCCCGTGAGCGCCACGCCGGGACGGGGTTCGCAAGATCCAACACTTTGAGTATCGAACACTGTCTGTAAGGAGATCCATCATGGGAACTGGCAACAACGGCTTCACCGACGCGGGACTGCGCAGGCTGCGCGAGGTGCTGACGCGGCATGTCGAGTCCGGGAAGATTCCCGGACTGGTCGCCCTGGTCAGCCGAGGCGAGCAGACGCACGTCGAGACGATCGGGACGATGCGCCATGACGGTGGCGCACCCATGAGCCGCGACACCATCTTCCGGATGGCTTCCACGTCCAAGCCGGTCGCGGTGTCGGCGACGATGGTCTTGCTGGATGAGTGCCGGGTGCGGCTGGACGACCCGGTGGATCGGTGGCTGCCGGAGCTGGCCGACCGGCAGGTGCTGACGCGGCCCGACGGCCCGCTGGACGACACCGTGCCCGCGCGGCGGCCGATCACCGTACGGGACCTGCTGACCTCCACCTGCGGACTCGGCATCGACCTGACGGCGAAGACCGCCCCGATCATGGGGGCGCTCTTCGAGCGGGGAGTCTACGGCCAGGAGGACGGATGGCTGCTGCCGGCGCACGAGCCGGATGAGTGGATGCGCCGCCTGGCCACGCTCCCGCTGGCCAACCAGCCCGGCGAGCGGTGGATGTACAACCTCAGCGACGACGTGCTCGGCGTGCTGGTCGCCCGGGTCACCGGACAGCCCTTCGAGACGTTTCTGCGCGAGCGCATCTTCGAGCCGCTGGGCATGACCGACACCGCCTTCCACGTGCCCGTCGACAAGATCCACCGGTTCCCGCCGCTGTACGCCCCCGACTGGCAGACCGGAGAGTTCAACGTCGAAGACCCGGCCGAAGGCGGACACCACAGCCGGCCCCCGGCGTTCCCGTCCAGCGGCGGCGGACTCGACTCCACCGCCGACGACTACCACGCCTACTTCCGCATGCTCCTCAACGGCGGCACGCACGACGGCCGACGCATCCTGTCCCGGGCCGCCGTCGAACTGATGACCACCAACCGCCTCACGCCCGAGCAGCAAGCCGCCCGAGAGGTCCATGCCCGCAACGTCCTCCACACCGGGTACGGCCTCGGACAGCACGGCGGCTGGGGCTTCGGGATGGCGGTACGCACCTACCGCGGCGACTACGCGCCCATCGGCCAGTTCGGCTGGGACGGCGGAGCCGGCACCACCACCTACGCCGACCCCAAGAACGGCCTCGTCGGCATCCTGCTCACCCAGACCGGCATGTCCACCCCGGACTCGGCGCGGGCCATCCACGACTTCTGGACCACCCTCTACCAGGCAATCGACAACTGACAGCCCATCCTGCCTCGTCGAGATCGCTCCGGCAGAAAGACCACGACCAGGCTCCGGCCTTCGACGCCGGCACCGTCAGGCCGAAACCCGCAGCACGACACGTTCTCCACCAGGCACTGCACCGACTGCTCACAGCGCTCGCGCTGCACCAGGGCCACACTCGCTCGCACACGACGAGCATGCCGCTGCCCGTCGGCGCACTCGCCGCCGCCGCGGCGTGCTCTGCCAGCCGCCGCAAATCCCGCTGATCTGGCCAGCACACGCCGCGCTGACAAGCGCAAACGCTTCTGGTGCCACCCATCGCAATGACCAACCCCAAAGGAGGGCACATGTCCAACCGCCCACGGCGAGGGCTCCTCGCCGCAGTCACCCTCGCGATCCCGCTCGTGATCGCCGATGCTCCCGCCGCCTCCGCGGCGGACAAGCCGGAGATCAAAGTCTCCGGCGGGGTGACGCAGCCCGTCTTCTCCTACCAGGACGCCATCCGTGAGCACGTCCGGGTGCAGTCGCCGGTCGACAGTGACGGCGACGGCAAGAAGGACCTGATCCGGGTGGACATCATCCGGCCGAAAGAGAGCGGTTCCGGACTCAAGGTCCCGGTGATCATGCACGAAAGCCCGGCTTTCGACGAACCGGGTGCCGGTTTCGAGGTGGAAAAGAAGAAGTATGACGCGAACGGGAATGCGACGAAGTTCCCGATGTTCTACGACAACTACTTCGTGCCGCGTGGGTATGCGTTCCTGTCCGTCGACATGATCGGCACCAGGTTGTCTGAGGGCTGCCCGACCACCTACGGCGCCCCCGACGTGCTCGGCGGCAAGGCGGTCATCGACTGGCTGAACGGCCGGGCGAGCGCCATTGACGACAAGGGTGACCCGGTCAAGGCCTCCTGGACCACCGGGCGTACCGGGATGATCGGCCACTCCTACGAGGGAGCGCTCGGCATCGGCGTGGCCGGCACCGGCGTGCAGGGGCTGGAGACGATCGTGCCGATCGCGTCCTACACCAGCGGGTATGAGACGTCGCGGATCAACGGCGCCCTCACTTTCTCCAAGGGCACGCAGGAATTCATGGCCAAGCGGCTCGACGCCGATCCGGATGAGAAATGCGCGGCGGTGCACCAGCGCCTTCGCGAGGGCTCCGACGACGCCACCGGCAACTACAACGCCTACTGGCACGAGCGCAACTACCGGACCGGACCGATCTCCAAGGCGCGCAACGTGCGCGCCAGCGTCTTCGGCGTTTATGGGATGCAGGACCGCAACGTGGTGGGCAGCCAGTTTGCCGAGTGGTGGGCCAAGCTGCCCCGCACCGTGCAGCGCAAGGCGTGGGTGACGCAGTACGCGCACCTCGACCCGTTCTGGACCCGCCGCGAGGTGTGGCTCACCACCCTGAACAAGTGGTTCGATCACGAACTGATGGGCGTGGCCAACGATATTATGCGCCAGCCCCGCGTCGACGTGCAGCACGGCCCGGACCGGTGGATCAGCCAGGCCGACTGGCCGGCACCCGCGGCGCGGACGACGACCCTGCGGCCGCAGCGGGACGGCTCCCTGGGGCGCACGCCCTCGGCTGGCACCGGCAGCTATCTCGACACCGCCCAGACCGAGATCGCGATGGCCGACAACCCCGCCACCACCAACCCGAACCGGTTGGCCTTCCTGACCCCGCCGCTGGAGAACGCGCTCAGGCTGTCCGGGACGCCGTCGGTGAGCCTGCGCCTGAAGCTGGACAAGCCGACCGCCAACCTAGGTGTCCTGCTCGTCGATTACGGCACCGACACCCGCATCAACGTCCGTGAACTCGGCGCAGATCGCGCCTATGGCTTCAAGTTCATCGGCGGCGAAGACTGCGTCGGCCCAAGCACGGTCGATGACGACGGCTGCTACCTCAAAGCCGGCGACAACACGGCGACCACCGGCTTCAACGTGGTCACCCGCGGCATCCTGGACGCCCAGAACCACCAGTCGCTCAGCCGCCAGACTCCGCTGACGCCGGGCAAGCCGTACCAGATCACCTGGAAAATGCTGCCGCAGGACTACGAGTTCAAGGCCGGACACCGCCTCGGCCTGGTCCTGACCGGAACCAACGACGACTTCAACGTCGCCGCGGACGGCCATGGCAGCGAGAACAAGGCAGAACCCGGCACCGGAGCCCAGGTCACCATCGACCTGACCGGCACCTCGATCTCCCTACCGGTGGTCAACGGCGCTCCCAGCAAGTAACAGCATGACCGATCATGCGTACGGTCGCGGCCGAGGGACGCGACCGTACGCATGACGTACCGAGCACGGCACAGGCACAGCGGGGAGCTCGCGGGCCGGGCGACATCCGCGCAGGTGGGAGCGGATGGGAGAGCGGTGGGGCGGCAGCGCAACGCCGCCAGCTGGTCTGCTACATGGCTCGACTGTCAGCCTGGCCGCGGACCGCCGTAGCGAATCCGCTTGCGGTCAACCGGGGGTGTCACCGAACTGGCCCAGGTGGCGATGTTCGAGCTGAAGATCGTCGGCCAGAAGCTCGTCAAGCGCGGCATCCGCCCGGAGTTCGCCTGGGCGGAGCCGCCGGCGTAGGCCGTCTCCTCGGGCCGCCATCCGCGCGATCAGGCGGCCGGCTGGTCCTCGTCGATCGCCTTCTGCTCCTGGAAGCGGTATCGACGGAATGTCGTACGTCGTCCGTACGGTTTCACCGTTGAGTTCGACCGGCCGTCGCCGCCTGCCCGAAGGAGAATGCCATGTTGACCGGAGAGCGCGTACGCCTGCGAGCCCTGGAGCCGGCTGACAGCGAGCCCCTGTGGCGCTGGTACCACGATCCCGAGGTGGGCCGGTGGATGGACGCCGCACCCCCGATCTCCCTCGCGCAGAACATGGAGAAGGGCGCCGACCGGCCCCGCAACACCTTCGAGCAGATGGTGCTCGGCATCGAGACGATCGAGGGCGGCAGGTTCATCGGATACGTCTCCCTGGGCGACACCGACCTCATCCAGGGAGAGGCCACCCTGCAGAGCATCGCCATCGGCGATCGTGACCACTGGGGCGGCGGTCATGCGACCGACGCGCTACGGGTGATCTGCCGCTACGCCTTCGAGGAGATGGGCCTGCACCGGGTCACCCTCTGGGTGGTCGCTGCCAACGCGGCGGCCGTCCGCGTCTACGAGAAGGTCGGCTTCGTCGTGGAGGGAAGGCGCAGAGAGGCCTTCCGTGCCCGGGGCAAGCGGCACGACCTGCTCATGATGGGCCTGCTGGAGTCGGAGCTGACGTGAGCGGCAGGACCCGATGCAGCTCTTGTCGCGGCGCACCAACGTCGCGGCGCACCAACTGGGAGGCGACGCGAACGCGCCTCTAGCTGAGCACCCGGCCCACCATGCGCGCGTACATCCGGCCCGGACTGGGCGCATGCGTCAGGAAGCCCGGCAGCATCGGCAGCGACACCGCGAACGGCTCCAGCCGCCGATAGAGCTCGTCCGCGTCCGCCGGCCGATCCCCCGGGTTCTTCTCCAGCAGTTGCCCGAGCAGGGCGCCCACCCCGGCGGGAAGCCCGGGTATGGCCGGTGGCCGCTCCTTCACCTGCTTCTCGAACACCACATAGTCCGTGGGCCCGGTGAAGAGCTGCCTCCCGGTCAGCATCTCGTGCAGCACGCACCCGAGCGCGTAAAGGTCGCTGCGAGGCTCGGCGATCCCGTGCTGGATCTGCTCGGGCGCCATGTACGCGGGGGTCCCCAGGATCTGCCCGATCCGGGTGAACGTCGTCACCTCGGCGTCCCGCAGCATGGCGAGCCCGAAGTCGAGCACCTTGACGCTGCCGTCGGGGCACAGCATGAGATTGGTCGGCTTCAGATCCCGGTGGCAGATGGACAGCGCGTGCGCCGCCGACAGCACCGCGCAGGCCTGCGCGGCGATCGCGGCCGCCCACGGCACCGGGAGCGGCCCGTGCTCGCTCACCACGTCGGCCACCGTGACGCCCTCGATGAACTGCATCACCTGATAGAGCCGCTGCTCGTGGGTGCCGAAGTCGTAGAGCACGGGCGCGCCGGGGTGCTCGAGCCTGGCCAGGATGCGCGCCTCACGGATGAACCTGCGCTCCAGCTCCTGGTCGGGGCCGCTGGGCAGCCTGAGGAGCTTGACCGCGACCCTGCGGTCGAGGTGGCGGTCGTGGCCGGCGTAGACGGCTCCCATGCCGCCCTGGCCGAGGGGGAGGGCTTCGAGCTCATACCGGTCTCCGATGACCATAACCCCCCTCCCCACACCCTTCCGGGAAAAGCTACACCGTCAGGACTGCGGGTGCAGGTGGCCGTCGGTCAGCCCGTCGAGCCCGAGCCGGATCAGCGTCTGGCCCAGCGCCGAGGTCTCGCGCAGCGCGTCCTCGAGCACGGCGAGCTGCCTGAACGCCTCGCCGTAGGCGTGCTGTTCCTTGAGTGAAAGTCTCGGCAGGCGGGTGCGCCGCACGTCGAACCTGCTGGAGCCGGTGGAGGCGCGGCTGCCGGCCGCCCTCAGGAATCCCGCGAGGAAGTCGGCGTCGAGCCTGCGCGCGTCCACCCGGTAGAGCGTCAGGTGCGGCCCGAGCACGCTGCCGGCGTCGGCCATCACCCGGACGCTGGAGTAGGAGGCCACCACGTCGCCCGGCTGGATCGTCACCAGACCCTGCCGAGTGCCGGTGCGGCCGGAAGGCGGCGTGCCGTGGGCCACGTCGTCGGCGGTGAGCACGGGGACGTCGCCGTCGCCGGCGGCCATCCTGGGCGGCGCCTGGGACACCGTCACCAGGCCCTCCTTGATCAGGTCGCCGACCGTGGTGACCGGCTGGTCGAGAGGCTGGTCGAGCACCTTGAGGTCGGGCGGCGTGGCGGCGGCGGCCAGGAACCGGTCTCGGGTCTCGGTGAACGCCCGGCCCAGGTCGTCGCGGCGCTGGTGGCGGGCCGGGGTCATGTCGACCTCGTCGGCCAGCAGGTCGATGATCCGGACGGCCTGCCCGGAGCCGTCCTCCAGGTAGGCCTGCCAGGCCGGCTCGACGGCCGACTGGTCGGCGGCGGCGTCGAGGATCAGCACGTCGGACGGCGGGCGCTCGCCGGCGGCCGGACGGCGCAGCAGCCACAGGTCGGAGCCCGGCAGCGAGATCACCGCCCGCAGGGCGCCGGCTCGGAGCAGGTTGGCGCGGATGCGCCTGCCCGCCTTGCGGCTGGCCGCGGCGGGCGGCATCAGGATCGCCACCGGCCCGCCCGGCTTGACGTGGGTCAGGCAGTGCTGGACCCAGGCCAGCTCGGGCTCCCCGCGCGGGGGCAGGCCGTACTCCCAGCGGGGGTCGCCGACGAGCTCCTCGTAACCCCAGGCCCGCTCGTTGAACGGCGGGTCGCAGACCACGGCGTCGGCCTTCTGCCCGGCGAACCCGTCATGGCGCATCGCGTCGCCCGCCACGATCGTCGCCTCGACGCCGCGCAGGCGCAGCCGCGCGTCGGCGATCGCGGCGGAGCCGTCGCCGAGCTCCTGACCGAGTACCCGCGCGGCCCCGGCCTCGAGCAGCAGCGTCCCCACGCCGCAGGCGGGGTCGAGGACCGTGGCGCGCCCTTCGCCCTCGCCGCCGGGGTCGACGCCGTCACCACAGCCTCTGGAGGCGGATCCGACGCCGACAAGCCGCACCATCAGCTCCGCGACGTCGTCGCGGGTGACGGAGAGCTGCCTGGAGTGGGCTTCGAGATAGCGCTCGACGAGGAACTCGTAGGCCGTCAGCGGCCCGTGCCGCTCCGCGAGCTCCGACACGAGCGCCGCCACTTCGGGCTCCAGCTCGCTCGCACCGGTGGTCAGCAGCGCCCCTGCCTGGGCAACGACCTCGCCAAGGCGCAAATCGCCCGTGGCTTTCAGGCGTTGCCATGCCCGATCTCCCAGGGATAGCTGGTAGGACTTCCCATAGCGTCGCAGCCATGCCTCGACCTGTGGCAGCGAGAAGAGCGGCTGATTGGCGGTGCCGCCGACAGGGGGCGGGAAGTCCTCGTGGCGGCGACGCCAGTTGCTCACCGCGGCACGCCCGACACCGGCGAGCCGGGCGATGTCCCCGGCGTTCAGGGTCGGGTCGTGGCTCATGAAGCCCAGACTAGTTCAACCGAGTCTTCAGCGCATCTGCTTGTGAAGTCTTTCAACCAATGATTTACTGCTAGGTATGAAGCACAACATCCGCTATGCCGCCGGATCAGATGTGGGCCGCCGCAGGGAGCAGAACGAGGATTCCGGCTACGCGAGCGGCCGGTTGCTCGTGGTGGCTGACGGGATGGGTGGACATGCGGCCGGCGAGCTGGCGAGCTCGGCGGCCATCGCGGTCATGCGCGAGCTGGACGCCACGCTTCCCGAGACGGGCACCGACCTTGAGGCAGCGCTCGAAGGCGCCGTCCACGAGGCCGCGCGCAGGCTGGTCGAGCTGGCCGACATCGACCCCGCGCGCAGGGGGATGGGGACCACGGTGACCGCCATGCTGTGGGACGGTTACCGGTTCGCCCTGGCTCATCTTGGTGACTCCCGCGGATACCTGCTTCGCGACGGCGCGCTCTATCAGATGACCAAGGATCACACACTTGTGCAGTCGATGGTGGACGAAGGGCGCATCACGGAAGACCAAGCCGCCGTGCACCCGCGCCGCTCCATGGTGCTGCGGGTGCTGGGCAGTGAGGGCAGGGCGGAGCCTGACATGGCGCTGCGCGAGGCCGAGCCGGATGATCGCTACCTCCTCTGCTCGGACGGGCTCACGACCGTGCTGGGGCCCGAGACCCTGCACGAGGTGCTGACCACGGTGGCAGACCCGGCGGTGGCCGTCCAGAGGCTCATCGACCTGGCCAACGAGGGCGGCTCACCGGACAACGTGACGGTCATCGTGGCCGACGTGGTCGCGTCCGGAGCGGGCGACGCGCAGATCTTCAGGGTGGGCGCCGGCTGCTGATTCACCAGCGCCCCCACCAGTCACAACAGCCCCAAGGCCGATATTTCGACTCATAGCTAGACACTTTCCGGGTGTCCCGCGCACGTTCGCGATGCCGCTATTACAGTCCATCGTGATCTGCCACATTCTGGGGGGAGTCGAGCTGGACCCGATCGCTGAAGAGTTATTAGGTACGGTCCGCAAGGAACTCGGCTACCGGGAGAAGAGCGGCGAGCACACCAAGTTCGGTCATTGGTACGCCGACCGCGTCCAGGATCCGCAGTATCGGGACGCCCCCTGGTGTGACATGTTCATCGCCTGGGCCGCCGACAAGGCGGGCATCGCCGACTACGTAGGCCAGTTCGCCTGGACCCCTTCCCACGCGGTCTGGTTCATCAAGCAGGACGCCTGGACGCAGCAGCCCGAGCCTGGAGCCCTGGTCTTCTTCGACTGGAAGGGCGGCAAGAGCTACAAGGGCGTCGACCACGTCGGGATCGTGGAGCGCGTCGAGGGCAAGAAGATCCACACGATCGAGGCCAACGTGGACCGCGTCTGGCTCAAGCGCAAGACCCGCGAAACCGACAAGGTCGTAGGTTACGGCCTGCCGCGCGTGGTCAAGGCCAACGCCACCCTGGGCGAGATCCGCTCCACCGAGCAGCCGTTCCCGCTCGGTGAGCGCGCCGACCGGCCGCAGAGCTCGCCGCTCGACGTCCTGGGCACACCGCTGGCCCTGCTGGCCGTCATGGTCGTCACCACCGTCGTGGTCTCGCTCCGCCTCGCCGGCCGTGGTCGCGGCCATCACCGCCGCTTCCGCTGGCCTTGGAACGCGCCATCCGATCCGCCGCCCGGCAAGACCGCCGAGGCGCCCCCGCCGATGGGCCCGCGCGTCAGCCCTCCCGTCCCGCGCGCCAGGTCGGGGTCGCCGAAGCCCGCGTCGGCGACGCGCGAGTCCGGCTCCGTCGCCACGAAGACCCGTGTCCCGGTAGGCACGGGCCGCACCCCGGCCAGGCGCAGGCCGTACGAACCGAAGGGGTGACGGACCCGCGCACGCGGGTCAGCCCTCCAGTTCGATGATCACCTTGACGTCATCGCTGGGCTCGAAGGCCTCAAGGGCCCGGTCCAGCGGCAGCCGCCGGGTGATGAGGCGCTCCAGCCAGCGGTGGTCCGCCTCGGTCAGGGCCTTCGCGGCGGCGCGGTAGTGCCGCAGGTTGGCGTTCACGCTGCCGAAGACCACGTCGTTCTCCAGCACGATGTCCCGGTTGACCTGCCCCGCGTCGACGCTGAGGGTCCGCCCGCCGCTGGAGACGCCGGTGAGGCAGACGATGCCGGCGGCCGCGGTGTTGAGCATGGCCTCCATCACGAGCGGTCCGGCGCCGGTGGCCTCGATGATGATGTCCGGCTTGAAACCGATGCTCTCCAGGGCGGCGCCCGAATGGTAGGTGGCGCCCAGGTCGGCCACGAGGGCGGACTTGACCCCTTCGGTGGCGCGGTCCAGGACGTGCACGTCCAGCCCTCGCTGGACGCCGAGCAGCGCCGCCAGCAGTCCGATCGGGCCGGCCCCGGTGACGAGCACGGTCTGCGGCTCGAACCAGGCCCGCGCGCCGATGCGCTCGATGTGCTCCCACGCCTTGGCCACCACGGACGTGGGCTCGACGAGCACGCCGAGGGTGCCGAGCGCCGGGTCGATCCTGACCGCGTAGCCCGCCTCCACGGTCCAGCGCTCGCTGCCGTAGCCGTCCAGCTCCTTGATGCCGCGCTCGGTGTACTCGCCGTTGCGGCACATGTCGAACTCGCCCATGGCGCAGGCGGGGCACGGCTCGGGGTCCGGCCGGCGGACCACGCCGACCACGAGGTCGCCGGGGGAGTAGGCGGAGCCTTCCGGGATCTGGAGCACCCGGCCGAGCGACTCGTGGCCGAGGATCATGGGCTCCTCGCGTGGCCAGCCGTACTCGCCGGAGTTCAGTTCCCTGTCCGTCCCGCATATGCCGAGTGCCAGGCCCTGGACGAGCAGCTCTCCCGCCCGCGGTCGTGGCTCCGGAACCTCCGTCACGCCGAGCGTGCCCTCCTTGCCGGGAACCAACGTGATCGCACGCATGCCCTCACCTCCGAGGGCACTACTACCCACCGAAGGCCCCTTGGGAAATAGTAGGACGTCCTAGTATCTTCGAAGCAGGCCCCTCACGAAGGAGTGATCAGGCGTGCACGTTCCGGTCCATCCGGTCCGATTCGTAACAGCGGCAGCGCTGTTCGACGGCCACGACGCGGCGATCAACATCATGCGACGGATCCTCCAGACCCAGGGCGCCGAGGTGATCCACCTCGGGCACAACCGGTCGGTGGACGAGATCGTCACCGCGGCCATCCAGGAGGACGTCCAGGGCGTGGCGATCAGCTCCTATCAGGGCGGCCACGTGGAGTTCTTCTCCTACCTGGTGGACCTGCTGCGCGAGCGCGGCGCCGGCCACGTCAAGGTGTACGGGGGCGGCGGCGGTGTCATCGTGCCCGAGGAGATAGAGCTCCTCCACTCGCGGGGCGTCACCCGGGTCTTCTCACCGGAGGACGGCCAGCGCCTCGGCCTGCCCGGGATGATCAACAAGCTGATCGAGGAGTGCGACGTCGAGCTGACGGGCGCGCCCACCGTGGAGGCCGTGGTCTCGGGCGACCAGCCGGCCCTGGCCCGCGCGATCACCCTGATCGAGTCCGGGCGGGCCCCGGCCGAGCTCGTCGAGGGGTTGCGCGCGGCGCGCCGGTCCGCGCCCGCGCTGGGCATCACGGGCACCGGCGGGTCGGGCAAGTCCTCGCTCACCGACGAGCTGGTCCGCCGGCTGCGCGTGGACAACGACGACAAGCTGCGCATCGCCGTCATCGCGATCGACCCCACCCGCAGGCGTGGCGGTGGCGCGCTGCTCGGCGACCGGATCAGGATGAACAGCCTGAGCCCCCAGACCTACTTCCGCTCGCTCGCCACCCGGGGCGCCCCCAACGAGGTGCCCGCCTGCCTCGACGACGTGATCGCCGCCTGCCGCGCCGCCGGATACGACCTGGTCGTCGTGGAGACGCCCGGCATCGGCCAGGGCGACGCGGGGATCGTGCCGCACGTGGACGTGCCGATCTACGTGATGACGCCCGAGTTCGGCGCCGCGTCCCAGCTTGAGAAGATCGACATGCTTGACTTCGCCGAGGCGGTCGTGATCAACAAGTACGAGCGGCGCGGTGCCGAGGACGCTCTGCGCGACGTGCGCCGCCAGCTCGTACGCAACCGTGAGGCCTTCGGCGTCTCGCCGGACGAGATGCCGGTGTTCGGCACGATCGCGGCCCGCTACAACGACGCCGGCGTCACGGCCCTCTACCACCACCTCAAGGACATCCTGGTGGACAAGGGCATGCAGGCCGGTCCGGGGCTGCTGCCCGCGGTGAGCGGCCGCACCTCGCAGGCTTCGGCCGCGATCGTGCCGCCCGCGCGGGTGCGCTATCTGGCGGAGATCGCCGACACCGTGCGCGCCTACCACGCCGAGACGCTCGCCCAGGCGGCGGTGGCCCGCCGCCGGCAGCAGCTCGCCGAGGTGCGCGCGCTCCTGGACGCCGGCGAAGGCGGCGGCGCGGCCGACGCGCGGCTGGCCGAGCTGGCCGAGCGGGCCGAGCAAGAGATGAGCGAGGAGAGCCGGGCGCTGCTGGACTCCTGGCCCGCGACCAGGGAGCAGTACACCGCGGACGAGCTGGTCGTGCGGGTGCGCGACCGGGAGATCCACACGCCGCTGTGGCGCGAGACCCTGTCGGGCAACCGCATCCCCCGGGTGGCGCTGCCCCGCTACACCGACCACGGCGAGCTGCTCAGGTTCCTGCGCGCCGAGAACCTGCCGGGCAGGTTCCCGTTCACCGCGGGCGTGTTCCCGTTCAAGCGGGACGACGAGGACCCGACCAGGATGTTCGCCGGCGAAGGCGACCCGTTCCGCACCAACAGGCGCTTCAAGCTGCTGTCGGCGGGGCAGCCCGCGACCAGGCTCTCGACCGCGTTCGACTCGGTGACGCTGTACGGGAACGACCCCGACCTACGGCCCGACATCTACGGAAAAGTCGGCACTTCTGGGGTGTCGATCGCGACGCTCGACGACATGAAGGCGCTCTACGACGGCTTCGACCTGGCCGCGCCCAACACCTCGGTGTCCATGACGATCAACGGCCCGGCCCCCACGATCCTCGCCTTCTTCCTCAACGCCGCCGTCGACCAGGCGATGGACCGTTTCCAGGCCGAGCACGGGCGCACCCCGTCCGAGGAGGAGGCCCGTGACCTGAAGGCCAGGACGCTGGCCACCGTCAGGGGCACCGTGCAGGCGGACATCCTCAAGGAGGACCAGGGCCAGAACACCTGCATCTTCTCCACCGAGTTCTCGCTCAGGATGATGGCCGACATCCAGGAGTGGTTCATCCACAACGGCGTCCGCAACTTCTACTCGGTCTCGATCTCCGGCTACCACATCGCCGAAGCCGGCGCGAACCCCATCAGCCAGCTCGCCTTCACCCTGGCCAACGGCCTCACCTACGTGGAGGCCTACCTGGCGCGCGGCATGGACATCGACGACTTCGCGCCGAACCTGTCGTTCTTCTTCTCCAACGGCATGGACCCCGAATACAGCGTGCTCGGCCGGGTCGCCCGCCGGATCTGGGCCGTCACGATGCGGGAGAGGTACGGCGCGGCCGAGCGGTCGCAGAAGCTCAAGTACCACGTCCAGACCTCGGGCCGTTCGCTGCACGCGCAGGAGATGAACTTCAACGACATCCGCACCACCCTGCAGGCCCTGATCGCCATCTACGACAACTGCAACAGCCTGCACACCAACGCCTTCGACGAGGCGGTCACCACCCCGTCGGCCGACTCGGTGCGCAGGGCGATGGCGATCCAGCTCATCATCAACCGCGAGTGGGGCCTGGCGCGCAACGAGAACCCGCTGCAGGGCTCGTTCATCATCGACGAGCTCACCGACCTGGTCGAGGAGGCGGTGCTGCGGGAGTTCGAGCGGCTGTCGGACCGGGGCGGCGTGCTGGGCGCGATGGAGACCGGCTACCAGCGCGGCAGGATCCAGGACGAGTCCATGCTGTACGAGACCCGCAAGCACGACGGTTCGCTGCCCATCGTCGGGGTCAACACCTTCCGCAACCCGGGCGGCGACGAGCACGCCCCGCACAAGCTGGAGCTCGCCAGAGGGACCGAGGAGGAGAAGCGCTCCCAGCTCGACCGCCTGCACGGCTTCCACGAGCGGAACCGGGGCGAGGCGCCTGCGGCGCTGGCCAGGCTGCGCGAGGTGGCCATGTCCGACGGCAACGCCTTCGAGGTGCTGATGGAGGCGGCCCGCGTGTGCTCGCTGGGTCAGATCACGGATGCCCTGTTCGAAGCGGGAGGCCAATACAGGCGGAATGTCTGACCTAGGTAGCGTGGATGGGGTCGCCGTGAAAGGAGCCGACATGTCCGAGGTCACGTTCAAGGGCAAGCCCGTCACCGTGGGGGGCACGTTCCCCAAGCCGGGAGACAGCGCACCTGACTTCCGCCTGGTGGGCACCGATCTCGCCGACCACTCGCTGGCCGAGTACGGCACGGCGACGAAGGTGCTCAACATCTTCCCGAGCGTCGACACCGGCACCTGCGCCGCCTCGGTTCGGCGCTTCAACCAGATCGCCGGCGAGAACCCCGGCGTGGTGGTGCTGTGCGTCTCGGCCGACCTGCCGTTCGCGCAGCGGCGCTTCTGCGGCGCCGAAGGGCTGGACAGCGTGACGACGCTGTCGCTCATGCGCGGGCGCGAGTTCTTCACCGACTACGGGGTGGCGCAGGAGACGGGCCCGATGGCGGGTCTCGCCGCCCGCGCGGTGGTCGTGCTGGACGGCGCCAACGTGGTCACGCACGCCGAGCTGGTGCCCGAGATCTCCCAGGAGCCCGACTACGACGCCGCGCTGGCTGCGCTCAGCCGGGGCTGAGGCGGGACCTGAATTCCTCGGCCAGCTTGAGCAGGTGCTGGTCGTCGACGGCGGTGTGCTGGAGGTCCAGGATGATCTCGTGGACCCCGGCCGCCGCCGCCTCGTTCAGGTAGGCGGCGATCTGTGCCACGGTGCCGCTCCTGGGCGGCGCCGCGCCGGCCTCGCCGGTGATGACCGGGTTGGCGCGCAGGATCATGCGCAGGGCCTCCGGGTCGCGGCCGGCGGCCTCGGCGCCGCGCCGTACGGTGTCCCACATCGCGGTGAGCATGCGGATCGGCAGGGTGGCGGTGAGCCAGCCGTCGGCCCTGCGCCCGATGCGCTGCAGCGCGTCGGGCGCGAAGCCGGCGAGATAGAGCGGCGGGCGGCCGACCGGCTTGGGGTGGATGCGGCTGGGCGCCACCGTCCACAGCTCGTTGGCGTAGGCCACCGGGTCGCTGTGCCAGATCGCCTCCAGCGCGTCGAGCGTGGCCTCGTACCGCGCCGCCCTGGACTTCCACGGCACGCCGACGGCCGCGTACTCGTCCGAGGACCAGCCCAGCCCCAGGCCCACGTCGAGCCGGCCGTCGCTGAGCTGGTCGACGGTGGTGAGGGAGCGGGCCAGCAGCGGCGGCGCGTACCAGCAGGCGTTCAGCGCGCTGGTGCCCAGCCGGACCCGGGAGGTGATCGAGGCGGCGACCGACAGCACCGCGAACGGGTCCAGGAAGACCCCGTGCGCCTCCGGGATCGCGCCGTCGCCGCCGGGATAGCGGTCCCTGGGCTCCAGCGGCGTCAGCAGCCGGTCGCCCACCCACAGGGCGGCGAAGCCCATCGCCTCGGCCTCCCGCGCGACCAGGCGCAGGCTGCTCAGGGAGGCGAACCTGCCGTACTGCGGCACCGCCAGGCCGATCCGCATGTCTCAGTTCCTCCTGGCCACGCCGCACAGGATGAGCGACGATTCTGGACGGTCGATGAAGTCGATCGTGTCGGCCTGGCCGGGCCGCCACTCGGGCAGCCAGACCAGCCCGGGATCCACCAGCTCGAACCCCTCGAACATGGCCTCGATCCGCCGGCGGTCGCGCAGGACGAGCGGTGAGGTGGCCCGCCGGTAGACCTCGGTGCCCTTGTCGACGGCGTCGGTGCGGGCGTCGCTGGTGCCGTGGGACATGACGAGGTAGCTGCCCGGGGCCATGGCGTCGTGCAGGATCCGCATGATCTGCCGCGGGTCGTCGGCCTCGCTGATGAAGTGCATGACGGCGACCAGCAGGATGCCGACCGGCTTGGTGAAGTCGATGGCCTCCGTGACATCAGGGTCTTTCAGGATCTCCTGGGGTCTGCGCAGGTCCCCCTCGACCGCGGTGGTGTTCTCGTCCGCGGCGAGCAGCGCCCTGGCGTGCACCAGGACAACCGGGTCCCGGTCCACGTAGACCACCTTGCTCCCGGTGGAGACGGCGTTGGCCACCTCGTGCACGGCGCCCTGGGTGGGCAGGCCGGTGCCGATGTCCAGATACTGGTCGATCCCGGCGTCGGCCAGGAACCGCACGGCCCGTCCCAGGAACGCCCGGTTGGCCCGGGCGGCGGCCCGCAGTTCGGGAGCCACTTTCAGGATCCGCTCAGCGGCGTCGCGATCGGCCGGGAAGTGGTCCTTCCCACCGAGGTAGTAGTCGTACAGGCGGGCGACGTTGGGCGTGTTCGGATCGAAGCCCAGCGAGTCTCGCTCCAACCGACGATCCCCCGATTTCAAGAAAAAACGATCTTTTCAGGATTCTACGGATCTATAACCTCACTTGTGAGGCAATTCCCGGCAAGTCGGCCGGCTAAAGTCCAGCCGTCTAGAGTTTCTGCTGTGCGGAGCGAAGACGTCGATGACACCGGGACGGCCGTGCCCGTCCCCGAGACCGTGACGCGCATCGTGTCGCTGGTGCCGTCGCTGACGGAGTCGGTGGCCGAGACCGTCCCCGGAGCCCTGGTCGGCGCCACCGACTGGTGCACCCACCCTGCCGGCCTGGACGTCGCCAGGGTCAAGGGCACCAAGAACCCCGACCTCGACCTGATCAGGCGCCTGCGCCCGGACGTCGTCCTGGCCAACGCCGAGGAGAACCGCGCCCCGGACATCGAGGCGCTGCGCGAGGCGGGCGTGCCCGTCTGGGTGACCAGGATCGAGACCCTGGAGCAGGCCTTCGCCTCGCTGGGCAGGATGTTCGCCCTGGCCTGCCGCGCCGGGCGGCCCGGATGGCTCGACCGGGCCGAGGAGAGCTGGGGGGCGCCGTACGAGGGGCCGAGGAGGACCGCGGTCATCCCCATCTGGCGGCGCCCGTGGATGGTGGTGGGCCGCGACACCTTCACCGGTGACGTGCTCGCCAGGCTGGGCGTGGACAACCACTACGCCCGCCACCCCGACCGTTACCCGAAGATCCCGCTGCCGGAGCTGGTCGAGGCCCGCCCCGACCTGGTCGTGCTGCCCGACGAGCCCTACGCCTTCAGCGCCGCCGACGGCCCGGAGTCCTTCCCCGGCCTGCCCTGCGCGCTCGTCAGCGGGCGGCTGCTCACGTGGTACGGCCCCTCGCTCGTCACGGCGAGGGCCGGGCTGGAGACCGCGCTGTCAGCTGACCGCGCCGGTCCTGGGCCGTCCCTTTGACGGGTTGAGCTTGGCCAGGGCGGTGTCGACGGCCTCGGGGGACAGGACGTGCTCCATGACGATGACGGCCGTCCCCACGATGCCCGCCCGGTTGCCCAGCGAGCTCGGCACGATCTCCAGGTTGCGGGTCGTGTACGGCAGGCTCCTGCGGTAGACGCTCTCCCTGATGCCCGTCAGGTAGTGCTCCCTGGTCTCCGCCATGTCACCGGCCAGCACCAGGACGCCCGGGTTCAGCAGGCTGACAGCGGTGGCCAGCACGATGCCCAGGGTGCGGCCCCCCTCCTGGGTGCGCGCGATGGCCGCCGGATCGCCGGCGTGCACCAGGCGCACCACGTCACGGCTGCTCTCCTGGCCCAGGTCCGTGGCCAGGGCGTGGCCGCTCGACAGGGAGGCGACGCAGCCGCGCGAGCCGCAGGTGCACACCCGGTCGTCCGTCTCGTGCAGGCGGACGTGGCCGATGTTGCCCGCGGCCTCCTCCACGCCCCGGTAGATGTGCCCGCCCAGCACGATGCCGGTGCCGATGCCGGTGGACACCTTGATCAGGATGAGCGAGTCGCAGTGGCGCCAGAACGACCACCACTCGCCCAGCGCCATCGCGTTGGCGTCGTTCTCCACCAGGATCGGCACGTCGAACCGCTCCCGCAGGACCTCGCTGATCGGATGGTCGTCCCAGCCCGGCATCAGGAACGACCTGATGACCCGGCCCGTGGTGTGGTCCACCGAGCCGGGCAGGTCCAGGCCGATGCCGCACACCTGCTCGGCGGTGCGGCCGGTGCGGTCGAGCAGCCGCTGGAAGGCCTGCCCCACCCACGACAGGACGGCGTCGGGGCCGAGCTCGATGCGCATCTCGGTGTGCTCCTCGGCCATCGGCCGGGCCGCGAGGTCGGTCAGCGCCACGCGGGCGTGACTGGCCCCGAGGTCGGCCACCAGCACCAGGCGGCTGGTGGCGTCGATGTCGAGCACCGAGGGCGGTCGCCCGCCCCCGGAGGTCCCGACGCCGGACTCGTGGATGTATCCGGCCTCGATGAGCCGGTCGACCCGGTCGGTGATGGTCGACCGGGACAGGCCGGTGAGCTCGATCAGTTCTTTGCGCGTCCGGCAGGAGCCATCGCGGATCAGCTGGAGGACCTGCCCTGCCGTCAGCATGGTCGCTATCCCTTCTCCGCTCCCGCCGTGAGCCCCTCCGTCAGCAGTCTCTCGCTGGCGAAGAACACGAGCACGATGGGCAGTGTCAGAACCACCGATCCTGCCATGAGAACCGTTGTCGGGATCTCGATGCTGCCTGCCAGCTGAGAGAGCCCAAGCGAAACGGTCCAGCTGTCCCGCTTCTCCACCAGGAACAGCAGAGCGAACAGGAACTCGTTCCAGGCGATCATGAACGCGTACAGCCCGGTGGCCATGAGCGCCGGCTTGGACAGCGGCAGCACCACCCGCCAGATGGTCGACAGGCGGGTGCAGCCGTCGATCGCGGCCGCCTCCTCCACGCTCTGTGGCACCGTTTCGAAGTAGTTGCGGAGCATGTATACCGTGACGGGCACGGTCTGCGCGATATACACGAGAATCAGGCCGACCAGAGAGCCCCGCAGCCCGAGCATGGTGAAGAGCACGAAGAGCGGGATGGCCAGCACGATGGCCGGGAACAGGTACACGGCCAGGAACAGGAAGTGCACCTGCCGGCGCCCGAAGAAGCGCAGCCGCGCGACGGCGTAGGCGCCGGGAATCGAGATCAGCAGCGTGACCGCGACCGAGGCGACCGCGACGATGGCGCTGTTGCGCATGAAGATCAGGAAACCCTGCCTGCCCAGCACGTTCACGTACGTGTCCAGGGTGAAGTTCCGCGGCCACAGCGAGCCGGGCTCCAGGATGAGCTCCTGGATGTCGCGGAAGGACAGCATCACCATGTAGTAGAACGGAAACGCGGTGATCAGGAAGAGAAAGGCGATCACCAGCGGCTTGAGCACCTTGAAGAGCCCACGCTCGAACCTGTCCCTGCTCATGAGTCGCGTTCACCTCCCCCGAAGAACTTCAGATACACGACCAGGAACACGACGAGCACGACCGCCAGCACGATCGCCTGCGCGGCCGACGCCCCGATGTCGTCGCGGGCGGTCAGGAAGTTGTAGACGCGCACGCTGACGACCTCCGTGCCGGCTCCGCCGCCGGTCAGCAGGTAGACGTCGTCGAACTTGGTGAAGGTGAACACGAACCTGAGCACCGACAGCAGGGCGATGATCCGCCAGAGCTGCGGCATGATCACGTAGCGGAAACGCTGCGTCGGCGTCGCCCCGTCCACCACCGCGGCCTCGTCCAGCTCGGCTGGCAGCGCCTGGAGCCTGGCCAGGATGAACAGGAAGGCGAACGGGAAGTAGCGCCACGCCTCGAACGCGATCACGGTCAGCAGCGCCACCGGCACCTCGATGCCGAGAAAGGTGCCCTTGGCCTGGGTGAGGAAGGCGATCGGCTCGCTCAGCCAGGTGTTCACGATGCCGTACTGGGGATTCAGCATCGTCTCCCACAGGAACGCCACCGCCACCACCGGCGCCACGTAGGGGATCAGGATGGAGGCCCTGATCAGGGTCCTGCCCTTGAACCTGTCACGCAGCGCCAGCGCGGTCACCAGCCCGATCACGATCGACAGCGCCGTGCCCGCCACGGTGTAGACGAGCGTGTTGACCAGGGCCGACCAGAACCCCGGCTCGCTGATCACGTACGCGAAGTTCTCCAGCGTGTAGTTGCCGAAGAGCCCCGCCTGGCGGATGTTGATCAGCCGTACGTCCTGGAACGCCAGCATGATCGCCCACAGGAGCGGCAAGACCACCACCACCAGCGTGATGATCAGGGTCGGCGAGATCAGCGCCAGCCCGGCCCTGCCCTCCTGCTGGCGCAGGGTCTGCCCGCGCCTCACTCCGCACCTCCGCCGCTCACTCGCGTATTCCGCGCTTGATGGTCTCGACCTCCGTCTTGGCCTGCGTGGCCGCGGCCTGCGCGGTGAGCGAGCCGTCCACGATCCCGCTCAGCGCCGTGGGCACCGGCAGCTCGCCCATCGTGGCGCCCACGAGCTTGCCCTGGCCCTGCGGGATGCCCCAGCGCCCGAACGTGTCCGGGCTCTTGCGCAGCGCGTCGAGCACCTCGGCGGGGAAGACGTCGGCCAGCGGCTTCTTGGTGTCGACTCCCGCGGGCAGCTGGTTCCACTTGTCCTCGAACCCCTTGCGGGTGGGGAACTTGCCCTCGGGCGCCATCCCGATCCACCGCTCGTAGCCCTCGTTCATCATGAAGCTGACGAACTTGGTCGCCGGGTCGGTGGCGGAGTCGCGCATGACGGCCCAGGAGACGATCTCGCCATACTGTGCGGGCGCGCTCCCGTCGGGCCCCTTCAGCGCGGTGACCACTCCGGTGTTCTTGGCCAGCCACTCGGGATCCTCGCGGCACTCGGGGCAGCTGGGCAGGGCGTCCTTACGCAGGCCGGCCAGCTCGTCCAGGATGAACGACGACCAGATCGTCATGGCCGCCTTGCCGGCGAAGTAGGTGGCCCTGGTGGAGTCGACGTCCTGCATGCCCTTGACCGAGTGGCTCTTGGCCAGGTTGGAGTAGAACTCGAAGGCCTTCACGCACGGCGGCGCGTCGAGGGTGACGTTGCCCGAGCCGTCGACGAGCTGGCAGCCGTTCGCCAGGGCGACGTGCTCGAAGCTCTGCGCGGTGAAGGAGTCCTTGGGCGCGATCGCCAGCGTGATGCCGGCGGTCCCGCCGGAGTTCAGCTTCGCGGCCGCCGCCTCCAGCGCCTCGTAGGTGTCGGGCGGCTGCAGCCCGGCCTTCTCGAACAGGTCCTTGCGGTAGAGGATGAGCTGCGCCCATCCGTCACTGGGCACGGCCAGCAGCTTGCCTCCGGAGCTGTCGAGCTCCAGGGCCCGCGGCGAGAACGTGTCGCGCCCGAGCTGATCGACGATCTTGCCAGGGGTCTCGGTGTCGAGCAGGTCGTTGGCTTCCAGCTCGCGGATGGAGGCCAGAGGCAGCGCTCCGATCACGTCGGGCAGGTCGCCCGCCGCGGCGGCGGAGGTGACCACCTGGCTGAATTGGTCCTCGGCCACTCCGACGAGATTGACCTTGATTCCGGTCTTCGCGGTGAACTCTTCGATGATCTTCTTCTGCACGGCCATCCGGTCTTCGAGGTTCTCCTCGGTCCAGACCGTGATCTGATTGATGGCCGTTGGTTCGCTGTCGTCGCCGCACGCAGCCAGGCAGGTCGCTGCCAGCAGGGCGGCGGAGAGGACGGCGGTTACCTGTTTCGGCATGGCACGCACCTCCGGTGGGGATATGCCGCCCTTACCCTCGGACGAGATGGCGCAACGTGTGCCGTGCGATACCGAGACCGGTCTGTTCTCTTCCCGTCGCCGGCTCTTGTCGTCCGTTCTCCTCCGCCACACCGGTCACTTCCGGCTTCACCTGCGTCTATCGGCCCGGGCGCGGAATGTTCTGCCTGCCGGGCACACGGGCAAGCGGAAGTCCGTTCTGCGCGAAAGATTCTCGCGACTCGATCACCCTGGTAGCGCCGAAACGCTCGGTCTGATCGGATTTCGGTCACAGCCGAAGAGGCTTCCGGTCCGGGTGGCGATGTACGGAATCATGCGGGATGACCTGGTGTTGAGTGCCGGTAAGGTCGCTTTCCGGAAGACACACTGTCAGAAACCCCAATTGCATCAGCTGCCTCTGGCAGAAGTCGTAGACTTACGAGTGTTCCGGGCGTAACTATGGTGTGCAAACAACAACTAATTGATCGACTTTTGCCTGATCAAAAAGCGTAAGTGTGGGAAATGCGCGTCATCACCTTCCAAGAGCCAGGCCTTGTCTCCGTCAGCCTGGAAACGCCCGCCGAGCTTGTGCCGGGGAGCGTGCGAGTCCGCACTCTGTACTCGGGCGTCTCCGCGGGCACAGAACTCACCGCCTACCGCGGGACCAACCCCTATCTCAGTCGCAGGTGGGACACCGAGCAGCGTCTCTTCCTCGACGGCAACACCCACGCCTACCCGCTCACCGGCTGGGGCTACCAGGAGGTCGGTGAGGTGGTGGAGGCGGCGCCCGACGTCGCCGACCCGCCCATCGGCAGCCTCGTATGGGGCATCTGGGGCCACCGCACCGAGGCCGTCCTACCGGCCGCCAAGCTCGTCGGCCACGTGCTGCCACCCGGCGCCAACCCGATCGACGCCGTCTTCGCCCGAGTCGGCGCCATCGCGCTGAACGCCGTGCACGCCGCCGACATCCATCTCGGCGACCAGATCGCCATCTTCGGCCAGGGCGTCATCGGCCTGCTCGCCACCCGGCTCGCCGTGCTCAGCGGCGCGCGGGTGGTCGCCGCCGACGCCATTCCGGCCCGCCTGGAGCTCGCCAGGAAGTACGGCGCGGCCGAGACGTTCGACGTGCAGTCCGGATCGGTCGCCGAGTTCATGCGCAAGCGGGTCGAGGGCGCCGACACCGCCATCGAGCTGAGCGGCAGCCACCTGGGCCTGCAGGAGGCCATCAGAACCGTGCGCAAGGGCGGCAGGGTCGTGGCCGCCGGCTTCTACCAGGGCGACGGGATAGGGCTGCGCCTCGGCGAGGAGTTCCACCACAACCACGTGCAGCTCGTCTCCTCCCAGATCGGCGGGGTCGCCTCCTGGCTCTCCCACCGGTGGGACGTCGAGCGCCTGCAGCGCACCTTCATGGAGGTCGTGCACCGCGGCGACATCGACGTCACCGACCTGATCAGCCACGTCGTCCCCGTCGACGACGCCGCCGCCGCCTTCGACCTGATCGACAAGCACCCGTCAGAGGTGCTCCAGCTCGTCTTCACCTTCGAGGAGTCACAGTGAAGCTCGCCGCCCAGGAGCAGCTCCTGCCCGGCCGTTCTCTGCAGGAGAAGTTCGCGTTCGCGGTCGACGCCGGGTTCGACGCGATCGAGCTGCGAGGAAAGGGCGACTTCCACTTCGCGGGCCGGCTGACCGAGCTCAAGCGGGCGCTGGCCGACGGCGTGGTCATGCCGACCGTGTGCGTGGACATGCCGCACTTCATCGGTGACTTCGACCCGGCCAAGCGCATGGACGCGATCCAGCAGCTCAGGTCGCAGCTGTCGGTCATCGGCGAGCTCGGCGGCATCGGCGTGATGACGCCGGCCTCGTGGGGCCAGTTCTCCCTCAGGCTGCCCCCGTTCGTCCCGCCGCGCAGCGCCCAGGAGGACCGCGAGGTGCTGGCCGAGGCGCTCGGCATCCTCGGCGAGCACGCCCAGCGCAACGGCGTGCTCATCATGCTGGAGCCGCTGAACCGCTACGAGAACCACATGGTCAACACCCTGGCCGGCGCCGTCTCCTACTGCGCCATGGACTCGATCAGGATCGTCGGCGACACCTACCACATGAACATCGAGGAGGACGACCCCTGCCGCTCGCTGGCCGAGGCCGCCCCCTACCTCGCGCACATGCAGATCAGCGAGTCCAACCGCAACCAGCCGGGCACCGGCCACCTCGACTGGGGTGCACAGCTAGGCACCCTGGACGCCGTCGGCTACGACGGCTATCTCGCGCTCGAGTGCCGACTGCGTGGCGAGCCCGAGATCGTCCTTCCCCAGACAGCCGCCTTCATCAGGAAATTCCTATGATCCTCCGCGACGCGGTGCGTGTACTGGTCGACAACTGGGACGGGGGCTACACGGTCCCGTCCCGCAGGCTCTACCCCCACCAGTGGAGCTGGGACTCCGCCTTCATCGCCATCGGCAACGCCCAGCTGTCGCCCCGCCGGGCCAGGTCCGAGCTGCTGTCGCTGTTCGGGGCGCAGTGGCGCGACGGCAGGGTGCCGCACATCGTCTTCAACCCCAAGGTGCCGGAGGGCGCCTACTTCCCCGGCCCCGAGTTCTGGGAGGCGCGCTCGCCCTCCGGCTCGGCGACGTCCGGCATCGTGCAGCCGCCCGTCCACGCGCTGGCCGCCTGGCGGGTCCACCAGGCCGAGCCCGACGTGGCCTTCCTGCGCAGGATCTATCCCCGGCTGGTGGCGCAGCAGCACTTCCTGCGCACCGCCAGGCGCTCGCCCGAGGGGCTGATCTCGATCGTGCACCCCTGGGAGTCGGGCATGGACAACAGCCCGGCCTGGGACGAGCCGCTCGCCGCCGTCGAAGCGGGCCCCAGCGGCTACAGCCGCAAGGACCTCGACCACGTCAACGCCGAGGAGCGGCCCACCGACCGCGACTACGCGCTCTACACCACGCTGGCCCGCGCCTACCGCGACACCGGCTACCGCCGGGCGGGCGCGTTCCAGGTCGAGGACCCGCTGTTCAACGCCGCCTATGGGGCGGCCGAGCAGGCGCTCGCGCACATCGCCGACGCCTGCGGGTTCGACCCCGAGCCGCACCGCGCCGAAGCCGCCGCGACCACCGCCGCGATGATCGAGCACCTCTACGACGACGGCCTGTTCCAGGCCCGCGACGTGCGCACCGGCTGCCTGATCCGCTCCAGCAGCGCCGCCGGCCTGGTCCCGCTCATCCTGCCGGGCCTGCCGCGCGAGGTCGCCAACGCGCTGATCGGCACCGGGCTCGACCGCTTCGGACTCAAGGACGGGGTGCTGCCGAGCTTCGCCCTGGCCACGCCCGAGTTCGACCCGGCCCGCTACTGGCGCGGGCCGAGCTGGATCAACCTCACCTGGCTCGTCTGGCAGGGGATCAAGGACCGCCGCCCCGACCTGGCCTCCTCGCTGGCCGACGGCATGATCAACGCGGTGTCGCGGTCGGGGTTCCGCGAATACTTCGATCCCTTCACCCTGGAGGGTCACGGATGCCACGACTTCAGCTGGTCAGCCGCCCTCATCCTCGACGTGGTCGCTGAGCACGGCCTGCACGGTGTGACGCCGCCGGTCGGCGAGCTCGGCCAGCAGGCGGGGGCCTTCGGCAAAATCGACGACATCGGTGATCACGTGCCGGCGTAGCAGGTCGCCGCGCTGCCTGAGCAGGCCGATCGTCTCGTGGGACAGCCGCTCCCTGTCCCACGCGTGAGCCAGGCCGCGCGGCACCCGGCCGATCTGGGCGCAGCGCAGTGACAGCCCGTTGTGGTGAAACTCCTCGCCCAGCCGCACCTCGTCCGCGCCGTGCGTGTAGAAGGCCAGATCGACCGCGGTGCCCTGGGGCCGCAGCAGCTTCAGCGCCAGGGCCAGCGCCCGCGCCTGCCCCCGGCACTGGAAGACCACGTCCGCGCCCCGGTCGTTCGGCCCGTGCCGCCAGCGCCGCTTCAGCTCCACGGCCGGGTCGTCGCCGGTCGCCAGGACGTTCGCGCCCAGCGCCTCGGCGATCGCGAGCCGGTCGGCGGTCTCGTCCACGACCACGACCTCAGCCGCGCCGTACGAGATGGCGAACGACGCCGTCAGCAGCCCGACCACGCCCGCCCCCACCACCACGACGCGCCGGCCGCGCACCCCGTCGCCGAGCTGCTGGACGTTCGGCCCGTGCAGGTCGGCGGCGGCGTGCAGGAGGCCGTTGGCGCAGATCGGGCCCATGTGGGCGACGTAGATGCCGAGCATCGCGTCGAGGTCGTCCGGCAGCTCCACGAAGCGGTCCTGCATCGGGTCGGCGACATAGCCGGTGCGGTGCCCGTAGGCCATCGCGACCAGGCGGCCCTCGCGCACCGCCCGGGTGCGGGCCTCGACCACCCTGCCCACCTGCATGTAGCCGATGCCGCGCACCGGATAGACCACCGACGGCGTGCCCTGCTGGAACAGGCCGAGCGCGGGATCCCAGGTGGAGGTCAGGTAGGGATTGTCGCCCTTCACGTAGGTGAGCTCGGTGCCGGCCGAGATCCCGCTGTGCGTGGTCTCGACCCGGAACCCGCCGTCGGGCACCTCGCCCAGCTTGTCCTCGACCAGCGTCACCTCGCCCGGCGCCTCGATGCTCAGCACCTTGCCGCTAGCCATCGAGCGTCACCGGCTCCCGCTCCCGTGCCGACCGGGCCAGCGCGAGCGCCAGCCGGTGGGTCTTCAGTGCCTCCCGGTACGGGGCCCGCACGTCGGCCTCCTTACCCTGCACGGCGTCGACGAACGCGCGATCCACCATCGTCTTGGCCTGCCCGCCGTCCTGGACCTGCCGCTGCCCGTCGACGACCAGCTCCGTCTCGCTCAGGCCGAGCGCGATGCCGTCGGCGTGCACCTCCAGCCCCACCCGGTGCTTGTGCCGCAGCAGGCAGGTGGTGGCCAGCAGGCCAGCCGCCCCGTCCGCGAACCGCAGCACAGCCGCCGTGGCGTGGTCGATCTCTCCGGTCGCCGAGTTCTCGGCCGGCACCGCGTGCACCATGCTCACCTCGCCCACCAGCAGCCGCGCCAGGTCGAGGACGTGGACCGCCTGCTCGACGGTCTGGCCGCCGGACATCGCCGGGTCCAACCACCAGCCGACCGGAGGCACCTTGTCAAGCCAGTGGCCCATCGCCAGGCGGACCGGGCGGCCGGCGAGCAGCTCTTTTGCCTGGTCGAGTATGTCCAGGTAGCGCCAGTGATGACCGACGGCGGAAGGCAGGCCGCGCCGGTCGATCTCGTCAGCGATACTTTCTGCGGTTTCGAGGTCAAGCGAGAGAGGCTTCTCCACAAAGATCGGGATATTGCGCGACAAGATGTCGAGCTCGGGGCTACCGTGCGCGAAGGGAGGCACGCAGACGTAGACGGCGTCCAGGCCGCCGGCCTCCAGCAGGTCGGCGTGGCCGCCGTAAGCGGGGGAGTCATGCTTCGACGCCAGCGTTTCGGCCCTGCGGGGGTCTGTGTCGGCGATTCCGGCGATCGTAACATCCGGGAAACCGGACAGGACGTCTGCATGCCTCGCGGCGACATTTCCGGCACCTACGATGCCAATACGGGTAGTGGGGACCATAACCCGGCATATCCCACCTCTAGCCGAAAACAAACAAACATGTTCGAAGACGCATGGCTAGGGCAGATGTCGCCGACCGTGACCTGAAAAGATCGGGGTTGACTGCATGGAGACAGATCTGCGGGCCTTGGCAAGGGCCCAGGAGTGGTACGGGCCGCACTCGAGCACGGCAGCGGATTGGCCGGTCGAAGCACTGCTCCTTGCCAAGGGGACGACCACGGTGAGCGTCGTGCTGCCGGCTCGTGACGAGGAGTCGACAGTAGGCGACATCGTCACCGTGATCCGCCGTGAGCTCGTCGAGCGGACGCCACTCGTGGACGAGATCATCGTCGTGGATTCGAACTCCACCGACGCGACCGCCGTCCGGGCGGCCGCCGCGGGAGCGCGGGTCGTGGCGCAGAACGCCGTGCTCTCCCACCTTCCCCCCCTCACCGGCAAGGGGGAGGCGCTGTGGAAGGGGCTGGCCGCCTCCAGCGGCGACATCGTCGTCTTCGTGGACGCCGACCTGCGCAACTTCGCCTCCCACTTCGTCTCGGGCCTGCTGGGGCCGCTGTTCGTCGACCGGGACGTCCAGTTCGTCAAGGCCGCCTACGAGCGGCCCTTCACGGGGGAGGACGGCGTGGTCCGGCGCGGTGGCGGCGGGCGCGTCACCGAACTGGTCGCCAGGCCACTGCTGAACATGTTCTGGCCGGAGCTGTCCGGCTTCGCGCAGCCGCTCGGCGGTGAGTACGCCGCCCGCCGCGAGGTCCTGGAGCAGGTGCCGTTCGTCACCGAGTACGGGGTCGAGTTCGGCCTCCTGGTCGACCTCCTCCAACTGGTCGGGCTGGACGCCATGGCTCAGGTCGACCTGGGCACCAGGACCCACAGCCACCAGTCGGTCACCGCCCTCGGCCGCATGGCCGGGCAGATCATGGCCACCGCCTGGTCGCGGCTGGAGCGTCAGCGCAGGGTGCTCTCCTCTGAGTCTCCCTCTCACACACTGCTGCAGTTCGGGCACGACGGGAAGGCCGATCTGGTGGACGTGGCCGTGTCAGAGCGGCCTCCACTGGCCTCCCTTGTTCTGGAGGAGGATGTGGCATGAACGTCCTGGTGAACGCGGGGCCGTGGCTCCAGGTCCCGCCCCCCGGCTACGGCGGAATCGAGAACGTCGTCGCCACGCTGGTCCCGGCGCTGCGCGAGCGCGGAGTGCGGATCATCCTGGCCTCGGTGGGTTCGAGCACCCTCGAAGTGGACGAGCTGATCAGCGTCTTCGAACAGGGCCAGTTCGCCCACCTGCAGAAGCCGTACAATCAGGTGATGGGCATCGCGCACGCCCACCAGGCACGGGTGGCCGGCGAGCTGCGCCGCCGCGACGACATCGACCTGGTCCACGACCACCTCGAGGTCGTCGGGCCCGCCGTCCTGTCGGCCATGGACGGCCCGCCCGTCCTGCACACCCTGCACTGGGACCTGCGCAAGCACGCCGCCTTCTACCGGTCGTTCCCGCAGTCGATCGCGGTCAACGGCGTCTCGCACTCCCAGCTCGCCCGCGCTCCCAGAGCCGTGCAGGACGCCGCGCTCGGCGCCGTCCACCTGGCCACCCCGCTGGCCGACCGCGACCTGCGCGTCGAGCAGGGCGAGCACCTCGTGGTGATGGGCCGGATCTGCGGCCTCAAGGGCCAGCACATCGCGGCCAGGGTCTGCCAGAAGCTGGGCCTGCCGCTGGTCCTCGCGGGGCCGGTGAGCGGCCTCAACAGCCCGGCCGAGCTGGAGGTCGTGGCCCAGGACCCCTACCACCCGCTGCACGGCCACCCGGACGTGCGCTACTACGTCGACCACATCTCCTCCTACCTCGACGGCGACCTCATCGAATGGGTCGGCTCGGTGGGCGGCGACGAGCGCGACACCCTCTACGCCTCGGCCCGCGCGGCCCTGTTCCCCATCCAGTGGGACGAGCCCGGCGGCACCGCCGTCGTGGAGGCCATGGCGCTCGGCGTGCCTCCGGTGGGCCTGCGCCGGGGCTGCCTCCCCGAGATCATCGACCACGGCCGCACCGGCTTCCTCGCAGACACCGAGGAGGAGCTGGCTGAGTGGGTCCTGCGGGTGGACGACCTCGACCCCGAGGAGTGCCGCCGCGAGGCCCGGGCCCGCTTCTCGCCGTCGGTCATGGCCGACCGCTACCTGGAGCTGTACCAGCAGGCGGTCACGCGCGGACGTTGATCGCCCCGCGGCGATACGGCGCGGGAAGCTGAAGGAGTTGATCCGCCTTGCGACGCCCGGCGAACGAGCGGCAGTCGTACAGGAGCTGAGAAAGCAGCCACAGGACGCGCGCCATCCGCAACTCGGGGGACGGGTGGCCACGCGGGCACCCAGCGAGGACGTGCCGTTCTTCGATGAAAGGATGGCCATCACCCGGGTCGGCTGTGGTGGCGGTTCCTTCTTTGGAGGCCCTTGTGCTCGTGCTGGCGGTGGCTCAGCCGGACTGCGTGTCGTACGACGTAGAAAAGAACGCGGTACGGCACGCGGAGATGGTGCGAAGAGCGGAGGCAGGGGTGGTGATATTTCCGGAACTGTCACTTACGGGGTACCACCTGGACGCTCCAGCGATCACCGTGGAAGATTCGAGGCTGGGGCCGATCGTGGAGGCTTGCGCGGAGGCGGGGGCGGTGGCCCTGGTGGGGGCACCGGTCAAGGAAGAGGGGCTTGAGTACATCGCGACGCTGACGGTGGACGGCGACGGGGCCAAAGTGGCCTATCGCAAGGTCCACGTGCATGCTAGCGAGGAACGGTTCGCCGGCGGGGAGCGGTCCGAGGTGATCGAGGTGAACGGCCTGCGGCTGGGACTGGCGATCTGCCGGGACATGGCGGTCGCGCAGCATGCTGAAGACACCGCCGCGCTAAGGATCGACGTCTATGCGGCTGGGGTGGTTCATCAGGCGGCAGAGGTGGCGGTCCAAGAAGAGAGAGCGCGACGAATCGCCACCGATCACCGTGTCTGGGTGGCGGTGGCGAGCTTCGCGGGACCGACCGGCGGTGGCTTCGAGCACACGGCCGGGCGCTCGGGGTTCTGGAGGCCGGGTGGCGACCTGGTCGCTCAGGCAGGACCGGAGCCGGGGGAGGTCGTCCGGCTGGCCATCGGCTAGCTAGGAGAATCCGCGGGGCAGCACGGCGACGGGACAGGGGGAGGCGCGCAGCAGCTTCATGGCCAGCTCGCCGATGAAGACCCGGTGCGGCTGGGCGTCCTCGCTGGCCGCGCAGACCAGCAGCTCACCGGGCAGCCACTCGGTCGCGGCGACGGCGCTGACCACGTCGTGCCCCTCGGAGACCTCCGCCTCGGCCTCGATGCCGGTGCCCTCCCAGGCCAGGCGCACGGCCAGGGCGAGGTCGTCCCTGAGCCGCCCCTGGTCCTCGGTCCGCAGGTCGAACGTGATCAGGCGGAGCGGCACATCCAGCCTGAGGGCGGCCTGCGCCACCCGCTCGACCGCCGTGTCGCACTGCGGGCGGTGCACGTAGGCGAGCGTGAGCCGGGAGGGGCGCTCGGGCGGCTGGTAGCCCGCGGGTGCCAGCATCACCGCCTCCGGCGACAGGTGGAGCAGATGGTCGGAGGTGCTGCCCAGGTGGATCCGGTCGCGCGGGCCGCCGTCCGCCGAGCCGGCCACCACCAGGTCCGCCCTGATCCGGCTGGCCAGCACCGACAGCCCGCGACCGGCGCCCCTGCTCTCGAACGCCATGAACTCGGCCGGCACGCCCTCCAGCAGGGCCGCCGCGTGCGCCAGGTTGGCCTGCGCCTCGACCGCCTGCCCGGGGCTGCCCGGCGGGTAGATCGTCGCCACCGTGAGCTCGCCGCCGGTGACTCCCGTGATGGCGGCACCAAGGACGAGGGCGTCACGCCCACCCGAGTCGTCGGTGTAGCCGACGATCACGTGCTCTCCGATCACGAGTGCCTCCATACCCGCTCTGAGCTGGGAATACGCGGCCTCCTGGCAGAGTTGTAAACACCCGGAGGCGGAAACAATTGAAGATCACTCTTGACACGAAGTTCAACGGCTCAATGGGCCTGATCACCCTCGGCGACGCGGTCGCGCAGCTCAAGGCTCAGGATCTGGCCTGCAAGGTTCCCCCGGCCGCGGTCGAGCGCAAGGGCGCCGCGTTCGTCACCTGCGTAGAACGCGGTTTCACGCCGCTCCGCAGCGAGATCATGGCCGCCTGCTACCTCGCCCAGCGTGAGGCCGCGACCGAGGAGTTCGGCCGGGGCGTGATCACCGAGGTCGAGCTGCAGCAGAAGCACCTCGACCTGACCCGGGCGTTCCTCGGCGGCGCCTTCGCCTGACACGCGCGCTCGTCCCTTTGGTCGAGGCGAAATCGTAGATCCACTCGTAAGGTCGTGTCCATCACCTGTTAACTGATTGGACACGAGTTGTACCGCGACATCGTCGATTTCGCCCTCACCACGCCAGCATGGCTGCACCCCCTCGCCGAGGTCGGCACCGATGCCGGGCTGTTCATCTTCGCGGCGCTGTTCGTGCTGTGCTGGTGGCGGGCCAGGAACGCGCCGGCCCGCGAGCTGGCGCTGACCCTCGTCGGTCCGGCGGGGGTCGTGGGCGCGTACGTCACCAGCGAGGTCGTGAAGATCCTCGTCAGGGAGGACCGGCCGTGCCGGAACGGGATCGCGACGATCGCCGCGTGCCCGCCCGTGGACGACTGATCCTTCCCCAGCAACCATGCGGTGATCGCCGCCGGGGCCGCGGGGGCCCTCATCCTGACCTGGCGCTCCCTCGCCTGGGTGGTGCTCCCGCTGGCGGCGGTCATGGCGCTGTCGAGGGTGTTCGTCGGCGTGCACTACCCGCACGACGTCGCCGCCGGGTTCCTGATCGGCCTGGTGCTCGGCCCGCTCTACGCGCTGCTTCTGGTCGGCGCCGTCACGCCGGTCGTCCGGCTGGCTCGCACCCGTCTGTCGTCAGCCGCCCCGCGATCGTAGGGTGAGAGCATGCGGCTGGTGACGATCGAGGACATCCGGGCGGCGGCCGAGCGCATCGAGCCGGCGGTGCTGCGCACCCCGCTGGTGCCCGTGGGAGACGTGCACGTCAAACCGGAGAGCCTGCAGAGGGTCGGCTCGTTCAAACTCCGCGGCGCCTACAACGCCGTCGCCTCGCTGCGCCCCGCCGGGGTGGTCACCCACTCCTCGGGCAACCACGGCCAGGCGCTGGCCTACGCGGCCAGGTCTTTCGGGGTGCCGTGCGTGGTGGTGGTGCCGGAGGGCACGCCGCAGGTCAAGACCTCGGCCATCGAGGCGCACGGCGCCGAGCTGGTGATCGTGCCGCGCGAGCGGCGCCTCAGCGAGGCCGAGAAGCTGGCCGCCGAGCGCGGCCTCACCATGATCCCGCCCTACGACCATCCCGCAGTGATCGCCGGTCAGGGCACGATCGGCCTGGAGATCGTCGCCGACCTGCCCGAGGTGGACGTCGTGGTGGTGCCCGTCAGCGGAGGCGGGCTGATCTCCGGCGTCGCCGCCGCGGTCAAGGCGCTGCGCCCGGAGGCCACCGTGATCGGCGTCGAGCCCGAGCTGGCGGCCGACGCCGCCGAGAGCCTCGCGCTCGGCCGGCCGGTGGTCTGGGAACCGGCCCGCGCCTTCCGCACGATCGCCGACGGCCTGCGCGCCCACCTGTCGGAGCTGACGTTCGCGCACCTGCGCGCGCACGTGGACGGCATCGTGACGGTCTCGGAGGACGAGATCCGCGCCGCGATCCGCCACCTGGCCGTGACAGGCCGCCTGGTGGCGGAGCCGAGCGGCGCGGCGGCCACGGCCGCCTGCCTGTCGGGCCGGATCCCGGCGGGGCGCACGGCCGTGCTGTTGTCGGGCGGCAACGTCGACCCCGCGCTGTTCCGCGAAGTGATCTCCTAGGACCAGCCTGAGCGGCGGCACCCCGGGATCATGAATTCGGGGGCGCGGAGCCCCACGGGGCAAGCCTCAGCCCGCCGCGGCGGTCCACTCGTGCCGGCCGAGGAACCCGCGCTCGCCCGTCGCGTACTCCTGGAAGGCCCGCTGCACCTCGTCGAGCTCCGGCACGTCGGCCCGGACGAGCTCGTCCTCCTTGTACTCCAGCTCGTAGCCGGGGGAGACCTGGATGAAGTGCCGCCCGAAGTTGACCAGGGCCACGAACGGGTTCTGCGGCGACAAGGTGGCGAGCACGTCGTGCACCAGGCCCAGGTCGGGGTCGTGCACCATCATGCCGTCGCCGGTGTGGAGCTGCATCCCCTCGTAGACGCCCAGCGGCGCGACGTTGTGCACGAGATCGCGTTGCGGGTCGTAACACGCCATGCCGTGCGCGCGGGCGACCGCGAACACCTGACCCGACATCTCGTCCATCGAGTCCAGATCCATCGTCACCAGCACGTGATCCCGGAAGGCCGTGACGACGCCGGGCAGCTCCTTGGCGATGCCCGGCAGCTCCCCGGTGACGGGCTCGGTCTTCTTGACCTCGAGGTACGAGGCTCGCGCCTGGTCCCTGGAGATCGGCTCGGGCTCGTCCCAGACCAACAACTCAACGCTCACCCGTCCATCTTGTCGAACCCGTGCCGCATCTGCGCAGGTACTGGCCCGAAGAACGCGAAACCCACGTCCCACCAGCCCTTCGCCCGCGTGGCGTCCAACCCCCAGACGCGCGAACGGGCCCTATGCCGGATCCACTGCGGGCTTCTCGGAGTCGGGAACCAACTCGACCGTGCAGTACATGCAGCGGCGAGCCTCTGCCGGGATGTCGCTGACGCACTCGGGGCACTGCTTCGTCGTCGCGGCCTTGTTCCGGTCGAGCAGGCCGACCAGCCGGGTCATCGGCATCACGATCAGCCAGTAGACGACGGCCGCGATGATCATGAACGCGATCAGGTGGTTGAGGAAATCGCCGTACTTGAACTCGCTGCCGTTGACGGTGAAGGAGTATTCGGCGAAGTTGGGCTGCCGTCCACCCGTGATGGCCCCGATCAGCGGCGTCACCATGTCCGTGACCAGGGCCTGGACGAGCCCGCTGAAGGTGGTCCCGATGATCACCGCGACCGCGAGCTCGACGATGTTGCCGCGCAGGATGAAGTTCTTGAATCCGCCCATGGCAACGCTATGTAGCCGGTCAAGCGATGGTCAAACGCGCCCGATCGTATCGCCGGCCGGGAAGCTTCTCACCGCGCGTCCCGATGCTCGCGGGACCCCCGCAGAAGAGGTGAGGACCTCGGTGGTTAGCGGCCCGAGACAGGGTACGTGGTGATCAGCCCCGGGCGGGGGAAGGTACGACATGCCGTCGTGGGCGTACGAGGCCGGGCTTGTCCGGTGGAGCGGGAGAACAGAACATGGGAATGACCGTGAGGGAGCCTCGATGATCGAAGTCTGGCCGGGAGACCCCTACCCACTCGGGGCGACCTACGATGGCGCGGGCACCAATTTCTCGCTCTACACCGAGGTCGCGCACTCCGTGGAGCTGTGCCTGTTCGACGAGGACAACAGCGAGACGCGGGTGCCTCTCACCGAGGTGGACGGGTTCATCTGGCACGGCTTCCTTCCCGGCATCAACCCCGGGCAGCGCTACGGCTACCGCGTCAACGGCCCCTACGAGCCGGCGCGCGGGCTGCGGTGCAACCCCGCCAAGCTGCTCCTCGACCCGTACGCCATGGCGATCGAGGGCGCGGTCGACTGGAACGAGGCGGTGTACGGCTACCGCTTCGGCTCGCCGGACACCCGCAACGACATGGACTCGGCGCCTTACGTACCGCGCTCCATCGTGATCAACCCGTTCTTCGGCTGGGGGCACGACAGGCCGCCGGCGACGCCGTACCACGACACGGTGATCTACGAGGCGCACGTGCGCGGCCTGACGATCAGCCACCCCAAGATCCCCGAGCACCTGCGCGGCACGTACGCCGCCCTCGGCCATCCAGAGATCCTGGACCACCTCACCAAGCTGGGCGTGACGGCACTGGAGCTGATGCCGGTGCACCAGTTCGTCACCGACCACATCCTGGAGCAGCACGGGCTGTCCAACTACTGGGGCTACAACTCCATCGGCTTCTTCGCCCCGCACAACCGCTACTCCAGCCAGGGCCAGCGCGGCGGGCAGGTGCTGGAGTTCAAGGCCATGGTGCGGGCCCTGCACGAGGCGGGCATCGAGGTGATCCTCGACGTCGTCTACAACCACACAGCCGAGGGCAACCACCTGGGGCCGACGCTGGGCTTGAGGGGCATCGACAACCCCGACTACTACCGGCTGGTCGACGGCGACAAGCGCTACTACATGGACACCACGGGCACGGGCAACAGCCTGCTCATGCGCTCACCGCACGTGCTGCAGATGATCATGGACTCACTGCGCTACTGGGTCATCGAGATGCACGTCGACGGCTTCCGCTTCGACCTGGCCTCCACGCTGGCCCGCGAGCTGCACGAGGTCGACCGGCTGAGCTCGTTCTTCGACCTGGTGCAGCAGGACCCGGTGCTGTCGCAGGTCAAGCTCATCGCCGAGCCGTGGGACGTTGGCCCCGGCGGCTATCAGGTGGGCAACTTCCCCTCCCGCTGGACTGAATGGAACGGGCGCTACCGCGACACCATCCGGGACCTGTGGCGCGGGCAGGCGGCCACGCTGCCGGAGTTCGGCTCCAGGTTCACCGGGTCGAGCGACCTCTACCAGGACGACAGCCGCCGCCCCGCCGCCTCGATCAACTTCGTCACCTGCCACGACGGCTTCACCCTGCAGGACCTCGTCTCCTACAACGGCAAGCACAACGAGGCGAACAAGGAGGGCAACCGCGACGGCACCGACGACAACCGGTCCTGGAACTGCGGCGAAGAGGGGCCGGCGGGCTGGGCCATCGAGTCGCTGCGCGAGCAGCAGAAGCGCAACTTCCTGACCACGCTCTTCCTCTCGCAGGGCGTGCCGATGCTGTCGCACGGCGACGAGCTGGGCCGCACCCAGCAGGGCAACAACAACGGCTACTGCCAGGACAACGAGCTGACCTGGGTGGACTGGTCCGATGTCAGGGAGAACTGGCTGCTGCTGGAGTTCACGCAGAGCCTGGCCGCGCTGCGCAAGAAGCATCCGGTCTTCAGGCGCAGGAGGTTCTTCTACGGCAAGCCGGTGCGCGGTCTGAGCGACATCGCGTGGCTCACCCCCTCCGGTGAGGAGATGACCGACAGCGACTGGAACGTCGGCTACGCCAAGTCGCTGGCCGTCTTCCTCAACGGCGACGCCATCACCGAGCCCGACCGGCGCGGCCGGCCGATCAGGGACGACTCGTTCCTGCTGCTGTTCAACGCCCACCACGACACGATCAGGTTCACGATCCCCAAGGACTACGGCGAGATGTGGCAGACCGAGATCGACACCGCGATGCCGATCGGGCTGGACGTGCGGATGTGCCGGGCCGGTGAGGGAGTGGCCGTGCCGGGACGCAGCGTGCGGGTGCTGCGCCGTGTCTAGGCCGATCTCGACCTACAGGCTGCAGCTGACCCCGGACTTCGGCTTCGCGCAGGTGGCGGAGGCCGCCGGCTATCTGCGCGAGCTGGGCGTCAGCCACCTCTATCTGTCGCCGATCCTCCAGGCGACCCCCGAGTCCCGGCACGGCTACGACGTCACCGACCACTCCAGGATCCGGGAGGAGTTCGGCGGGGCCAAGGGCTTCCGCGAGATGGCCGAGCAGCTCGCCGCGCACGACCTGGGCGTCATCCTCGACATCGTCCCCAACCACATGAACACCACCAACCCCGCGTTCTGGTCGGTGCTCCGAGACGGCCCAGGCTCGTCGTACGCGAGCTGGTTCGACATCGACTGGGACGGCGGGAAGGTGTCGCTGCCCGTCCTGGGCGACAGCACCGAGCCGGTGGCCGAGGGCGACCTGCTGCGCTACCACGAGCACACCTTCCCGTATCCCGGGCACTACCGGCTCGTCGACTGGCGGGAGGGGCCCGGCTACAGGCGCTTCTTCGACGTGTCCACGCTGATCGGGCTGCGCGTCGAGGATCCGGAAGTGCTCTTCGCCACCCACGAGGTGATCTTCTGGCTGCTCGACGAGGGGCTGGCCGACGGGCTGCGGGTCGATCACCCCGACGGCCTGGCCGACCCGCGCGGCTACCTGGAGCGGCTGCGCGCCAGGACCGGCGGGGCGTGGACGGTGGTGGAGAAGATCCTCATCGGCGACGAGCGGCTGCCGGACGACTGGGCGTGCGACGGCACCACCGGCTACGAGGTGCTGAACCGGATCAACGCCCTGTTCGTCGACCCCGACGGCAAGACGCCGCTGGTCGAGCTCTTCACCCGGCTGACCGGCGAGCCGGACGACTACCTGAGCGTGGTGATGCGGGCCAAGCGCGAGGTCATCGACCTGTTCTTCGGCGCCGAGGTCGCCAGGCTCGCCCGCGCCGCCTCCAGCGAGCCCGAGGCGGTCGCCGAACTGCTGGCCGCGATGCCGGTCTACCGGGCCTACGTGGTGCCCGGCGAGCCGCCGCCGCCCGAGTCCGTCGAGATCGTCGAACGCGCCGCCGCGACCTGCTCTCCCGCCGTCCAGCCGCTCGTCCAGCAGGTCCTGTACGGCTCGCCCGAGGTGATCATCCGTTTCCAGCAGGCGTGCGGGCCGGTCATGGCCAAGGGGGTGGAGGACACCGCGCTGTACCGGTGGTTCCCGCTGTCCTGCCTGAACGAGGTGGGAGGCGAGCCGGGCCTGTTCGGGATCCCTGTGGAGGAGTTTCACCAGTTCTGCGCGGAGATGCGGCCGCACACGATGACCACCCTGTCCACCCACGACACCAAGCGGTCCGAAGACGTGCGGGCCCGGCTCTCCGTGCTGTCCGAGATGCCGGAGGAATGGGCCGAGGCGGTGTCGCAGTGGTCGTCGGAGCTGAGTTTCGACCCCCACCTGGACTATCTGGCATGGCAGAACCTCATGGCGGCCTGGCCGATCTCGGCCGAACGGTTCGCCGACTACCTGCTCAAGGCGGCGCGCGAGGCCAAGACCGCCATCTCGTGGATCCACCCCGATCCCGGCTACGAGCAGGGGCTGCGCGAGTTCGCCGCCGCCGCGGTGCGGCTGCCGGTGGGCCGCTTCACCGAGCGCGTCGACACCTACGCCATGTCCAACTCGCTCGGCGCCAAGCTCGTCCAGCTCATGATGCCGGGGGTGCCGGACGTCTACCAGGGCAACGAGACGACCGACTTCTCGCTGGTGGACCCCGACAACCGGCGTCCCGTCACGTTCCCCCGCACGCCGGCCTCCGCCTGGGACCGGGCCAAATACGAGGTCACCACCCAGGCTCTGCGACTGCGCCGGCGTCTCGACCCCGCCGCGCCGTACACCCCGCTGCGAGCGGAGGGGGAGGCGGCGGAGCACGTGATCGCCTTCACCCGCGGTCTCGGCGGCGGGCCGCAGGCCGTCGCGGTCGCCACCCGCCTGCCCGTCCGTCTGGCCAGGCGCGGATGGGGCGGCACCACGCTGGCGCTGCCGCCCGGCGACTGGCGCGACCTGCTCGGCGGCGGCCTCTACACCGGGAGGACTCCACTGGCTCACCTGCTCGGCAAGCATCCCGTCGCACTCCTGGAGAGACATGATCTTTGAGGTGTGGGCACCCAAGGCCACGGCAGTCGAGGTCGACATCCTGGGCGGACGCCGGTCGCTGTCCGCGGGGAGCAGGGGCGGCTGGTGGTCGGCCGATGTGCCCGAAGCCGGGCACGGGACCAGATACGGCTTCGTGCTCGACGGCGACGGCCCCTTCCCCGACCCCCGCTCCCGCTGGCAGCCCGAGGGCGTCTTCGGCCCGAGCGCCGTGTACGAGGATGCCCGCTTCACCTGGTCCGACCACGACTGGAAGGGCCGGGACCTGCGCGGGAGCGTCATCTACGAGCTGCACATCGGCACCTTCACCCCGCCGGGCACCTTCGAGGCCGCGACCGAGAGGCTCCCGCACCTGGTGGAGCTCTGCGTCGACTTCGTGGAGATCATGCCGGTGGCGCCGGTGCCCGGCGTCCGCAACTGGGGTTACGACGGCGTGGACCTGTACGCGGTCAACGAGACCTACGGCGGACCCGACGGGCTCAAGACCTTCGTGGACGCCTGCCACCGCGCCGGTCTCGGCGTCATCCTCGACGTGGTCTACAACCACCTGGGTCCGTCGGGCAACTTCCTGCACCCGTTCGGGCCGTACTTCTCGGGATACGCGGGCAGCTTCTGGGGAGAGGCGGTCAACCTCGACGGGCCGGGCTCCGACGTGGTGCGCCGCTACTTCATCGACAACGCCCTGCAGTGGCTGCGCGAATATCACATCGACGGGCTGCGGCTGGACGCCGTCCATGCGCTGCACGACAGCCGGGCCACGCACCTGCTGGCCGAGCTGTCCGACGAGGTCGACGCGCTGGCCTGCTCGGTCGGCAGGCCGCTGACTCTGATCGCCGAGTCCGACCTGAACGATCCGCGCATGGTGCGCTCGCTCGACGCCGGCGGGCTCGGCATGACCGCGCAGTGGAACGACGACGTGCACCACGCCCTGCACACCGCCGTCAGCGGCGAGAGCCACGGCTACTACGCGGACTTCGCCGACCTGTCCGCTCTGGCCAAGGTGCTGACGTCGGGGGTCAGGCACGACGGGGGGCATTCGAGCTTCCGCGACCGCTCGCACGGCGGGTCGTTCGCCGGGGTGCCGGGCTACCGGTTGGTCGCCTGCCTGCAGAACCACGACCAGATCGGCAACCGGCCCATGGGTGACCGGCTGCCGATGCCGGAGCTCAAGCTCGGGGCGGGGCTGCTGCTCACCTCGCCGTTCACGCCGATGCTGTTCATGGGCGAGGAGTGGGGGGCCACGACGCCGTTCCTGTTCTTCTCCGACCACGTCGAGCCGGAGCTGCGCGACAGCGAGGGCGGGCGCAGGCAGCGGGAGTTCGAGGGGTTCGGGTACGCCTGGGAGGCGCCCGACCCGTCGGAGGAGGAGACGTTCCTGCGCTCCAAGCTCGACTGGGGCGAGCTGAAGGAGGAAGATCACTGGTCGCTGCTGTGCTGGTACCGCGACCTCATGGCGCTGCGCAAGGCACTGCCCGAGCTGACCGACCCGCACGTGGACCGGGTGCGGGTGGAGTTCGACCCGGAGGGGAGGTGGCTGGTCATGCGGCGCGATTCGCTGGCCGTGTCGGTGAACTTCTCGCCGGAGTCCTTGACCCTGCCGCTTCCGCTGGGGGTGGCGCTGCTCGCCTCGGACGAGAACGTGTCCGACGGACCGGAGGGGGTGCGGCTGCCGGGACAGTCCATGGTGATCCACCGGCCATGAGGGCTGCTTCCACGGCGGGGTCGGTGGCTGTCTCCGCGGCGGGGCGGTGGGCTGTATTCGCGGCGGGGTCGGTGGCTGTCTCCGCGGTGGTGTGACGGTTCTTTCCACAGGTACGGCCACCGTCGCCGGGCCTGTCCACAGAACCACGTTCGCCCCAACGCCACCGACCCGGCATTGACGATCCTGAGTGCCTCACCGGACTCCGGAGGCTTCCATGAAGATCGTCCTTGCGCTGCCCCAGGCGTTGACGTCCCTGTTCGTCGTCACCACCGAGCGAGAGCCGTTCGACGTCTCCTCCGTGCCCTGGCGTGTCGGCGCCCCCCACCGGAAGGCCGCCATAAGAGCGCTCGGCAGCCCACCGCTCCTGGTCACCCATCACCCGTCACGCTGGAAATCGGGCACGGCCGACCTCACGGCAGACGAGCGGCGCCTCGTGCGCCGGTCCAGGCAGCACATCGTCGTCTCCACCACGGCGCCGCCGCACGACCTGCCGGACAGCGTGCAGGTCGCCCGTGCGACCGCCCGCGCCATCGCCCGAGAGTGCCACGGCCCGCTGATCGATCCCCTGACCGGCGTCACGGTGCCCACCTGCGAGAGGTCCGAGGGCGAGCCGGTGGACTTCGACCTGGACGACGACTGGCTCGGCTGGGACGTCCACACCCGCGACGCCGCCGCCTGCCCGCGGTGGAGCCCTCCAGCCGGAAGCCCGGCGGGCACGGCCCCCTGCTGGGAGGCGGCGGGCGCCGGCCCGTGCGAGAGCCTGACCGTCACCTCTCGGGGCCTTCAGCGGTTCGCGCTGCCGGAGATCACCATCGAAGGCGCGGCCTGCGCTCACAGCCTGTGCGCCACCGGCCTGCTCCGCGCGGTGGCCCGCCGGCTGGTCACGGACCACCTGGCCTTCGTCGCCGCACACCCCGACGCCAGGCGGCGCACCATCGATGACCACCTGCGGATAGAGCCGTCCCTCCCGTACGGCGGAGCACCCTTCGGCGTCCGCCTCACCCCGTGCGAGCCGAGCCCCTCGAAGCCAGGGGGCGCAGGTGGCATCGGTCGCCTGAAGGTCGGCCCCACCGGTGGCGCGGGCCAGGTCACCTGCCTCCGAGTCGGCCCGCCTTCGGGCTTCACCGGCTCGCTCAACGACTGGCTGTGGGGCATTCAGGAGGCGAGCCGAGCCGCCCTGACGTCGAGCGGCGCCCACATCCCGGAGCCGTCGCCGGTCCTCGCCGCATAGTGTCGCTCGCTCATCCCTGACTCGGCAGGGCACCGGGGTCGCTCTGTGCCGAGGCTGCCCACGCAGCCTCGGCACAGAGGAGACGGGCCGCCTCGACCGGTTCGGCGTCGCGGACGTGATAGCCCTCTTCGTCACGCCAGAGGATGGTGACGATGCCGGTGACCAGCGTCGTGCCGCTCATCACGTCCTCGTAGACGACGTGGCGGTCGACGGTGAGCGATTCCCCGTCGGGGGCTCCAGGGCCTTCCCAGCGCCAGCCCCGGCAGGTGTCGCCCGTCCGAGGGGTGCTGGTGCGGATGTCGGCGGTGAACGTGCGGGCGCCGCCCGGGTTCAGGATCGTGGAGACGCGCAAGCGGGCGACCAGCGCACGTGCCAGGTCGTGGCGGCGCTCTGCCGGCCAGTGCACGGCCTCGTGCGAGATCGGCAGCCACTGCGGGCCGAGGTCGGGATATCGCTGTGCCAGCTCCCTCCACCAGTCCGGCCATCCGTCACGCTCGGCCACCTCAGCGAGTCTCCGCTGCCTCAACGCCGCCACGAACCGGTCAAAGGGGGTGTCGGGCGGCAGACCCTCGGCCGCCATGAAGACGGTCGCGAAGTCGGTGGTGAGGTCGGTCGTGGGGCTGGTCGGGGGAGTGATTCGCTGGGCGCGCCGCTCCTCCCAGGCTGCCTGCTCGGGCGTGATCCGGGACGCCGGCCAGTCCGCCGCGTCGGACACCGGCACCTCGACGGGCAGGGGTCGCTGCTCCACACCGTCGAGGAGCGAGGGGCGCGCCGCCTCGCCCTCGGCCTCGTCGGGCGAGAGAGTCCGCCCGTCGGCGGCCGGCAGCTTGACATGGTCCGGGCGGGCGTGCCTGGCGGGATCGAAGGCGTCCTTGAGCGGCCAGAACCTGATGAGCCACCGTTCTGGCTCCCGGCTGTCGTACGCCTCCTCCAACTCCTCCTCCGGCCCGGACTCCGGTAACTCGCCGGCAGGCTGGGTGTGCGCTGTCAGGCCGTACAGGAAGTGCGGTGGGCCGATGACGAAACGCTCGGTGGCGTCCTCGGCGACCGAGCCCACGGTGACGAATCCGGTGCCGCCCTCGATGGTGGTGTTCTCGACGAGGGTCCAGGACGTGTCCGGCTCGGGTGGCGGCGCGTCCCAGGCTTCCAGGCGGATGTGTGCGAGGTCGCCGTCACCGGTGCTCTCCAGGAGGATGTCGCCATCGTTGCGCTCGAAGAAGATGGCGAGCTCCCCGAACTCCACCAGCACCGTGTTGTCGAGACCGCGGATCAGACGTGCCACCGGACCTGCCTTCGCACTCAAAGTTGATCATTGCTTCGGAGCCTAGAGGACTCCGCCGACAAACCGCTGCCGGCGGTCAGCGGGGCGGCTCGCCTGGCAGAGCGGGAACGTCTGCGAGCGGTCATTCGTACAAGTGGATGTGACCAATGTGGAGAATCTCGATCGCGGACTTCGAGAGGCACGCGAGGACGTTCGCAGGTTCGACCGGCTGGCGGGGCGGCGGTCGGCGGTCGCGGCCCAGCTACGGGAGGTCAGCGAGCTGATCGGGCGGCTGGAGGAGCAGCTCGCCAAGGAGCGGCATGACGTGGCGCGGCTGGAGGGCGGCTTCGCGGGATTCATGGCCGGGCTGGTCGGGTCCAAGCAGGAGCGGCTGACCAAGGAGCGCGCCGAGGCGGAGGCCGCCTACGAGCGGCTCGACGGGCAGCGCGGGAGGCTTGAGGAGCTGACCGGCGACCTCGACCGCACCGACCGCGAGCTGGCAGAGACCGCGGGGGCGCACGAGGTCTACAGGCGGCTGCTCGCCGACAAGGAGCGGCTACTCGTGGAGCTGGGAGACGACCGGGGACCTCGGCTGGTCGAGCTGTCCACGCTGCTGGCCGACACGCAGGCCGACCTCCGGGAGCACGAGGAGGCGAGCCAGGCGGGCGCGACCGCCGGTCAGGCCGTCGGCCAGATGCTGAGCCTGCTCTCCAGCGCGCGCGGTGCCTCGACCTGGGACATGCTCGGCGGCGGCGCCTTCGCCGACGCCGTCGAACGCCAGCACCTCATGGCGGCGGACCAGACGGCGTGGCATGCCCAGCGGGCACTCGACGTCTTCTCCAGGGAGCTCGCCGACCTCGGCTGGACCGTCAACCCTCAGTTGCCCGAGGTGGACACCCGGTGGTTCGCCGACGTGTTCTTCGACAACATCATCACCGACGCCCTCAAGCACCAGCGCATCAACGGCACCCGCGACGCCGTCGCCGCGATGTCCCACTGGATCGCCGAAACCGTGCAGTCGCTCGCCCGGCGCACCACCGAGCTGCGTCAGCGTCACGCGGAGCTGCTCCAGGAGCGGGAGCGGCTGATCGCCGGCTGAGGAGCACGTCAGTGAGTCGTCGCGTCATGATCGGCGTCGCCGCGCAGGACGCAGAACTCGTTGCCTTCGGGGTCGGCGAGTACGGCCCAGCCCAATCCGTCGGGGCCGCGACGGTCGATGACGAGGGTGGCGCCCATGCCGAGCAACCGTGATCCGGCCGGCGGCGACCGCGTGGCGGGCCGGCTCCCGCGCTTCGCCACGCCGCTCGACGAGATCGTCCGCGAAGCAGCCCACCGGACGCTCCCCAAGCGCGTCCCGGTCGGCGGCGGTGTGGGCGGTCGGGAGGGCCACACCGAAGCCGAGGTGCCGTTCATGATCTGGCGGGTGGATGGGACGCCGGACGGGGAGGCATCGATGGTGGTCGCGCCACCGCTCCGAGACAACCGCAGGGTACGGATCAGTACGTGAAGCGGCGGTTTCGGGTGATGGTCCGGGCGGCCTCCAGGGACTCGGCGACGGCGGCGGGGATGTCGAGCAGGGGAAAGATGACGTGGCGGACGATCCGCAGGCGATCCACCACCAGGACCAGGCGCTTGAGGCGCATCGCCTGACCCGCGCGGAACGTGGGCAGGCGCAGTGCGGCCGCCAGCCGCACATCCACGTCGGAGAGCAGCGGGAACGGGATGGCCTCGGCTTCGGCGAAGGCGGCCTGCTCGTCAGGTCGCTGGGTGCTCACCCCATGGACGGCGATGCCTCCGGCGGCGAACTCGGGCAGCCTGTCGCGAAAGAGGCGGTTCTCGAGGGTGCATCCCATCGCGCCGGGGACGTCGTCCCAACTTGGCGGCTGAGGGGCGGGCACGCCTGTCGCCGGGTAGGCGAAGAGCACGGTGGCGTCCGCGTCGGCGACCACGTCGCGCGTTCCGGCAGGGGCGGCCCCGGCCTGGTCAGGGGCCGGGCCGGGCCGGGCCTGGGAGGCGGGGGCGGATCCAGCGAGGGTGGTCGGCTCGGGTCGATCGAGGGTGGCCGGGTCGGGGCGGCGGGTGGTCGGGAGGTGCAACGGGGCAGGGATGCGAGTGCCGAGGAGGCCGTGCACGCGGGCGGTCTCCATGCCGTGCGTCTCCGGCAGGCCGGTCAGGGCGCCGTCGCCGAGCAGCCAGCGGTCCGCCCAGTCCTGCATGGTGATGAGCATGGGAGCCAGGGCCCAGCCGGTGTCCGTCAACACGTACTCGTGCCGTACCGGCCGTGCCTGATAGACCTCGCGGCTCAGGACCTCATGCTCGACCAGGTGCTTCAGCCGCTCGGTGAGGATCTTGCGGGAGATGCCGAGCTCGCTGAGCAGGTCTTCGAAGCGCCGGTGCCCCCGCGCCACCTCCCGCACGATGAGCAGGCTCCACCAGTCGCCGATGACGGCGGCCGCCTGGGCGATCGAGCATCCCGCGTCCTGCGAACGCAACCCCCTGGCCATGACTGGACTCTAACCGAATAAGTCTCTTATGGGAACTGACTGGGTTCCCTTAAGAGACTTGATTCGGGACTGTTCAGCGGCTGAGTACGCGCCGCAACACCCTTTCCAGGGTGGCCGCGGGGTCGGCGTCCGGCGCCGGCGAGCGCCAGGCGATGTAGCCGTCCGGGCGCACCAGCACGGCGCCGCCCCCGCTGACGCCGTAGCGCTCCCGCCAGCACCCGTCGGCGTCCGTCAGCCCTTCGTCCAGCAGGACGGGAGTCAGCCGTACGCCCAGCCGCCGCGACACGAGGTGGCCCGCCTCCGCCCAGGGCTGCCCGCCTCGCCGGTCGGTCAGCAGCACGAACTCCGAGCCGAACAGGTCGATGATGGAGATCCGCCGTCCTTCCCAGTCGAGAGGCACGTGCGGGGCCCGGCTGCCGGGACGGCCCACCGGGTCACGGGAGTCCTCCAGGAGTGACCCGTCGTCGCCTGGCTCCGCGACGACGGCCGTGGAGTGGTAGCGGCATCCGAGCAGCGCCAGCAGGGGATCTTCGAGCGGCTCGGGATAGCCGATGCGGCTCGCCGGGGGCATGCGCACGCCGAGATTCGCCAGTTGGGCGTCGGCCGTGAGGGCGCCGATCGGGCGGCGTTCGGCGTCGTAGGTGTCGAGGAAGTCCGGGCCGGCCTGACCAGTGATCACCAGCCAGAGGCGCCAGGCCAGGTCGCAACCGTCCTGGAGCGCGGTGCCGCCGCCCTGTCCGCCCGTCGGCGGCATCGTGTGGGCGGCGTCCCCGGCCAGGAACACCCGGCCCTCGCGGTAGCGCTCCGCCAGTACGTGCGCCATGGCGAAGTTGTTCCTGTCGAGGATCCGTACCTCAAGGTCCGGAACGCCGGTGGCGAGCCGGATGAGTTCGACGCAGCGTTCGGGTGTGAAGTCGTCCTCGTGCTGGCCGGCGGAGGGTGAGTAGTTGACGGCCAGCACGTGCGCGCCCACCCCGGTGCCGGTCAGGATCACCCCGGTGAAGGTGTCGTTGCGCACGTACCAGAGGGTGACCTCGCGCTCGCCCACCAGCCCGGACAGGTCGGCGTCGAACATGATCGAGCACATCTGTCCCAGCTCGCCCCTGCCTGTGACCGGGATGCCGAGGCTCTGGCGCAGCGGGCTCCGGTAGCCGTCGGCGGCCACCACGTAGTCGGCGTGCACGAGGGTGTCCTCGCCGCCGGAGCGGATCACCGCCATCACGCCCGCTCCGTCCTGCTGGAGCGAGATCAGCTCGGTGGAGAAGCGGACATCGGCCCCGAGTTCCTCGGCTTTGGCGCGCAGAATGCGCTCCACCTCGGCCTGTGGCGCGCCGACCTGCGCTGCGGGCGTCGCGTCGTTGAGGAAGGCGAGCTCCTCCTTCTCGTCCGAGATGATCATGTGCGGATTCGGGTCACGCAGGCTGTTGGCGATCGCGATGCGCATGGTGTCGCCGATGCCCGCCCAGATCTCGCTCAGTGCCCGCTCGATCCCGGGAACGGGCCGCATCAACTCCATGGCCCGCAGGCTGACCCCGAACGCCTTGGGCTGAATCGACGTGCTGGAATGCCGCTCGACCAGCATGACGGGCACCTCGCGCCAAGCGAGCATCATCGCCGCGCTCAGCCCCGCATACCCACCGCCCACGACAAGAACGGGCACTCGCTCCTGTTTCATCTCCACCTCCGGATACGCGTAATATCGCGTCGTCGAGGGACACGATATGTCGCGTCTTTGGGTAGGTCAAGACATATCTCGTTTGACGCGATGAGGCAGGGCGGGAGCGAGCGACGACGGAAAGGGGGCGCAGAAGGGGCCGGAAAGTCCCGACGGGTGAAACGGAGAACGGGCCGATCAGCCCAGGTGGCGTTCCAGGGACTCCACCTTGCTGGTCATGCCGTCGGTCACTCCCGCGCGCAGGTCGGCCTTCAGCACCAGCCCGACGCGGGGCGCCACCTCGGCGACGGCGTCGACGGCGCGCTTGATCACCCCCATCACCTCATCCCATTCCCCCTCGATCGTGGTGAACATGGCGTCGGTCTGGTTCGGCAGGCCGCTGTCGCGCACGACCTTGACGGCGCGGGCCACGGGCTCGGCGACGCCTTCGCCGACGCCGAGCGGGGTGATGGAGAATGCCACGATCACTGCGTGCGCTCCTCGGGCTCCCGGCGCGGGTGGTCCGCGCCGACGAACGTGGCCAGGATCGCTCCAGCCGGTCCTCGCCGGCGGTCGGCTTCGCGAAGACGGCGGCGCTCACCTGGCTCTGAAGATCTTCGATCCTAGCGAGTGCCCGCCTGCCGGTTCCGGGCGGCTCCGGCGCGTCGGGCCCGCGCTGCCCGTGCCCGCGGCCGACCGGGCTCGCCAGGAGAAACGCGGCCATCGGGCTGGGCATGATGGCCGCGGTGCCGGGACGCGACAGGAGCCTGCGGATGATCGCGGTGCGAGTCTTCGGGATCTTCGCCGGGCGGGCGTCCGAGGATCCCGGCCGGTGCGAACTCACCGTGCCGCGGATCGCGCTCCGCTCCCCATCCTGAGTCTTGCTCGGCTCACCGGCCACGACGCCGCTCAGCGCCGTGGCGGGAGCGGACCGGTCATTGGTGGATGTGGTCTTCCTCTTCCTCTTCCTCGCTGGGACCGTCGGACGGCTCGACGCCGAGCACGGCCTCGCGCGGTTCGATCTCGTCTATGTGGTCGACAAGCTGCAGCACGTGCTCGGGCTCGATCAGCCACTGCAGGGCCGAGGCGCCGGTGTCGTCGGCGGAGACGAGCTCGGCCTGCTCGGTGCGCTCCTCGTCGGAAAGCTCGGCGTCGGGGTGGCGGATCTCGGCCAGTGCCGCTGCCTGAAGGGCGTCCACGTCGAGCACTTCGACCGTCAGCTCGACCGTGAGACGTAGGAATTTCTGTGCATCACTCATGGCGACGAGCCTAGGGCAGCTTCCACTCGACAGGTGCTGCGCCTTGCTGGATGAGCAGTTCATTGGCGCGGCTGAACGGCTTGGAGCCGAAGAATCCGTTGCGGGCCGACAGCGGCGAGGGGTGGGCCGACTCGATGCGCGGGATCTGGCCGAGCATCGGCGCGAGGTTGCGCGCGTCGCGCCCCCACAGGATCGCCACCATCGGCTTGGCACGGGCCACGAGGGCGCGGATGGCCTGCTCGGTGACCTCTTCCCAGCCCTTGCCGCGGTGTGAGGCGGGCTTGCCGGGCATCACGGTCAGCACCCTGTTGAGCAGCAGCACGCCCTGCTCTGCCCACGGCGTGAGATCGCCGTTCGCGGGCCGGGGCAGGCCGAGGTCGCTCTCCATCTCCTTGTAGATGTTGAGCAGGCTGCCGGGCAGCGGCCGAACGTCGGCGGCCACGGAGAACGACAACCCGATCGGGTGCCCGGGCGTGGGGTAGGGGTCCTGGCCCACGATCAGCACCTTGACGGCGTCGAAGGGCTGGTTGAAGGCGCGTAGCACGTTCGCGCCCGCGGGGAGGTACTGCCTGCCTTCGGCGATTTCCTTGCGCAGGAACTCGCCCATTGCGGAGATTCGCTCGGACACGGGCTCGAGAGCTCTGGCCCATCCGGCTTCGACGACTTCATTCAGAGGACGACCGACCATGGCCGATGAGCCTAACCAGGTCTGGCGCCGGTTGCGTACAGAACGGGAGAGAATGATCATAAGTGCGGGCGCCCGCGCCCCCGTGGGAAGGCGGACGCCCGCGTGGGGCTACTTGACCGAGCCGGCCATCATGCCCTGGACGAAGTAACGCTGGAAGGCGAAGAACAGGATCAGCGGGATGATCAGCGACAGGAAGGCGCCGGACGAGAGGATGTCCATGTTGGTGCCGAACTGCCGCATCTGAGACTGCAGTGCCTTGGTCATCGGCTGGTTCTCCGGGTTGGCGAAGACCAGCGCGATGAGCATGTCGTTCCAGACCCAGAGGAACTGGAAGATCCCCAGCGAGGCGATGGCGGGCTTGCCCAGGGGGAACACGACCGAGATGAAGATCCGCCACTCCGGAGCGCCGTCCATCCGGGCCGCCTCCAACAGCGAGGCCGGGATGCCGACGAAGAAGTTACGCAGAAGGAAGATCGCGAACGGCAACCCGAAGGCGACGTGGAACAGCACCACGCCTGGGATCGTGCCGAAGATCCCGACGCCTCCGTAGATCACGGCCACCGGGATGAGCGCGATCTGGATCGGCACGATGAGCAGCCCGACCACGATCAGGAAGCCCGTGTCCCGGCCGCGGAAGTCCATCCAGGCGAACGCGTAGGCCGCCATCGCGGCGATCCCGATCACCAGGACGGTGGTCGGCACCGTGATCGCCACCGTGTTCCAGAAGGACGCGGTGAAGCCGCTGGCCAGCAGGTTGCTGTAGTTCTCGAAGGTGATCTCGGCCGGCTTGGTGAAGATGGTCCACCAGCCCTCGGCGGCGTTGACCTCCACCGAGCGCAGCGAGACCACCATCAGCCCGAGGGTGGGCACCAGCCAGAACAGGCCGAGCAGCACCATCACGACCTGTACGGCGCCGCCGCCCAGGCGGTCGACGATGCGGCCGATCACGCTCCTGCGTGGCGCTCCCGCGTGCGTTTCCACGGGTGCCGTGGCCGTCGCGGTCGTCATGTGTCTTCCCTCCTGAACCTGCGGATGTTCATGATCATGAAGGGCAGGACCAGAATGAGCAGGAAGATGGCCAGCGCACTGCCGAGCCCCTGGTTGTTCCCGCCGCCGAACGACACGCGCCACATCTCCAGCGCGACCACGTTCGCCTCCGGCTGGACCGACGCCGGCGCGATGATGAAGACCAGGTCGAACACCTTCAGCGTATTGATGATCATCGTCACGAAGACGACGAGCAGCACGGGCGAGAGCAGCGGCACGGTGATCCTCCGGAACACCTGCCACTCCGTGGCGCCGTCGATGCGGGCCGCCTCCAGCGAGTCCCGGGGGATGGCCGCCAGTCCCGCCGCGATGAGCACCATGGCGAACCCGGCCCACACCCAGACGAAAGCGAAGATGATCGCCGGCGTGATGAGCGTCGGGCCGAGCCAGGTCAGGCCGTTGTAGGCGGCCTCGAAGTTCGACTGCGGCAGCCGTACGACATAGGAGCCGGCCGGCAGGCCCTCGAACCTGAAGGAGCCGTCCCCGGCCGTGGTGGCGGTCCCCGCCACCTGGCCGTTGCTGACCGCTTCCACGGTCATGCCCGGCAGGCCCTTCTCGGTGGCGTCGACGGCACCCGGCGCACCGCCGCCGCCCGGGGTGAAGTCGAACCAGACGGTGCCCGACAGCTCGGTGCCTCCGGTGGCCGCCTTGGCGGGCTGGGCCGCGGCCGGCATGATCTCCGGCTTGACGCCGACGATCGGGATCAGCACCGGCTGGCCGGCCTGCGCCGGCTGCTTGGTGACGACCGCCCCGCCGTCGAGGGCGACCGCGGACTGGTCACCTTCGCGCGGCCGGGCCTCCGGATAGCCCTGCGAGGAGGAGAACGTGTCGTGCACGGTGGTCAGGATGGCGTTGGCCACGCCCTTGTCCGGGTCCTCGTCGTACACGAGACGGAAGATCACGCCGGCGGCCATCAGGGAGACGGCCATCGGCATGAAGACGATCAGCTTGAACGCCGTTGCCCACTTGATGCGCTCGGTCAGCACCGCGAAGATCAAACCCAGCGTGGTGATCACGATAGGCGCGACGACCACCCAGATGAGGTTGTTGCGGATGGTCTTGAGCATGGCGCCGTCGGTGAAGATCGTCAGGTAGTTGCCGAGCCCGACGAACCCGTCTCCGGGGGCGTCGAACAGGCTGCGGAAGATGGAGTAGACGATCGGATAGATCACCCAGATCCCCAGCAGCAGGGCTGCCGGGAGCAGGAAGGCTATGGCCATCACCGGGGATGGGCCTAGGCGTCGTTGCTTTCGGGGGGTGTCAGCGGGTCCCGAGGTGGACCCGCCCGAGCCTGGCTCGGGCGGGGCCTGCGGGCCGTCCAACCTTTCGGTCACGGCCTTACCTCTTTACTTCCAGGCCTTCTTGGCCTCGGCTTCGAGCGCCTCCTGGGCGCCCTTGATGTCGGTCGGCTCGCGCAGGAAGTCCTGCAGAACCTTCCACTCGCCCTTGCCGTCCGTGCCGCCGAACGCGCTCGGGGCCAGGTCGGACATGTCATAACGGACCGCGTCGCCGGCAGAGATGATCGTCTGGCCGAGCGCCTTGGTCAGCGGGTCCGGGTAGTTGTCGGGGGAGACGTTCTTGTTGGGGGACAGGTAGCCGGGGAGCTTGGCCCAGATCTCGCCGCCCTCCTTGGAGGCCAGGAACTGCAGCAGCGCCATGGCGCCGGGGGAGTCCTTCATGGCCACCGCGACGTCACCGCCGAGCACGACCGGAGCGGTCTCGCCGACCTTCGGGAACGGGAAGTACTTGGCCTCTTCGCCGACCTTGGCGCCCGCCTGCACGGCGGTGACGGCCACGAAGTCGGCCTCGATGACCATGGCGGCCTTGTCCTGGCCGTAGACCTTGGTCACGCAGGTCGGGAAGTCGGTCTGCAGCGCGCCCGAGGTGCCGTCGGCGACGAGTTCCTTCTTGCCCACGATCTGCTGGATCTTCTCCAGGGCGGTGGCCACGCTGGCGTCCGTCCACGGGATCTCGTGCTTGGAGAGCTGGTCGTACTTCTCCGGGCCCGCGCTCGAGAGGTAGACGTTCTCGAACAGGTCGGTCAGCGTCCAGCCCGAGGCGCCGCAGAAGGAGAAGGGCGGGGTGCCGGAGTCGGCGATGGTCTGGCCGGCCTTGACGAGCTCGTCCCAGTTGGTCGGCGGCTGCACCCCGGCCTCTTCGAACGCCTGCGAGCGGTACCACACCAGCGACTTGTGGGCCGCCTTGATGAGCACGCCGTAGGGCTGGCCGTCGGCGGAGCCGAGCTCCTTCCAGTAGGGCGTGTAGTTGGCGTCGATCTCCTTGGTGACGTCGCCGGTGAGCGGCTTGAGCGCCTTCTGGTCGGCGTACTGCTGCACCAGGCCGGGCTGCGGCAGGATCGCCACGTCAGGCGGGCTGCCGCCCTGGATGCGCGGGCCGAGGTAGGCGCCGGTGTCCTCGCCGGTGGAGGCGTAGGTGACCTTGGCGCCGGTCTTGTCGGAGAAGGCCTTGAGCACCTGCTCGAAGTTCTTCTGCTCCTCACCGGTCCACTTGGCGGCCACCTCGAGCGTGACGCCCTCAAGTGACTTCGTGCCCGCCTCCGTGGGCGACGCAGAAGCCGTCGGCTGCGTGGTCGTCGGCGCGTTGCCACCACAGGCGGTGACGGCTACAGCCAGTCCCGCCAGGATCGCTGCTGCTCTGCCTTTTCGCATGGCTGCCTCACTGGGTTTTGATGATCTCTTCGAGTTCGGCTTTCAACGAGGCCGCCACGTCGTCGGCGGACTCGGAAGCCTGGGGTTTGAGCGCCTTGGCGACCGTGCTGGCGATCACCAGGCTGAGCTGGTTGTAGTTGGCGCCCGCCGCACGCGGCTTGGCGGCCAGGATGCTCTCCTTGAGTACGGGCAAGTACGGAAAGCGTTCGATCAGCTCGGGATCGTCGTACAGCTCCGTCCACACCGGCGGGAACGACCCTTCGGTGAGGACGCGGCGCTCGTTGTCCAGGCTCGTGAAGTAGCGGATGAACTCCTGTGCGGTGTGCTGGTGCTTGGAGAAGGCGCTGATGGCCAGATTGCTGCCGCCCAGCGCGCTGGAGCCGGGCCCGTCGAGCCCGGGCAGTCTGGTCACCGCCACCTTGTCTCCGAGCCTGTGCCTGGCCGGGCCGTAGGCGTGCGGCCAGTTGCGGGCGAAGGCGAGCCGGCCGTCCTGGAAGGCCAGACGGGACTCCTCCTCCTTGTAATCCAGGGCTTCTTCGGGGATCCACTCCTCGCGCAGGCCCTGCTTGAGGAAGTCCAGCGCGATCGCCGCCTTGGCGGGGTCGAGGGTCACCTTGGTGCCATCAGGGCTGAGGATCTGCCCGCCCGCCGACTGCACGGCCTCGGAGAAGTTGACGGTCAGCCCCTCGTACGCGAGGAACTGCCCGGCGTAACCCTCGATGTCATGCTTTTTCGTGATCTTTGTTGCTTGTTGGCGAAGTTCCGCCCAGGTGCGCGGCGGTTTCTTCACCAGGTCGGTGCGGTAGTAAAGCAGTCCCGCGTTGCTCGTGTACGGAACCGCCCAGAGCTTGTTCTGGTAGATCGCGGTGTCCACGACAGGAGGCAGGAACTTGTCGAGCGGGAACAACCCGCGCTCCAAGGGGATGATCCAGCCGTTGTCGGCGAACTCCGAGGTCCAGACGACGTCCAGTCCGAGCACGTCGTAGCGGTCACTGCGAGCCTGGAGATTGGCCACCATCTGAGCGCGTTGCTCGTCGGCGGCCTCGGGGAGTTCGAGCAGCGTCACCTTCTCGGCCGGGTGGGCCTGGTTCCAGCGATCCAGCAAGGGTTGCAGGTATGCCGTGGTGTCGCGCCCGGTGGCGAAGGTGATCGGTCCGGTGCCGCTGGCTCCGGTGTCGCCGCCGCCCTCTTCGCTCGCCGTCGAGCAGCCGGCCGCCAGGAGGGCGGCCAGTGCGAGCGTCAGCGAGCGATTCACTCGTTTGATCTCCGGTTTCACGGGGGTTACATACATGTTAGGTAGATGCATTCATGTTAGGCACCGAGTAATCTGATGGTCAACGGATGTACACGTAACGCATCCGTAACACACGGGGAGGTGAGGTGTGCGGCTTCACCTGCTGGCGCTTCTGGCGAAGGAGCCTGCCCACGGTTACGAGCTGAAACAGGCGCTGGAGCAGACCTTCGGCGGCGCCTATCCCTCGCCCAACATCGGCCAGATCTATGTGACGCTGGGCAGGCTCGAGAAGGACGGCCTCGTGCGCGCCGTGGACGTGGAGCAGTCCAACCGGCCGAACAAAAAGGTCTATTACCTCACCGCCAAGGGCCGCGACGTGCTCACTCTATGGGTGGACGAGCCCACCGAGGGCCCCCGCGTCCGCGACGAGTTCTTCATGAAGCTGGTCCTGGCCCCGCTCACCGGCATCGCCGACCGGATGGCATTGATCAACCGCCAGCGCCGCCACTACCTTTCGATCATGGGCGACCTCAACGCTCTCCTCGACCGCACCGAGCCGGACGACCGCGTGGCGACACTGCTGATCGAAGGTGCCATGCTGCACCTGCAAGCCGATCTCGACTGGCTCGAACGGTGTCAGGAGGACCTGGCATGACCAATGCCGTGCTGAAAACGGTCAACCTCGTGAAGGTCTACTCCGGCGGCGCGGTCCCCGTGCACGCCGTACGGGGAGTGGACCTGGTGGTGGAGCCGGGCGAGTTCATCGCCGTCATGGGCCCGTCCGGGTCCGGCAAGTCCACGCTCGTGCACATGCTGGGCGGGCTGGACGCTCGCACCAGCGGCGAGATCTGGGTCGACGGCGCGCGCGCCGACACGCTCTCGGAGAGCGCGTGGGCGCTGCTCCGCAGGAAGAAGATCGGGTTCGTCTTCCAGTTCTTCAACCTGGTCGCCAACATGACCGTGGCCGACAACGTCGAGCTGCCCGCCCTGCTCGCCGGGGCCTCGCCCCGGATCGCCCGCGAGCGCAGGGAGCACCTGCTCGGCGCGCTCAACCTCACCGACCGCGCCGACGCCTCGCCCGCCCAGCTCTCGGGCGGCGAGCAGCAGCGGGTCGCGCTGGCCAGGGCGCTCGCCAACAAGCCCAGCGTGCTGCTGGCCGACGAGCCCACCGGCAACCTCGACAGCCGCAACACCCGCGACGTGCTCCGCCTGCTCGGCCAGGTGCACAAGGAGGGCCAGACGATCATCATGGTCACCCACGACGCGCGGGTGGCCGGCCTGGCCGACCGCGTGGTCTGCCTGCTGGACGGCGAGATCGTGGACGACGGCCGGATCACCCGCCGCCGCACCGGCACCGCAGGAGCGGTGATCGACCTCCGATGAGCACAGCACGCGCGGGCGGCCGGTGGATCCAGGCCGACCTGCGAGCAAGGAAGGGCCAGGCGGCGCTGACCGTGCTCGCCGTGGCCGGCATCGTGGCCGCCCTGATCACCGCCGTCACCCTGCTCGAAGACGGCACGAACCCGTGGCGCAGCCTGTTCGCCCAGACCGAGGGCGCGCACGTGTGGTTCTACACCAGGGACAACACCGCGCAGGTGGCGGGCACCGGCGACCTCGACGGGGTCACCCGGGTGGCGGGCCCGTACCGGTCGGCGCCCGTCACGGTCGTGCAGGACGGCAAGAAGGAGCCCGCGGCGCTGCGCGCGATGCCCGCCTCGCCGCCGCAGGTGGCGCACCCGGTGGTGGCCGAGGGCAGCTGGCTGGACACCGCGCAGGCCGACGGTGTGGTGGTCGAGCGCTCCTTCGCCCGCGCGCTCCGGCTGCGGCTCGGCGAGCCGCTGGCGATCACCGCACTCAGCGGCAAGCGCCACACCCTGTACGTGCGCGGCATCGCCGACTCGGCCGAGCAGGGCTTCTACCCGGAGTGGACGCCCGGCCTGGCCTGGGTGCTGCCCCAGACACTCGACCGGATCGAGCCGATGCTGGGCCGCAGCGAGTGGGTGACCGGGCTGCGGCTGGCCGACCCCGACGCCACCCAGGTGGTCTCCCAGCGAGTCGTCGTCATGCTGGACGACCAGCTCCAGCGCCTCTATACCTGGCGCGAGATCCGGGCCGCGATGGAGCTGGACAACCGGCTGCTCGGCACGCTGCTGGCGCTGTTCGGCATGGTCGGCCTGGTGGCCGCCGCGCTCGCGCTGGCCAACGCTGCGGGCGGCCGGGTGCTCGGCCAGCTCCGCGACCTGGCCACGCTCAAGTCCATGGGCTTCACCGGAGGACAGGTCGCCCTGCTGCTGCTGGTGGAGCACGGCGCTCTCGGCCTGCTCGGTGTCGCGCTCGGCACGCTGGCCGGCTGGGGGGTGACGGTGGCGGTGCTGGGCGCGACGTCCATCGCGCCGATGCCGGTGCTCTCCATCGTCGCGGGCACCGCGCTGCTGGTGCTCGCCGCCGTCGGGCTGCCCGCCTGGCGCGGCGGGCGCACGCCCCCCATCCCGGCCGCCCCCGCGCTGCCGCCGCGCGGCCACCTGTCCCGCCTGGCCAGGCTCGCCCTGCTGGTACGGCTGCCGCCCGCGCTCGTCCTGGGCACGAGAGACGCCTTCACCCGGCGAGTGCCCGCGTTCCTGACCGCGTTCGGGCTCGCCGTGCCGATGATGATGATCACCATCGGGCTGGGCGTGTGGGCCACGCTGGACAACTTCGCCGACCATCCCGAGCAGGTCGGCCAGCACGCCAGTCTGCACGTCGGGCCGGGCAAGCTCGACCCGGCCGAGGCCGAGCGGCTGGTCAGGGCCGACCAGGACGTGCAGGCCGTCTATCCCGGAGCCGACGTGAACGCCCTGGCGCCCGGAGAGGGCCGCTCGGTGCGGGTTCGGGCCATCGGTGGCTCGGCCGACCCCTATCCCTTCCCGGTCGTCGAGGGGCGCAAGTACGGCGAGCCGGGCGAGGCGGTCGCCGGTCAGGGGCTGCTCGACCTGCTTGGCGTCAAGATCGGCGACCGGGTGCGGCTCACCGTGGGCGGTTCGCCGCTGATCGTGCGGATCGTGGGCCGGGCCGTGGAGCCGGACCAGGACGGCGAGGTGCTGTCCGTCGGCCTGGACAGCCTTGCGCCCAAGGACTCCGTGCCGCCCGAGTTCTACGCGCTGGCGCTGCGGCCCGGCGCGGACCGGGGCGAGGTGGCCGCCAGGCTGCTCGCGCAGTCGGAGGAGGGGCTGGATGTTCAGGCGGTGGTCAACCCGGCCGACCGGCTGGCGATCATCCGGGTGGTGATCGTGGCGATGATCGCCGTGCTCGCCCTGATCGGGCTGGCCAACCTGCTCACCGCCAGCGCGCTCGGCCTGCGCGACCACGCCCTCGACCTGGCCGTGCTCAAGGCGATGGGGCTCACGCCGCGCCAGGTGATGGCCACGCTCGTGACGGGCACCGGCCTGCTCGTGGTGCTGGGTGTCGCGGTGGGCGCGGTGGCCGGGGTCTCGGTCGTGACCGGGCTGATCGACCTGCAGGGCCACACCAGTGGGGTGGGCGCCGGGATCGGCCGCCCACCCTCGGCCATGACGCTGGCCATCGCCGTGCTGGTCGCCGTGGGCACGGCCCTCGCCGTCGCGCTCATTCCCGCGCGCCGCGCGGCCCGTGCCCAGGTGCCCGTCACGTCACGTTGACGCCGCCCTCACGCTTGAGCGCGAACCAGTAGAAGCCGTGGCCCGGCAGCGTGAGCAGGTAGGGGAGCTGGCCGATCGGTGGGAAGTGCACCCCGCCACGCGCCTCGATCGGCGTCATGCCCTCGAACCTGCGCAGGTCGAGCTCCACCGGCTGGGGGAACTTCGACAGGTTGTTGACGCACAGCATCACGTCGTCGCCGTCCTCGCGCACGTAGGTGAGCACGCTCGGGTTGGAGGACCACATCTCGGTGTAGGCGCCGACACCGAAGACCGGATGGTTGCGGCGGATCTGCAGCATCCGGCGGGTGAAGTGGAGCAGCGAGCCCTCGCTCCTCTGCTGCGACTCCACGTTGACCGCCTGGAACCCGTAGATCGGGTCCATCACCGCGGGCAGGTAGAGGCGCCCGGGGTCGGCCGTCGAGAAGCCGGCGTTGCGGTCCGGGCTCCACTGCATCGGCGTGCGGACCGAGTCGCGGTCCTCCAGCCAGATGTTGTCGCCCATGCCGATCTCGTCGCCGTAGTACATGACCGGCGAACCCGGCAGACTCAGCAGCAGGGCCGTGAACAGCTCGATGCGGTCCCTGTCGTTGTCGAGCAGCGGCGCCAGGCGACGCCGGATGCCGAGGTAGGCGCGCATGCGCGGATCCTTGGCGTACTCGCTGTGCATGTAGTCGCGCTCTTCCTCCGTAACCGTCTCGAGCGTGAGCTCGTCGTGGTTGCGCAGGAAGATGCCCCACTGGGCGGTGTCAGGAAGCTTCGGAGTGCGCGACATGATCTCGGAGATCGGTTCGCGCGTCTCCTTCTTGACCGCCATGTAGATGCGCGGCATCAGCGGGAAGTGGAAGGCCATGTGGCACTCGTCGCCGCCGGTGGTGGGGTCGCCGAAGTATTCGACGACGTCCTCCGGCCAGCCGTTGGCCTCGGCCAGCAGCACCCGGTCAGGGTAGAGGCGGTCCACCTCGGCGCGGACCTTCTTCAGGTACGCGTGCGTCTCCGGCAGGCCCGAGCACGCGGTGCCCTCCCGCTCGAACAGGTAGGGGACCGCGTCCAGCCGGAAGCCGTCGATGCCGAGGTCGAGCCAGAAGCGCAGGACCTCCAGCATGGCCTCCTGCACCGCCGGGTTGTCGTAGTTGAGGTCCGGCTGGTGGTGGAAGAAGCGGTGCCAGTAGTACTGCTTGCGGACCGGGTCGTAGGTCCAGTTGGACTCCTCGGCGCCGATGAAGATGATCGGCGCGTCGGAGTAGGCGCTCGGATCGTCCGCCCAGACGTAGAAGTCGCCGTACGGCCCCTCGGGGTCGTGCCGGGAAGCCTGGAACCAGGGATGACGGTCGCTGGTGTGGTTCATCACCAGGTCCGTGATGATCCGCAGGCCGCGCTCGTGCGCTGCCTCGATCAACTGGACGAAGTCCCCCAGGTCTCCGAAGTCCGGGAGGATCTTCATATAGTCGGAAATGTCGTAGCCGCCATCACGCAGCGGCGACTCGTAGAGCGGCAGCAGCCACAGGCAGTCGACGCCCAGCCATTCGAGATAGCCGAGCTTGTCGACGAGACCGCGGAGATCTCCGGTGCCGTCTCCGTTGGAGTCCTTGAACCCCCGGACGAGAACCTCGTAGAACACCGCCCGCTTGTACCAGGAGGGGTCCTCCGAGATGAAGGTCTCGGCGACCGGATCCGGTATTGGGGATGGGTTGATCATATGTCGCTCACAGAAGGAGATGTGGGCAGGACGAAGTCACCGGTTTCCCCGGCGTTGTTATCTGGTGACCGCGCCGCTTTGGGGTCGTCATCCCTGCGAACCCATGCCCTTAACAGGACCGGATTTGTGATCCGGTGCCCGCTTGTGCGGCGCTTACGGGCCGAACACTACCAGCCCGTTGGCTTTCCGGAACCCGCTTGTGCTGTGCGAGCTGTAATACCCCGGAGATCGCTGTGTAACCGTGATGTTACCGACTGTTCTCCGCCCAGTAACTAGAAGGGGGCAGACAGGTCATCGAGGTCGGTTTCGTAGTCGCTGAGCCAGAGACCGAAAAGGACGAGCCCTCGTACCCAGAACCGGTCGTTCCAGCCGTTGAAACGGGTCAGCGCGTCGGGCCCGCCCGCGATCACCTCGTGCAGCTCGTCCGACAGCAGCGCGGGCACCCGCGCGGCCACCACGTCGAGCATCCGGTGCGAGTAGGCGCGCGCGGGAGCGGCCGTGGAACGCAGCGGGACCCGCTGGAGCGGCTGCTTGACCACGTTCGTGGACGGCAGCGCGGCCACCCGGGGATCGGCCGCGTGCAGCACCTCGCGGTAGAAGCGGCCCTTGTCCTTGCGGGTCACCCCGACCGAGAGCGCGGCGTCGAAGAAGTCCGGGTGGATGAACGGCGCGGCGAACGACGCCTCCGGCCCGACCAGGTTCACCGCCGAGCGCGCGATGCCCCGCACGGTGCGGGTGTGCAGCACCGACAGCGGCAGCTCCGCCCGGTGCCCGTGGAGCATCGAGGTGGCGGCCGTGAACTGCTCCTGCACCGTCTCCGCCATCCACTGCGCGGCGGCCTTGGACAGGAACGGCTGCGACGGCGCGCCGAGACTCAGCGAACCCAGCACCGCGGCCGACCGCTCGGCCTGTGTGGTCGCCTCCAGCGCGGCGCCGCTGACCATGAAGTTCTTCAGCAGCGGCCCGCCCGCCAGGCCGTCGATCAGGATCCGGCCCGCCTGGTGCACCTCCTTGGCGAACGGTGCGTACCAGGCGTGGTGCGGCGTCAGGTATTCGAGCCTGCGCGCCACCTCCTGGGCGTCGCCCGGATAGTCGGCGGGGTCCTGCGTGATCACCCGGTGCGGGATGCCGAGCTCGCGGGTGATCGCGCGGGCGAAGGCGATGTCGGTGTCGGTGCCGTCGTCGGGGCTCGTCGTCCACGACTCCACGTCGAAGCCGCGCGCCTTGGCCACGCTGCCGAGCAGTCGCGAGTCGTAGCCGCCGCTGATCGGCACGAGCAGCTTGCGCCCGTCGTAGTCCTTGTAGACCTCGTGCAGGAGCTCCACGATCTCGCCGGCGCCGGTCCAGGCCTCGTAGGGCTCACGCCGCAGCCAGCGCGGCAGCCTGCGCTCGGTCGAAATCCTGCCTTGGTCCCACACCAGTGCCCCGGACCCGGGCAGCCGCCTGATCCCGCGGTAAGGGGTGGCCTCGCCCAGCGGGAAGGTCACCTGGAGGATCGAGGCCCACGCCGACCAGTCGATCGCGACCGGGACCAGCGAGATCAGCGGCTGGATCAGGGAGGAGAAGTAGACCGCCTCGCCCAGCCGCACGTAGTAGACGTCGACCAGCCCGAGCGCGCCGGCGTGCAGCGTGACCCGCGAGCCGTCGCCGATCAGGCCGGGGGTCTCGTAGGTCTCCGCGACCGACATCCACTCCTCGACCCGCTCGCCCCTGTCCGCGGCGGGCCTGCGCTCGCCCCAGGAGAACGCGAACGCCGAACCGGCCCGCTGGTAGGGCGGCAGCGGCGAGGAGCTGAACAGCGCGGCCCCGTCCGTCTGGAGAGCGGGCCTGACCCGCGGCCCCGCGGCGGACAGCTTGCCCAGCAGGGCGGTGTCGATCCGGCCCAGGGCGCCGCAGACGTAGGGCCGCACGTTGAACTGCACCGGATGTCATCCCTTCGAGCCGCTTCCCGCAAAAGAGTATCCTTTGCCGGGCTGAGAGACGGAGGTCCAGTTGTCTACCGAGCTGGAAAGCACGCGCAGGGCGTTGCGGGACGCGGTCGCGCAGGCAGAGCACGCGGCCGAACTGGCCCGGCTGCTGGACGTCGCCCAGAGCCGGCTGGCCGAGGCCGAGCGGCAGGCCGACGAGGCCAGGGCGCTCGCCGAAAGGCTGAGCGAGGCCGAGGAGCGGTTCGAGGACGAGCGCGCCGCGGTGGAGAAGCTCCGCAGGGAGCTCGCCGAGCAGCGCTACCAGGCCGAGGTGGCCAACTGGAAGCTCTCCTCGATCAAGGTGGCCCGCTGGAACCGCCTCGGCGACGCCATCAAGAGCGGCAAGAGCAACCCGGTGCGCCTGGCCAAGGAGCTCAAGGGCGCCACCAAGCCGGTCAAGCGCCCCACCGCGCCCAAGCGCAAGCCGGTCGCCGGCGGCAAGGCCAGGGACGAGCGCCCCGGCGCCGCCTTCCAGGCCACCACCTCGACCAGGACGCTCGGCGGCGCCTCCTTCAAGCTCAAGCCGTTCCGCGTCCCGACGGGGCCCAACACCCGCCCGCACATCACGGCGGCGGTGATCGCCGAGCCGCACGTCGAGGCGCTGCTGCGCTACGAGTGGCGGCAGACCACCGGGTTCACGCCGCGTGACTTCGCCCGGGTGCTGCCGCAGGAGGTGCCGCACCTGCTCGTGGTCGAGTCCGTCACGCGCGGGCCGTGGGCGGAGGAGCTGCGCGGCGAGCCGGGAGAGGGGCTCAGGGCGCTGCTGGCCTGGTGCGCCGAGCGGGGCATCCGCACCGTGTTCTGGCACACGCAGGGCGACGTCTCCGCCTACGCCGCCTCGGCCGAGCTGTTCGAGCACCGCTTCACCACCGATCTGACGGTCGGCTGGCCTCGTCTGCAGTTCGGCGTCCAGCCACGCGTGCACAACCCCCTGCCGCTGGCGGGTGGTCGCATCGACCGGGTGCTCACCCTCGACCAGCTCCTGCCCGGTCACCTGAGCTACCCCGACGTGCTCACCTCCTACCGCTGGCCCGCCGCGGTCGACTGCCCGTCCGGCACCCCGCAGTGGCGGCTGACCGAGATCGCCGCCTGCGGCACCCCCATCGGCGACGACCCCGACACCCGCAGGGCGCACGTGGCCCTGCGCCGCGCCTACAGCGGCGGCACGATGACCGACCGCGTCGACACCCTCCTGGAGGCGGTGGGCCTGCCCAGCGCCCGCGCCACGCTGGACGTCTCCGTCCTGCTCGCCATCCCGGACGCCTCCCGGATGGAGCACGCGCTGGCCCAGGCCGCCCGGCAGAGCGGGGTGGTCCAGCTCATCGTCATCGGCCCGCCCGAGGCCGAGCAGCGCGCCCGCGACACCCTGCCGGACGCCGACGTCGTCTACCGCCGCCTGCACCCCGACATGACGGTCGGCGCCATGCTCGGCCGCGGGCTCGACCTCTGCGAGGCCGACCTGGTCGCGGTCATGGACCCCCGTGACGTCTACGGCGGCAACTACCTGGCCGACCTGCGCCGGGCCTTCCTCTTCAGCACCGCCGACATCGTCGGCAAGGCCGCCTTCTACGCCCACCTGCGCAAGCCGCAGGCCACGCTGCTCAAGCAGCCCGACGCCGAATACTCCTACCTGCCGGAGATCTCCGGCGCCACGCTGCTCGCCCGCCGCAACACCCTGCGCGAGACGGGCTTCGCCGACCTGACCGAAGGCTGGGACGAGGTGCTCATGCGCCAGTGCCGCCAGGACGGGATCAAGGTCTTCTCCGCCGACCGGTTCGGTTACGTGCGCGTACGCGACGAGGACCGCTGGATGCTCGGCGCCGCCCATTTGGTCGAGTACGGCTCCGCGGAGCCGCACGCGCTCATCTGAGGCCCGCACGGTGACACCTGGGCGGCTGGCCGGAGTGCTCGGCGAGCCGCCGGCGCCGGAGGGCACGTGGGAGCGCGAGGCCGCCTACGTGTCCGCGGCCGCGCTGCGGCGCCGGGTCCCGCCCGCCGAGCTGGCCGAGCGGGTGCGCTCGCTGCCCGGGGTCGCCGGCGTGTCGGTGCGGCCCAACGGGTTCCTGCGGATCGTGGTGGCCGTGCCGGGAGCGCTGCTGGAGGAGGTGGCGCCGCTCGGCCTGCCGGATCCCGGCTGGCCCGACTTCCCCCGGACCTGGGACAACCCCGGTTTCGTGGTGCGCTACGGACACGCCCGCGCGGTGGCCGTGCGGCGCTGGGCACGGGACCTCGGCGTGCCCGGCGGTTTCCGGCCCGAGTTGCTCGACGATCCCCGCGATCGGGGGGTGCTGCGCGTGCTGGCCGAGCTGCCCGGCCGGCTGGCGAGCCGGGATCCGGGGTGGGAGGCGTACCTCGTGCGGCTGGCCCTGGCCTACCACGACGCCCACGAGCACGCGCCCGCCGTGCCGGTCGGGGACGCGGAGCCCGGGGCGGTGCACGCGGCGCGGGTACGGCTGGCGCGGGCCGTACAGGATGTGCTGGTCGGGCCGGATCGGCTGTGACGGCTAGCAAAATATCCGGCATAAAGGCGAAAAAGCGTAAAAAATCCGCTTCGGTACGGTGATCGCGTCTCGATACGTGGTCAGCCGGTCCAGGGCGAACTGCGGTTCCGATAGCCTCGTTCGGGTGAGTCGATTCGCCCATCCTGCCGGGGACCGTCACGCCGAGACGCCGCCCCACGAGCGCCCGCCGCTGGCGCCCGACGACCTCAACCGGATCAACCCCGCGATCTGGCCGCGAACGTCGGGCCGGACCGATGGCGCGCTCACGGTCGGTCACATGGACGTCCGCGACCTGGCCCGCGAGTACGGCACCCCGCTGTACGTGCTCGACGAGGACGACGTGCGCTCCCGCATGCGCGACTACGCCACCGCCTTCGCCGGCTCAGAGGTGCACTACGCCGGCAAGGCGTTCCTGTGCAAGGAGATCGTCCGCTGGCTTCAGGACGAGGGCCTCGGCCTCGACGTCGCCAGTGGCGGCGAGCTGGCCGTCGCGCTCAGCGTGGGCTTCCCAGCCGAGCGCATCACGCTCCACGGCAACAACAAGTCCGTCGCCGAGCTCACCAGGGCCCTGGAGGCCGGCGTCGGGCACATCGTGGTCGACTCCTACGAGGAGATCGCCCGGCTCGGCTTCCTCGCCGAGCAGCGCGGCCTGCGGCCCAAGGTCATGATCCGGGTGACGACCGGCGTCGAGGCGCACACCCACGAGTTCATCGCCACGGCGCACGACGACCAGAAGTTCGGCCTGTCGCTCAACACCGGCGCCGCCGCCGAGGCGGTGCGCCGCATCCTCGCGCTGCCGTCGCTGGAGCTCGTCGGCCTGCACTCGCACATCGGCTCCCAGATCGTCGACACCGCCGGGTTCGAGGTGGCCGCGCGCCGCCTGGCCACCCTGCTCGTGCAGATCAAGGAGGAGCACGACGTCGTGCTGCCCGAGCTCGACCTCGGCGGCGGCTACGGCATCGCCTACGTCGACGACGACGAGGCCCCCGGCGTCAAGGGCATCGCCGACGGCCTGCGCGAGATCGTGCACAAGGTCTGCACCGACGCCGGCCTGCCCGTGCCCCGGCTGACCGTGGAGCCCGGCCGCGCCATCGTCGGCCCCGGCGGCATCACCCTCTACGAGGTCGGCACCGTCAAGGACGTCGAGGGGCTGCGCACCTACGTCAGCATCGACGGCGGCATGAGCGACAACGTCCGCACAGCCCTCTACGGCGCCGAGTACACCGCCGTGCTCGCCAGTCGCGAGAGCACCGCCGAGCCGATGCTGAGCCGCGTCGTCGGCAAGCACTGCGAGAGCGGCGACATGATCGTCCGCGACTGCTACCTGCCCGCCGACCTGGCCCCCGGCGACCTGATCGCGATCGCCGCGACGGGCGCCTACTGCCGGTCACTGGCGAACAACTACAACTACCTGCCCAGGCCCGCCGTGGTCGCCGTCTCCGGCGGCAAGACCCGCGTGATCGTGCAGGGCGAGACCGAGGACGACTTGTTGAGAGGGCAACTGTGAGCGAACCGTTGAAGGTGGCCCTCTTGGGCTGTGGAGTGGTCGGCTCGCAGGTCATCCGCCTCCTCCACGAGCAGGGCGACGACCTGGCCGCCCGCATCGGCGCCCCGCTGGAGCTGGCCGGGGTGGCCGTCCGCCGTCTGGCCCGCAAGCGCGATGTCGAGGTCGACCCCGCCCTGCTCACCACGGATGCCGAGTCGCTGGTCACCCGTGACGACGTCGACATCGTCATCGAGGTCATCGGCGGCATCGAGCCCGCGCGATCCCTCATCACCGCCGCCCTGGCCAGGGGCAAGTCCGTCGTCACCGCCAACAAGGCGCTGCTGGCCGAGGACGGCGCCACCCTGCACGAGGCCGCCCGCACCGGTCGCGGCGACCTCTACTTCGAAGCCAGCGTCGCCGGCGCCATCCCGCTGCTGCGCCCGCTGCGCGAGTCCCTGGCCGGAGACCACGTCAAACGGGTCCTCGGCATCGTCAACGGCACCACGAACTACATCCTGGACAAGATGGACTCCACCGGCGCGTCGTTCACCGACGCCCTGGAAGAGGCCCAGACCCTCGGCTACGCCGAGGCGGACCCCACCGCCGACGTCGAGGGCTTCGACGCGGCCGCCAAGGCGGCGATCCTCGCCGGGCTCGCCTTCCACAGCCGGGTCACCGCGGCGGAGGTGCACCGCGAGGGCATCACCGACATCACCGCCACCGACGTCGCCTCCGCCAAGGCCATGGGGTACGTCATCAAGCTGCTGGCCATCTGCGCCCGCTCCGACGACGGCCGCTCGATCGGCGTCCGTGTCCACCCCGCCATGATCCCCAGGTCGCACCCGCTGGCCGGGGTCGGGGAGGCCTACAACGCGGTCTTCGTCGAGGCCGAGTCGGCCGGGCAGCTCATGTTCTACGGCAAGGGCGCGGGCGGCGCGCCCACCGCCTCGGCCGTCCTGGGCGACCTGGTGGCCGTGGCCCGCAACCGCCTGGCCGGCACCCGGGGTCCCGACGAGTCCACCTACGCCTCCCTGGGCGTGCACCCGATGGGGGAGACGGTCACCCGCTGCCACGTGGCGCTGGACGTGGCCGACAAGCCCGGCGTCCTGGCCAGGGTGGCGGAGCTGTTCGCCAAGCACGACGTCTCCATCCAGACGGTCAGGCAGGAGGGCCACGGCGACGACGCCCAGCTGGTCATCGTCACCCACCGTGCCACGGACGCCGCCCTGACGGCCACCATGGAGGGCCTGCGCGAGCTGGACATCGTCCGGGCGGTCGCGAGCGTCATGCGCGTCGAGGGCGACGAGTAGCGATCCGGGGCGGGAGAGCTCGCGGATGCGGTGAGTCTCCGCGAGCCCCCGGCTCAGGTGTCCGGGAAGGCGAGCCTGCGGACGCGGCGGACCGCGCGCTTGAGCACCGTCCGGTCCTGGTCCTTGGCCAGGCTGACGGCCTCGCGCCGCCACGCCTCCGCCTTCTCGCGCCATCGCGCCGCGTCCCGGCCGTTCTTGCCCGCCTCCCGGCGCAGCTGCGTCAGCTCGGCCCGCAGGGCGGCGGTGCGCTTGCGGTGCAGGGCGATCTCCTTGTCGTGCCGGACGGCGAGCCGGTCGAGCTCGGAGACGGGGCGGCGGCGCGGAGGATAGACCTCGGGCCGCCGCTTGAAGCCCCACGACTCGCCGTCCACCCATTCCAGCCCGAACACCTCGTGCAGCACGTCGTCCGGGTACTCGCCCGGACGGGCGACGAGCGCGGCCCGGGAAAGCGCCGCGGTGCGCTCCAGGCGGGCCACCGTCACGCCCTCCGGGGTCTCGTCGAGCGCCACGCACAGGGCGCCGCCGTCGTGCTCCTCCAGGTGGTCGACCAATCGCTGCACGGTGTCCTCGCCCGGCATCCAGCCCGCCGGCACGAGCAGCCGGAAAGGCGCGATTCCCCGGCCCGGCGGGGCGTCCGCGAGGTGGACGCGGGGGTCGTGCTCGAAGGTGGCGTGGACGAGGCGGAGGTCGAGGTCCGGGTCGCGCAGAGGTGAGCGGCGCCCGGTGCCGAGGGACTCCCACGGGCCTGGGACGGTGACCCTGACATCGGGCACCGAACCGCCCAGCAGGGCGTCGACCGTCGCCCGCACGTCCTCGAATGCCGCCGTCGGCACGAGCGCGTCCACGTACGGGACCAGCCACTGGCGGCCGGGTTCGGTGCGCAGGTAGCGGCGGTAGGGCACCCTGTCGGCGACGTAGGGGTCGTTGTAGCGCTTGAGCGCGGCGAAGTCGCGCATGGCCGTGGGCAGGCCGATGTGCCAGGCGCGGGATTCGGGGTCCGGGACGTAGACCGCCCCCGCCTGGGTCAGGCGGTAGCCGAGCTCGGTGTCCTCGGCCAGGACCAGGGAGGTGTCCATGCCGCCCACGGAGCGCAGGAGCGCCGCCGGGTAGGAGACCGTGGCGCCGACGTGGATGCGGGTGGCCAGGGAACTCGGGGCGGTGCGCAGGCCGTCGTGATCATGGATGATCTTCTCGGCCCAGTCGTGGCGGTGCGCGGAGAGCGGGAACAGCTTGTCCTCCGCCCCCGCCTCCAGGGCCGCGCGCACCGCCTGCGGGGTGGGCAGCGGGCCGGTGGCCGAGGTGAAGTCGATCCACCCCAGGGCCACCACGTACGGGGCCAGGTGGTGCCAGCGGAGCTGGGCTTCGACGTGGTGGCGGTGCGGGACCATGTCGGCGTCCAGGACGAAGATCACCTCGCCGGTGGCCTCGTCGACGCCCGCCTGCACGGCCCAGGCCCGGCCCCAGCCGCCCGGTGGGCTGGAGATCAGTCTGGTGCGGGCGGGGACGAGCGCGGGCAGGCGCAGCGGGGTGGCGCTGCCGTCGTCGACCACGATCACGTCGAGCAGGCCGCCCGGGTAGGTCTGGGCCGCCAGCGCCGCCAGCGTGAGGTCCAGGGTCTCCTGGCGGTCGTGGGCCGGGATGACGACCGTCACGGTGAGCGTGGGATCCCAGGCGCCGAGGTCGGGCGGGGTCAGGACGCCGTAGTCGTTGCGCCGGATGCGCGGCACGGGCATGTCGCGGCCGGTGGTCATGTGGTCAGGCTCCCGTCGAGCTCCATCAGGGCGTTCGGGCGGAATCCGCGCCACTGCCGCCTGTTGCGCTGCAGGAACGTGCCGATCGGCTCCTGCCAGGTGTGGTTGGCGGCGGGGCCGCGGCGCAGGATGTAGCCCAGTCCGTGGGTGCGGTAGATCTGGCCGCCCGCCGCCTGCAGCGCCTCCTGGAACTGCGTGTCCACCGAGCGGCGCAGCGGGCGGAAGCCGCCCACCGCCTGGAAGGCCGAGCGCTCGACCAGGATCGTGCCGCCGGCGACGAAGCTGGTGATCTGCTCGGTGATCTGCCTGCGGTGCACGGTGACGTCGATCGCGGCCAGGTAGACGAACTCCGGCACCGTCCCCACCACCTGCGCGCCCGAGTAGGAGTGCGCCAGCAGCAGGTCGGCGAGGAAGTCGGGGCCGTACCAGTCGTCGTCGTCCATCTTCAGCAGGAAGGAGCCGGACGCCCTGGCCGCCGCCTCGTTCAGCACCTCGCCGAAGACGGCCTGCCGGTCGGCCTCGAACACGGTCAGCGGGCCGTCGAAGGCCGCGATCGCGGCGGCCACGTCAGGGTGTCGCTGGGGGACGCCGTGCAGGGCGAGGACCACTTCTAGGCGGGCGTCGCGCTGGCGGGAGATCTGGTCGAGGGCGAATCCCACCATGTCGGTGCGGCGGGTCGCGAGCAGGACCGAGGTGAGCGGGGGAGCGGAGGCCGGGGCGCCGAGCTGCTCCCAGCGGGCGGCCACCCCGTGGGTGCGCAGCGCCGTGCGGCGCAACCGGATGCTGTGCTCCTCCCGCCGGAGCTCGTCGGAGAGGTCGGGGGAGGTCTGGATGAGCGAGATGAGCTCCTCGCCGAGCGCGCCCGCCCATCGCGGCGCCGCGCCGGTGACCAGCGGCACTCCGGCGGTCGCCAGCCCGGCGAGCACCCGGACGGCGGTGAGCGGCCCGCTGTGGGCGTGGTGCCAGTCGATCTCGACGCCGCGGATCTGCCGCAGCCTGGCCACGTCCGCGTCGGTCACGCCGCCGGACCCGGCGAACGTCGTCACCGTGCGCCCGTCGAGCAGCACCGCCCAGCGCCCGTCCCGTTCGGCCAGGCTCGCCATGCCGCGCGCGGGGGTGGTGACGAAGCCCTGGGGGTTCACCAGGCGCTCGTCCACCGGGGGGATCATGGACGGCTCCGCGAGCACGTCGGGGTCCGCCAGCGGCAGCTCGGTCCCGCCGGGCCGGCCCAGCCGCTCCCAGGTGGCGGCCTTCAGCGTGGGCCGCTCCACGGGCGTCTGGTCGCCGGCCCATCCCGTGTCGTCACCGGCCGCGCCGGCGCCACCGGTCTCGTGCGCATCCGCACCGTCGAGCGTGCGGAGTACCACGTCGCTGCCGGGCGCGCCGACGCGCTCCGGCACCGGTCCCGTCACCTCGGCCGGCGTGGCGTTGGGGTCGCCCGGCCGCCAGTCCGCGGCGCCGACGCCCGCGATCGCCGCCGCGGGCGCCGCGATCACGTCCAGCCGGTGCCCGGCGAAGGCGCGTGCCGTCGCGGTCACGGTCCGGCCGGCGGGCGTCGCGGTGGAGAACCGCGCGTCCACCACCCAGACCCGCTCCTTGCGCCTGCACACGCGCAGGTCGGTGAGCGAGCGCCACCGGTGCGCCGGCGTGGGCGTGGGCACCGGGGCGGGATGCGAGGCGGGCGTGTCGAGGACGGCCACGACCACCCGTCCCGCGTCAGGAAGCAGCTTGTGCAGCGTGGCGGCCCGGCGCAGGTCGGCGGGGGTGCCGACGAGCACCAGCACCTCTTCGACCTGCTGCTCGGCCGGCTCCAGCACGTCGCGGTCCAGGTCGACGCAGCGCGTCGCGTCCCGGCCGATGCCGCTGGAGATGTCCAGGTCGTCGATGCCCGCGAGATACACCCGGGCCTCGGGCAGCTCGTCCAGCAGGCGCCGGATCATCCGGCACTCCGCAGGTGCCTGATCAGCGAGTTGAGGGGGCCGTTGCCGCCCGCCGGGGGGACGGGCGCCGCGGACAGCCGATCGACCTCGGCGGTCAGCCGGGCGACCTCGGCGCGCGCGGCCGCCAGCTCGGTGGCGCGTTCGGCGGCGACTCCGCGCCACTTGGCCGCGTCTCCGGTCAGCGGCTCGGCCTCCTCGGCGGGGGCGAAGCCGTACTCCTGACCGCTCACCCAGATCGACCCGAACATCTCGTCCACCAGCTCGTCGGCCTGGCCGTGGAACAGGGCGGCTCGGGAGAACGCGGCCGTGCGCTCCAGCCTGGCCACCTCGATCCCGTCCGCGCCCTCCGACAGCACGGCGCTGACCAGGCCCAGCGTGTCCTGCTCGGCCAGCCGTACCAGCGTGGTGAGCGTGTCGGCGCCGAGCACCCAGCCGGTGGGGACGCTCACGGAGAAGGGGGCGGGCGCGACGGAGACCGGCGTGCTCTCGGCGAACTCCACGCGCTGCTCGTGCGCGTACAGGTTGTGCACCAGCCGCAGGTCCAGCAGCGGGTCGTCGAGGCTGGAGCGGCGCTCGCCGGTGAGCTTGCCCCACGGGCCGACGATGGTGACGGCGGCGTCGGTCAGGGTGCCCGCGAGCGCCGAGTCGACCGTGGCGCGCGTCTGCTCGTAGGTGGTGGCGGCCACGACCACCCGCACGTAGGGGACGAGCCAGTTGCGCCGTGGATGGTTGCGCAACCAGCGCAGATCCGGGATGAGGTCGCCGAGGAAGGACCAGTTGTGCCGGTGGACGTCCTTCTCCCGCAGCATGACCGTGGACGGGCCGACGTGCCGGGCCCGGGCGAGGGGGTCGGGGATGAACACGGCGCCCGCCTGCGCGAGCCGGTAGCCGAGCTCGGTGTCCTCGGCCATGTTCAGACGGGCGTCGACGCCGCCGGCGGCGCGCAGCAGGTCGGCTCTGACCGAGGTGGAGGCTCCGGTGTGCAGGAGGTACGCGTTCGAGGCGGCGTCCTTCAGCATCCTGGTCGACTCCAGCGTCTTGCGGGTGTAGGGGGTCTGCTCGCCCTCCTCGTCCAGCGACTCCACGAAACGGGTGTCGCCGATCACCGCGGCGTAGTCGATCAGGTGGTGCCAGCGCATGTGCGCTTCCAGGTGGTCCTCGGCCAGGACCATGTCGGCGTCGAGCCAGTGGACGACGTCGCCGGTGGCGGCGAGCAGCCCGGTCTGCCGGGCGGCGCCGCGGCCCCAGCCCCGCGTCACCCGCACCACCCGGGCGCCGGTCAGCTCGATCGGCGGCTCGCTGCCGTCGTCGGCGACGACCACCTCGACGAGCTCGGCGGGGTAGGTCTGATGGGCGAGCGAGGCCACCGTACGCTCCAGCGCCTGCTGGCAGTCGTAGGCGGGGATGACGACGGAGACGGTGAGCCGCGGATGCCAGGAGCCGGGCGCCGGCGGTCGCAGCACGCCGTAGTCGTTGTGCCTGATCCGGGTCATACGCGGTCCTTGACCAGCGCGCGGACCTCTTCGCGCAGCTCTTCCACCTCTCGGGCGCGGGTCATGGCGTTGACCCGGTCCTCGCCGAGCGAGGCCAGGATGGCGGCGAGGTCCTCGCCGCGGCGCGCGGCGGACTCCTCGACGGCGCGCGTCAGCCCGTCCAGCCGCGACTCGATGCCGCGCAGGGCGGTGGTGGTGCGGGCCAGCTCGGCCTCGTACTTCTTGACCCGCAGGTCGATCCGGTGCGCCTTGCCGTCGAGACGGCGCACGGTCAGCACCAGGAAGGCCAGCGCGGCCAGGCAGACCGCGAATCCCCCGATGGCCGCGGCCTCGCCCGGCGCGAGCAGGCCGGTGAGCATCAGCAGCACGAGCCCCGTGACGGCCAGTGCTCCGAGGACGGCAGTGGTCGCTGCCAGCCGACGAGGCATCCGCGCAATCCTTTCGTAGTCATGATTAATCGGGCGTCAGGGTATTAATGACACCTTAATGAACATGCACCTCTACCGTGCCATATGTAGCTGGATGCCAACTGTGAATGTGCCGGGTGATCTTCTCCGGTTGTCATGCCGAAGTGCACCACGCGTCTACGCATGAGTAAAACCGGCGTATCGTGGGCGCCGATCGAGTCCCGCCGGTCAAGGAGCACCCAAGCATGACCTTCACCCCAGCCGGCTTCCTGCGCACGCCGGAGAAGGGGCTCGCCCGCCTGCACTGGCACGAGGGCGCCTGGGTCGTCGACGGTCAGCCGCCCGACCTCGCGCAGCTGCGCCCCCTGCGCGGCCTCGACATCGAGTGGCCCGCGGGCGAGGTGCCCCTCGACGCGCTCCTGCTGCTGGCCGCCGCCGGGGTGCCGCTGACCGCCGGGCGCGCGCCCGCCTGGGTCCCCGCAGGCCTGGCCGCGCTGCTCACCGACCGGAGCTGGCTCGACCACACCCCCGACGGCACCGCGCGCTGCCTGGCCGGCCTGCGGCGCGAGGAACACAGCGTACGGCTGCGCCGCCTGGCCGCCCGACCTGCCGCCACGCCCAAGGTCAGCGTCGTGATGGCGACCAAGCGGCCCCGGTTCGCCGGTGGCGCGCTCGCCCAGATGGCGCGCCAGCGCGGGGTCGAAGTGGAGGTGATCCTCGGCCTGCACGGGGTCGGCTACGACGAGGTGCGGCAGGCCGTCGAGGCATGCCCGCTGCCCGTGAGCTGGATCGAGGCGGCGGCCGAGGTGCCGTTCGGCGAGGTGCTCAACCGCGCGGCCGCCCTGGCGAGCGGCGACCACCTCACCAAGTGGGACGACGACGACTGGTACGGCCCGGACCACCTGGCCGACCTGGTGCTGGCGGCCTCCTACTCGGGCGCCGACGTGGTGGGCGCCACCGGCGAGTTCTTCTACCTGGAGCCGTTGCGCGCCACGATCAGACGGACGACGTTCGCGACCGGGGCGGCCTATCCGAGCGAGGTGTGGGCGGAGCATGTCGCGGGCGGCACGATCACGCTGCCTCTGGCGAAATTTCGCGATATAGGGGGATTTCCTGGGCTTCCTCGGGCAGTGGACCGCGAGTTCCTCAAGACCGCTCACGAGGCAGGAGCCCGCATCTACCGCACCCACGGCCTCGGCTACGTGCTACGCCGCGGGCTGAGCGAGGAGCACACCTGGCAGCTCCCGCTCGCCCACTTCCTCAAGGTGGCCACCAGCCAGTGGCGCGGATTCCGCCCGAGCCTGCTGATGGAGACCGCATGAGGGTGCGCGGCAACGACTACCGCGTTCTCGAGCCGCCCGAGAAGTTCGATCCGGAGCTGCGCGTCAGCGTGGTCGTGCCCGCCTACGGCGCCCAGGACAAACTCGACCTGGTGCTGGCGGGGCTCGCCAGGCAGACCTACCCGGCGGAGTTGACCGAGGTCATCGTCGTCGACAACGGCAGCACGCCACCGCTGCGGCTGCCCGCCACCCGCCCGCACGGCACGCGGCTGATCCGCTGCGAAACCCCCGGCAGGGCCAACGCCCGCAACGCCGGCCTGGCCGAGGCCACCGGCGACGTCATCCACTGGCTCGACTCCGACGTCGTGCTCACGCCCGGCGCCGTCGAGGCCCACATGCGCTGGCACCACACCGCCCCCTACCTCGTCGTCACCGGATACATGCGCTTCAGCGAGGCCCCGCTGCCCGCCGAGCTGCCGGACGACCTCGAGTCCTACTTCGAGCCCGCCGAGCCGCACCGCTGGATCGTCGACCTGGTCGAGCGCACCAACGGGCTCACCGACGGCACCCAGCGCCCCTTCAGCGTGCACGTGGGCGGCGCCACCTCGGTGAACGCCCGGCTGATCGAGGCCGCGGGGCCGATGGACGACGAGCTGATCCTGGGCCAGGACACCGAGATGGGCTACCGGCTGGGGCAGGCGGGCGCGGTCTTCGTGCCCGAGCCCGAGGCCCGCGCCTACCACCTCGGCCCCACCATGCGGATGCGGCACAAGCAGCGCATCGACCGGGTCAGCTTCGCGTTCGTGGCCGACCGCATCCCCGCCTACCGCTGGCTGCGCTCCCATCCCGCCCGGCAGTGGAAGATCCCGTACGTCGAGGCCGTGGTGGACGGCACGGCCGGCTACGAGAGCGTGCGCGCCACCGTCGACGCGCTGCTCGCCGGCACCCAGTACGACCTGCGCGTGGTCATCGTCGGCCCGTGGGACGGCCTCGGCCGCGATCGCCGGGCCCCGCTGAACGATCCCGCGCTCGAACTGGTCCTGGTGCACGGCCACTACCAGCACGAGGGCCGGGTGCGGTTCTCCACCACGGGCGAGACCGGCTTCACCGTCCCGTACGTGCTGCGCCTGCCACCCGGATGGGCGCCCGGCGAGGACTCCCTGGCGGCCCTGCTCGAACTGTCACGCGCCGACGGGCTCGGCCTGGTCAACGTGCTGCTCGACGAGTCGCCATCGGGTGTCGTGGCCGCCCGCCTGGAGCGCACGGCGTCCTTCGCCAGGGCCCGCCTCCTCGCGGGGCCTCAGGAGGAGCTGGACGACGTCGTCGACGACGTCTCCGCCGTCGCCTGGGTGGAGGGCGAGACGTACGGCTTCGCCTGTGAGCCGAAGGCGCCGCTCGGCCGCCGCGGCGCCTACAGGGCCAGGATCAAGGCCGAGGCCGACGTGGCGCGGCTGACCGCAGAGGCCGAACGGCTGCGCGCCCAGGTCGGCAAGTGGCGCGACGAGGCGGGCACCTGGCGCAGGACCGCGGTCGGGCTGCGCCGCGAGGTCGGAGAGCTCCGGCGGGACGCCGCGGGCCTGCGGCGCCGGCTCGCCTCCGCCACCCGCACCCAGGAGAGCCTGCGGGCCCTCATGTCGGCCACGGTCAGGCGCGCCCTGGGCAGGAAGGGCGGCCGGTAGCCGGGGCTCAGCTCGGGCGCAGGGCGGACTTCAGCCTGCCCAGCAGGCTGCGCTCGCCGGCGTCGAAGGCGGCGGGGGCCGGGGCCGGGATCGTCACGGCGGCCGGTTGCTGCGCCGGAGGCTGCGGCCAGTAGCGGTCAGGGGACACGTGCCGTACGCCGTGGGTGTTCTCGATGATGTCGTCCGGCTCGTCGCCGGGGCCGGCCAGCAGTGCCGCGCGGGCCAGCGCGGAGGTGCGCTCCAGGCGGGCCTCGCGGCCGTCCGGCAGGTCCACGATCAGCACGCCGGTCAGGTCCTTCTGCACGGTCTCGATCATGCGCTCCAGCGTCGCCCGGTGCAGCGGCACGTCCACCGGCCCCCGGTAGCGGAACGGCGTGGGCGCGGGCGTCGGCGCCGCCTCGTCGATGAGCCTGATCCGGTCGTCGTGCGCGAACAGGTCGCGCATCAGTCGCAGCTCGAAGCACGGGTCGCCGAGCACGGAACGCCGCCCCTCGCGCAGCCGGGACCAAGGGCCGACGAGTGTGACGACCACGTCCTGCAGCTTGCCGTCCAGCGCCGCCGACACCGCCTGCCGGACCACCGACTCGGAGGTGTCGGTGACGTCCAGCACGATCTCGACGTAGGGGACCAGCCACCGGCGGCCCCGTTCCTTGCGCAGGTCACGGCGGAGCGGGATGCGGTGCGCGAGGTGCGGCTCGACGGCCCGCACGGCGCGTTCGCGCTCCCGGTGCTGGGCGGGCAGCCCGAGATGCACGGCCTGCGCCTCCATCTCCGGCACGAACACCACGCCGTGCATGGCCAGCCGGTAGGCGAACTCGGTGTCCTCGCCGCGGACCACGTTCGGGTCCAGGCCCCCCACGGCGTGGAAGACCTCCCTCGGCAGGGCGAAGGTCGGGCCGGTGCACACGTGGTAGGGGTTGCGGCTCTTGCGCAGCCCGTCGGTCTTGGCGATCGTCGCCTCGGTGGAGCTGGCCACGGCCTGCCCCAGGTCGAACACCTCTCCCAGCCGCCTGGCGGCGTAGACCTCGCGGGCGGTGAGCGGTGGCGCCTCGACGAACTTCTTCATGCCGATGGTGACCAGATAGTCGGTCACGTGGTGCCAGCGTGCCATCGCCTCGATGTGCTCGCGGCAGGCCACCATGTCGGAGTCCAGCCGCTGGATGATCTCGCCGTCGGCGGCCTTCACGCCGGTGTTGACGGCGTTGGAGATGCCCCAGCCGGTCCGCGGCCTGACCACGCGGGTGTTGTCCGGGCGAAGGTCCGGCAGGCGGATGGCAGGCTCGCTGCCGTCGTCCACGACCAGGACCTCCATGAGGTGCCCCGGATAGGTCTGCGCGGCCAGCGCCGCCAGTGTCAGATCCAGGTGCGGACCGCCGTGCGCGGGAATCACCACGCTTACGGACAGGCTGGGTGACCAGGCGCCGAGATCCGGTGGAAGCAGAGCCGAATAGTCGTTCTGCGGCAGAGCAGGACGCGCGTTCATCGTGGTGACCCCCCTGCCGTGACCTTATCGAGAGATGCTGAGAATTTCCTGAATTATGGCGTTCTCAAAGGCCCTGTCCATGCAGTGGACGCGGCTCCGCGTCAACCCTCCTCACCCCGTACACTCGGTGCCCAACAGCGCAGGTAGGGAGACATCTATGAGCAGGTCCTGGCGTGGCCTCATCGAGGAGTACCGCGAGCGTCTTCCGGTCACCCCGAAGACGCCCGTCATCACGCTGCTCGAGGGCGGCACGCCGCTGGTGCCCGCGCACCGCGTCTCCGCCCTCACCGGTTGCGACGTCCACCTCAAGGTCGAGGGCGCCAACCCGACGGGCAGCTTCAAGGACCGCGGCATGACCATGGCCATCAGCAAGGCCGTCGAAGAGGGCGCCAAGGCGGTCATCTGCGCCTCCACCGGCAACACCTCCGCCTCGGCCGCCGCCTACGCCGTCCGCGCCGGACTCACCTGCGCCGTGCTGGTGCCCCGCGGCAAGATCGCGATGGGCAAGCTGGCCCAGGCCCTCGTCCACGGCGCCACGCTCCTGCAGGTGGAGGGCTCGTTCGACGACTGCCTGGAGATGACGCGCAAGCTGTCGTCGAGTTACCCGATCGCCCTGGTCAACTCCGTCAACCCGTTCAGGCTGCAGGGCCAGAAAACCGCCGCCTTCGAGATCGTCGACACCCTCGGCGACGCGCCCGACATCCACTGCATCCCCGTCGGCAACGCCGGCAACATCTCGGCCTACTGGATGGGCTACCAGGAGTACGCCACCGACGGCGTCTCCACCAAGCGCCCCCGCATGTTCGGCTTCCAGGCCAGCGGCGCGGCGCCCATCGTCGACGGCGCCCCCGTCGCCCACCCGCACACCATCGCCACCGCCATCCGCATCGGCAACCCCGCCTCCTGGCAGCTCGCCACGGCCGCCCGCGACGAGTCCGGCGGCGCCATCCAGGCGGTCACCGACCGCCAGATAGCCGCCGCCTACAAGCTCCTCGCCCAGGAAGAGGGCGTCTTCGTGGAGCTGGCCTCGGCGGCCAGCGTCGCGGGCCTGCTGCAGGCCCACTCCCAGGGCCTCGTCGCCCCCGGGCAGCGCATCGTCTGCACGGTCACGGGCAACGGCCTCAAGGACCCGGACTGGGCGATCTCCGGCGCCCCGGCGCCGGTCACCATCCCCATCGACGTCCACGCGGCCGCGGCGGCCCTCAACCTCGCCTGAGGGGTGCTGGGCGGGTGCCCGCCGCGGGCATCTTCGTGGCACTGCGGCGGCGCGCCCGTGACGGATGTCCGTGAGGGTGCGGATCGTCAAGTCTCTTGTGGAGAACCGGGCTGTCGGGAGTCTCTTCAAGGAGCGGGCGGTCGAGGGTCTTCTGGAGGAGTCGTCCGCAGAAGAAGGATCGTGCGCCCGCGCGGGCGTGCGCGCGCCCGCCCGCCCGCCCGCGCGGAGGTGTTCACGCGTGAAGGTGTTCACCTCCGTACTGGAGGCCCGTACGCGTCGCGCCGAATTCCGCCTCACCCCACCTCGCCGGCCCGGCGCCTGGAAGTCGAAGGAAGACGCAGCCGGGCATGCGCGGGTGTGCGTGAATGGCGGGTGGATGCCGGGTGAACGTGTGTGTCGCATGCTCCGACGTGCACCGGGGGCTCGTGTGTGCGCGAGGGGTAAGTGTGTGCGCGGGGGGCGTGGACGGTGAACTTCTTGACCGTGACGGAGTGCCGTACCGATGACTGACGGGCCGGTCACGTACGGACATGGAGACGGATCGCGTACGCCCATAGAGAACAGAGCGCGGTCTCGCAGGACCGGAACCCCGAAGAGGGCAAGTGGCGAGGAAGGCTGACGAATGAGGACCGTTGACATCCGGGTGCCGGCGACGTCGGCCAATCTGGGGCCGGGGTTCGATGCCCTGGGCCTGGCGTTGAGCCTCTACGACGAGGTCGAGGCGTCGCTCGACGAGGGCGGGGGTGTGCAGGTCGTCGTGGAGGGCGAGGGCGCGGGGGAGCTGGACACCGGTGAAGGGCACCTCGTCGTCAGGGCGATGCGCAGGGCGTTCGACCGGATGAAGGTGCCGCAGCCCGCGGGGATCCGGTTGCGGTGTCGTAACAGGATTCCGCACGCTCGCGGGCTCGGGAGCTCGTCGGCGGCCATCTGCGCGGGGATTCTCGCGGCGCGGGCGCTGGCTGAGCAGGGCGATCTGGCCGACGACGAGGTGTTCGCGCTGGCCACCGAGATGGAGGGGCACCCGGACAACGTCGCTCCCTGCCTGGCCGGGGGGCTGACGATCGCCTGGACGCAGCATGGTGGCGCACCGCGTATGGTGAAACTGCTACCTGACGCGAGCATCCGTCCTGTCGTGATCGTTCCGGCGACGCGGCTGGCCACGGAGACCGCCCGGGGGCTTCTGCCGAAGGACGTGCCCCACAAGGACGCATCCTTCAATGCCGGCAGGGCTGCGTTGCTGATCGCCGCGCTGACCCAGCGGCCTGAGCGGGCGTTGCTGCTCGCCGCCACCGAGGACCGTCTCCACCAGGACTACCGCGCGCCTGCGATGCGCGAGAGCGCGGATCTGGTAGAACGTCTGCGTGCCGTGGGCGTGCCCGCGGTCGTTTCGGGAGCGGGTCCCACGATCCTCGCGTTTTCGACATCGGATTCGCAGGATTTGATCGCGCCAGAAGTGGGTACTGACTGGCACATCCAGCTAATGGACGTCGACCCGGTTGGTGCGAACGTTCAGTTCCCCGAGACACGCTGATGCCTCTTTAGACCTTCAGGGAATAGCCGTGTGCGCTGGTGATGTTAGGCTGATAGCCGCACCAGATGCCCCCTTGTTGGGTGCGCGTGCTTGTCAGCCATACATTGCTGCATCATGCTTCACGTCGCGAGGCGTGAGCAGCGCGGCTGTCTCCCCGGAATCCGTTGCCTCCGGTTGGCCCACACCCGGTTGGCCCAACGTGAGGCGGCGACGACGGGGACCTGCGCGTTCGAATCACCTCGACATCCGGCTGGCGGCAGCAATCTTAGGGGTGTCATCCATTCGCCACCGTCCTGTGGCGAGCTGGACGAGCCCCTTGCCAAGAGTGGCGACCGTCCCCAGCGGCGGCCGAAGATCGCAAAGTGCACCCCGATCCGGTCTGTCCCGCCGGATCGCAAGCACATCCGGGACGCCCGGCTGAATGAAACCGGCGCCCGACCCCTGGGAAGGACCTTTTAGTTGAGCGACACCACCGAACTCCTCTCCGACGCACCAGGCACACCTGCGGCGTCCGGCGACACCCCCACCCGTGCCGCGGCCAAGCCGCGTGCGCGTCGCTCCGGCACCGGCCTGTCCGCCAAGGTGCTGCCCGAGCTGCAGAAGATGGCCGCCGAACTGGGCATCAGCGGGACCGGGCGCATGCGGAAGAGCCAGCTCATCGCGGCCATCCAGGAGAAGCAGGGTGGCGGCACCGGGGACGGCGCGCCCGCTTCTGTGACCGAGGCGCCCGTCGCGGCCGACGCGGCTCCCGCCGCGGAGCGGCCCACCCGCACCCGTCGGGAACGTTCCCGCCCCAAGACCGTGGAAGAGCCGGCCGCGCAGGCCGCCGAGCCGGTGGTCACGGCCCCTGAGCCCGTGGTGGCCGCGGCCGAGCCGGTTGTCGAGCAGGCTGCTCAGCCCACCGAAGCCCTGCAGGGTGACCCGCGTGGCGACCGTGGCGAGAGCCGCCGTGAGCGTCGTGGGCGTGGCGAGCGCCGCGACCGCGGCGAGCGTGGCGACCGTGGCGGCAACGACCGTTCCGGCAGCGACCGCGGTGAGGGCGGCCGTGGCGAGAGCCGCGCCGACAGCCGTGACAGCTCGCGTGACGGTGGCCGTGACAGCGGTCGTGACAGTGGTCGTGACGGCGGCCGTGACGTGCGTGACGGCGGTCGTGATGGCGGCCGTGACGTGCGTGACGGCGGCCGTGACGTGCGTGACGGCGGTCGTGACGTGCGTGACGGCGGCCGTGACGTGCGTGACGGCGGCCGTGACGTGCGTGACGGCGGTCGTGACGTGCGTGACGGCGGTCGTGATGGCGGCCGTGACGTGCGCTCCGACCAGCGCGAGCGGGTCACCGACTCCGGTGGCCGCGGCAACGACCCGCGCGGTGCCGCCGACGACGACGACCGGGGCGGCCGCGGCCGCCGGGGCCGCTTCAGGGAGCGCAACCGTGGCCGTGGCCGCGACCGCTTCGACAGCACCGAGCCCGTGATCGGCGACGACGACGTGCTCATACCGATCGCCGGCATCCTCGACATCCTCGACAACTACGCGTTCGTCAGGACGAGCGGCTACCTGCCTGGCAGCAACGACGTCTACGTCTCGCTCGCCCAGATCCGCCGCAACGGCCTGCGCAAGGGCGACGTCATCACCGGCGCCGTCCGCCAGCCGCGCGAGGGTGAGCGGCGCGAGAAGTTCAACGCCCTGGTCCGCCTCGACACGGTCAACGGCATGGACCCGGAGCAGGCCCGCAACAGGCCGGACTTCAACAAGCTGACGCCTCTCTACCCGCAGGACCGCCTGCGCCTGGAGACCGAGCCGAACATCCTCACCACGCGGATCATCGACCTCGTCTCGCCGATCGGCAAGGGCCAGCGCGGTCTCATCGTCTCGCCGCCCAAGGCCGGTAAGACGATGGTGCTGCAGTCGATCGCCAACGCGATCACCCGCAACAACCCCGAGTGCCACCTCATGGTCGTGCTCGTGGACGAGCGGCCTGAAGAGGTCACCGACATGCAGCGCTCGGTCAAGGGCGAGGTCATCCACTCGACCTTCGACCGTCCCGCCGAGGACCACACCACGGTCGCCGAGCTCGCCATCGAGCGCGCCAAGCGCCTGGTGGAGCTGGGCCACGACGTGGTCGTCCTGCTCGACTCGATCACCCGCCTGGGCCGCGCCTACAACCTGGCCGCCCCGGCGTCCGGGCGCATCCTGTCGGGTGGTGTCGACTCCACGGCCCTCTACCCGCCCAAGCGCTTCTTCGGCGCCGCCCGCAACATCGAGAACGGCGGCTCGCTGACGATCCTCGCCACGGCCCTGGTCGAGACCGGGTCCAAGATGGACGAGGTCATCTTCGAGGAGTTCAAGGGCACCGGCAACATGGAGCTCAAGCTCAACCGCTCCCTGGCCGACAAGCGCATCTTCCCCGCGGTGGACGTCGACGCGTCCGGCACCCGTAAGGAAGAGATCCTCATGGCCAAGGACGAGCTTCAGATCGTCTGGAAGCTGCGCCGGGTGCTCCACGCGCTGGACATGCAGCAGGCTCTGGAGCTTCTCCTGGAGAAGATGAAGGAGACCAAGTCCAACGCGGAGTTCCTGCTCCAGGTCCAGAAGACCACCGTGAGCAACGACCGCGACTAGCCGGGCCGAAACACGAAGAAGCGGCGGGAGCGTCACTCCCGCCGCTTTTCGCGTCCCCGCCTACCTGACGTCCACCAGACGCTGCGGCGACAGGGCGGCCCTGGTCTTGGACGTGCCGGGCGACGTGACGCGGAAGTAGCCGTCCTTCCTGGCCTTCACCGACTTGGTGTACTTGCCGGACGAGATCGTGGTGGCGAATCCGACGAGCTTGTAGGTCCTGGTGCCCTTGGCCTTGAAGTAGATCTTGAGCTTCTTGCCCTTGTACGGCTTGGTTCCGCGGAAGGCCTTGCCGTACACCTTGAAGGTCTTGCCCTTCTTCACCTTCTTGGCCGCGCCGATCGTGACCCTGGCCTTGGCCTTCTTGGTGACGCCGCCCGCGGCGGCCTCCACCGTGAAGGAGGTCAGGCTCTTCAGGGCCTCGCCGCCGCGGGTCGCGTAGACCTCCAGCGTCCACGCGCCGGCCGCGGTGTCGTCACTGAAGTAGGTGGAGCCGCGGTGATAGCCGTCCGGCTCCCGCGCCAGGGCTCCGAGGTCGTGGTATTCGCTGCTCTCGTCGCTGACGAGCTTGGCCGACACCGAGCTGGAGCCTTTGACCGAGGCCTCGACCGAGACCCTCACGTCCTTGCCCTTGACCAGTTTGACGGGGTCGGGGGTGACGGCCGCGGCGCTGATCCCCTGCTTGCCGGACACCTTGACGGCGAACTCGTTGGCCTGCGCGCTGCCGCGGACGACCTTGACGGTCAGCTTCCAGTCGCCGGCCGGGTCGTCCTTGCCGATCGTCCACTTGCCCGTGACGACCGAGGCGCCCGGCTTGAAGTCGAACGTGACCGGCCGCTCGGCCTTTCCCGGCGGTACGACGCCGCCGGTGACGCTCTTGACCGTCTCAGGGGCCTTGAGCCTGAGCGTCACACTGGCTCCGGCGTCGCCCTCGACAGGGACGTACGCGCTGGCCGAGACATCCCCCGTGAAGTCCGGCGCGGCGCTCGGCGCGTGCTGTGAGGCGGACGCGCTGGTGGCGGTGAGGCCCGTGACTCCGATGCCTCCGAAAAGAACGGCGACCCCCGTGGCGGTCGTGAGTAGCGACCGCACCCTTCTCTTCATCAGATGAGTGTTCCTTCTGTCAGTAAAGTGATGGTTTGTGCCGGGGAGCCTAGTGTGACCACTGGGAGGGCCGCCATAAAGATCCCGGGAATGGCAGGTGGCCCTGGGGGGTTGAACCATCTGGCACACTGGTAGCTGACCGATTTTGTGGTTCCGGCTCCCGCCCATGCGCTCCGCCGCACACATCTGGCGACCCGGCGACCACACCCCGAAAGGACAGCGATGAAGCGCGACATCCACCCCGACTACAACGTGACCCAGGTGACCTGCACCTGCGGAAACACGTTCACCACCCGCAGCACCGCCAAGAACGGCGTGATCCACGCCGACGTCTGCTCCGCCTGCCACCCGTTCTACACGGGCAAGCAGAAGATCCTGGACACCGGCGGCCGGGTGGCGCGCTTCGAGAAGCGCTTCGGCAAGAAGCCCACGGGCAAGTAGCTTCACCGACGCCGATCCGGACGCACCTCGCGTGCGCCGGGTCGGCGTTCTTGGTGAAACGGCCCGCCACACGCAAGACAAAGGATCCACGGTGAATCTCGACGAGTTGCTCAAGGAGTATTCCGAGCTGGAGCTGCAGCTCGCCGATCCCGCCGTGCACGCCGACCAGGGCAGGGCCCGCACGCTCGGCAAGCGCTACGCCCAGCTCACTCCGGTCGTCGGCACCTACCGCGAGCTGGAGGCGGCCCGCGACGACCTGTCCGCCGCCAAGGAGCTCGCCGGCGAGGACGAGGGGTTCGCCGAGGAGGCCGCCGATCTCGAATTGCGCATCCCCCGGCTGGAGGAGCGGCTCAAGCACCTGCTGATCCCGCGTGATCCCAACGATGACAAGGACATCATCATGGAGATCAAGGCGGGCGAGGGCGGCGAGGAGTCCGCGCTGTTCGCCGGCGACCTGCTGCGGATGTATCTCCGCTACGCCGAGCGCGTCGGCTGGAAGGCCGAGATCATCGACAGCCAGCCCTCCGACCTCGGCGGCTACAAGGACGTCACGGTCGCCATCAAGGCCAAGGGCGACGACGGCGTGTGGTCCAGGCTGAAGTTCGAAGGCGGAGTGCACCGCGTGCAGCGCGTGCCCGTCACCGAGTCCCAGGGCCGCATCCACACCAGCGCCGCGGGCGTGCTCGTCTACCCCGAGGCCGAGGACGTCGAGGTCCAGGTCGACCCCAACGAGCTGCGCATCGACGTCTACCGCTCCAGCGGCCCCGGCGGCCAGAGCGTCAACACCACCGACTCCGCGGTCCGCATCACCCACCTGCCCACCGGCACCGTGGTCTCCTGCCAGAACGAGAAGAGCCAGCTCCAGAACAAGGAGTCGGCCATGCGCATCCTGCGTGCCCGGCTGCTGGCCATCGCCCAGGAGCAGGCGGACGCCGCCGCGCAGGCCGAACGCAAGTCGCAGGTGCGCACCGTCGACCGCTCCGAGCGCGTACGCACCTACAATTATCCCGAGAACCGCATCTCCGACCACCGCGTCGGGTTCAAGGCGTATAACCTCGACCAGGTTCTCGACGGTGAGCTCAACGCCGTCACCCAGGCCCTCATCGACGCCGAAATGGCGGAGAAGCTCGCACAACACTCATGACATTTCTGCTGGACGAGATCGCCCTCGCCACCGCGCGGCTGGCAGAGGCAGGTGTGCCGTCCCCCCGCACCGACGCGGAGGAGATCGCGGCATTCGTCCACGGCGTGCGCAGAAGTGAGCTGCACACGGTCAAGGACGCCGACTTCGACGCGCTGTTCTGGGAAGGTGTGGCCAGGCGCGAGGCGCGTGAGCCGCTCCAACACATCACCGGCCACGCCTACTTCCGCTATCTGGAGCTGTCGGTCGGCCCGGGAGTGTTCGTCCCGCGCCCCGAGACCGAGGTCATGGCCGGCTGGGCCATCGAGACGCTGCGCGCCATGGACGTCACCGCGCCCATCGTCGTCGACCTCGGCACCGGCTCCGGCGCCATCGCGCTGTCCATCGCCCAGGAAGTCGCGCTCTCCGAAGTGCACGCCGTCGAGGTCGACCCCGCCGCCTACAGCTGGGCCAAGCGCAACATCACCGAGCACGGCCAGGGCCGCACCCACCTGCACCCAGAGGACCTCGCCGAGGCACTGCCCGAGCTCAACGGCAAGGTCGACCTGGTCATCTCCAACCCGCCCTACATCCCTCCCGGCGCGATCCCGCGCGACCCCGAGGTCCGCGACTACGACCCGGCCCGCGCCCTCTACGGCACCGGGGACGACGGCCTCGGCGAGGTTCGCGCGGTCGAGCGCACCGCCCGCCGGCTGCTGCGCCCCGGCGGCTGGGTCGCCGTCGAGCACGCCGACGAGCAGGGCCGGTCCGTCTACCTCACCTTTCCCGAAGACAACGGCTGGCGCGACGTACGGCTGCGTCAGGACCTGACTCGCAGGGACCGCTTCGTCACCGCCAGACTCGGCCAAGACTAGGATGCACGCCGTGGGAAGACGCTTTGACTGCACCGACCTCGAACAGCGGGCCGAAGGCCTGCAGGAGGCGGCCGCCGCCGTCCGCCGTGGCGAACTCGTGGTGCTGCCGACCGACACCGTCTACGGGATCGGCGCCGACGCCTTCACGCCCGCGGCCGTCACCGCGCTGCTCGCAGCCAAGGGCCGGGGCCGCGACATGCCGCCGCCCGTCCTCGTCGGCACGGTCAGAGCCGCCGGCGCGCTGGTCGAGGACCTCGGCCCGTACGGCCAGGACCTGATCGACGCCTTCTGGCCGGGCCCGCTCACACTGGTCTGCAAGGCCAACCGCTCCCTGTCGTGGGATCTGGGCGACGCCAAGGGCACGGTGGCGCTGCGCATGCCGCTCCACCCGGTCGCGCTCGACCTGCTCAAGGAGACCGGCCCGATGGCGGTCTCCAGCGCCAACCGCTCCGGCTCGCCCGCGGCCGTCACGGCGGCGGAGGCGGAGGAGCAGCTCGGCGAGTCCGTCGCCGTCTACCTCGACGGCGGCAAGACCACCGACAGCACCCCGTCCACCATCCTCGACCTGACCACGGCCGTGCCGCGGCTCCTCAGGCAGGGCGCCATCCCCGTCGGGAAGCTGCGCGGGATCATCGGGTACGTCGCCACCGACGACTGACGTATACCGTCTGCTTATCCCGGCTGCGCGGGCAGCCGGATCATGATTACGGTGAAGCCCGGAGCAGCGACGTCCGGGAGTGACCCATGGGCAAGTTTGACGGCATGGATCCCAAACTGGTCCGTGACCTGCTGGCTGAGGCGAAGCGGGCGGCCGAGGAACTGCGCAGGGTCGAGGGGCGCGTCGGGCAGATCATGTCCGGCGCCGGCCTGGCCACCCAGACCACCCACCGGCCCGTCCAGGTGGCCGACGCCGCGGACCGGATGGTCAAGGACGTCACGGGCCGGTTGGGGGTGCTGGAGAAGCGGGCCGGCGAGCGGGACGGATCCCGCCCGGCGGTGGGCGCCGACGCCAAGGACGATGACCCCAAGGACAGCAAGGACGACAGGCGCGACAAGTACGACAACCCGCGCACCGAGGACGGTAAGCCTGAGACGAAGCCCGATGGCAAGACGGGCGAGGACGGTAAGCCTGAGACGAAGCCCGATGGCAAGACGGGCGAGGACGGTAAGCCTGAGACGAAGCCGGACGGTAAGACCGGTGAGGACGACAAGCCCGACGCCAAGCCCGACGGCAAGACCGGTGAGGACGACAAGCCCGACGCCAAGCCCGACGGCAAGACCGGCGAGGACGACAAGCCGGACGCCAAGCCCGACGGTAAGACCGGCGAGGACGACAAGCCGGACGCCAAGCCCGATGGCAAGGCCTGTGATGATGACACGTCTGTTGACGAGCCCAAGGACGAGGACCGGGGCAGCCGGCGGGATCAGGGGGCCGAGCCGGATCGGGGGATAGCCGACACTCCGGCGAAGGACCACCCGGATGACCTAGATGCGACCAAGCCGCAGGTCGTCGTGGTGGATGGCGTCAAGGTGCTCCAGGTGCCCATCGACCCTCCCACGGCCAAGCAGTTGGAGAGTCTGCTGGAGAACCTCGACAAGGTCCAGCCGCTAGACCTACCGTCCGGGGCTGACCAGAACGGCCAGACGGACGCGTACGCGGACAGGCCCGCCGGTTCGGGCCGGCCCATCGGGACCGACCCGCTCGTGGGGAGCGATCAGCCTGGAACCGATCGGCCCATCGGCACAGAGCCGCCGTCCGGAACGGACCAGCCTCCTTCCACGCAGCCTCCCGTCGGCGACGACGCCGGTGGTTGCGCGGACGACGGCAGGGACGGTGACGGCGGTGTCTCCCCGGACGTCCAACCGCGAGACCAGGACGTACGCGACACGAGGCAGGACGGCGTCGGGCAGGACGGCGTCGGGCAGGCGCCGCGGGATGACGGTTCCGGTCTGGTCGTGCCCCCGACCGCGCCGGAGAGTGGCGCGTCCGAGACCGGCACGCAGAGCGTCGGGTCAAGGGCTGATGGCGGCCCGCCTTCGGACCCGGGCAGGGGCACGGACGCGAGCGCAGGCGTGGAGGCCTGGGCGAACGACGGCAGCGATGTGGTGTCCGCCGAGGCCCGGCCCCTCGACCTGGAGGCTCTCGGGACGGTGATCGAGAACGCCCGGGAGATCCAGCCGCACACCATGCCGGGGGTGGAGGTCCCGCCCGGCGAGTGGGGCGAGGGCCAGTGGGCTCCCGAGAACATCCGCCCCGACGGCCCCTCGGGTTCGATCGAGCCCGGCACGGCGGGCGGCACGGGGGGCACACAGGGCGCGGACGGCACCGCGACCTCGTCCGGCGGCCAGAGCATGGCGGCGGACTCCGCGTCCGGCGGCCACAGCGCTGCGGTGGCGGAGGCCGGGGCCGGAGACGGCGTCACCTCGGTGTCCGCGGGGCAGGGCGGGAGCGACGGCCCCGGGAGCGGAGGGAACGCCTGGGCGGACGACGGCAGCGACGTGGTGTCTGTCGACGTCGAACCGCCCGACCAGGAGACGCTCCAGGCGCTGGTGGCGAACGCGCGTGACGTCCAGCCGATGGAGATGCCCACCGTCGAGGTGCCGCCGGGGGAGTGGGGGCGGGGAGCGTGGCTGCCTGAGGACATCGAGCCCGATGGACCGCCCGGGTCGCTCGATCCGGGGACGCCGGAGAGGAGTGCCTGATGTACGTGGACCCGCCTGCGCCGCGTCCTCGCCAGCCCGGGGAGATGCCGCCCGCCACGGCTACCGGAGGTCCGCTGGACAGCCAGCCGAGGGCGTGGGAGTTCAATCCTGAATACCAGCGTCTCGTGACGGCGTGGCAGAACGCCATGCCGTTGCTGGAGAGCCTCACGACGGCGCTGGACAAGGCCTACCAGCTCGCCCGGAGCCCGCAGACGTGGGACGCGCCGGTGGGGGCCCGCTACGTCGAGGACATCGCCGAGTGGCGTTCCCGGCTCGCTCTTTACCGCCAGGCCGTGCTGACGTCCATCAGCGATGAGGCAGCCGACACGCCACGGTGGATCCCGAGCGCGATCGGGGCACCGCACGCCTTCTCCTGAGCCCTACATTTTCCGACATTCCCCTGAAATCTGGAAAAAACGGACATTCGATCGTACAGTGGGGTGATGGGTGGAGAGCCCAACTACGGCCCCGATTTCGATCGGCTCCAGAGGCAGGACCCGGAGCTGGCGCAGGTGCTGCTCGACGAGGTCGAGCGGGAACGCGCCGGGATCCAGCTGATCGCGAGCGAGAACTTCACCTCGCCCGCCGTGCTGGCCGCGCTCGGTTCGACGCTGAGCAACAAGTACGCCGAGGGCTACCCGGGGCGGCGCTACTACGGCGGCTGCGAGGTCGTGGACCGGGCCGAGCGCCTGGCCATCGAGCGGGCCCGCGAGCTGTTCGGGGCCGAGCACGCGAACGTACAGCCGCACTCCGGCGCGTCGGCGAACCTGGCCGCGTACGCCGCGCTGCTGCAGCCTGGCGACACCATGGTGGCCATGGCGCTGCCGCACGGCGGTCACCTCACGCACGGCTCCAAGGTCAACTTCTCCGGCCGGTGGTTCGACGTGGCGTCCTACGGGGTGCGGCGCGACACCGAGCTCATCGACTACGACGAGGTAAGGGACCTGGCGCTGAGGCGGCGGCCGAAGCTGATCGTCTGCGGCGCGACTGCCTATTCGCGCCTGATCGACTACGGGATATTCCGTGGCATCGCCGACGAGGTGGGCGCGTGGTTGCTGGCCGACGTGGCGCACCCGATCGGCCTGATGGCGGGCCGGGCGATCCCGTCCGCGGTGCCGTACGCGGACGTCGTCACCTTCACCACGCACAAGGCGCTGCGCGGGCCGCGCGGTGGAGGCATTCTGTGCACGGCGGAGCTGGCCAGGAGGATCGACCGGGCGGTGTTCCCCTTCATCCAGGGCGGGCCGCTGATGCACGCGGTGGCGGCGAAGGCGGTGGCGTTCGGGGAGGCGCTGCGGCCGGAGTTCGCCGACTACGCCCGGCAGGTGGTGGCCAACTCCCAGGCCCTGTGCGACGCGCTGGCCGCGGAGGGGATGCGACCCGTCTCCGGAGGTACGGACACGCACCTGTCGCTGATCGACCTGCGCGAGCTGGGTGTGTCCGGGGCCGAGGCGGAGCGGCGGTGCGCGGCGGCGGGGATCACGCTCAACCGCAACGCGATCCCCTACGACCCGGAGCCGGCGGCCGTGACCTCGGGGATCCGCGTCGGCACGCCCTGCGTCACCACCCAGGGGATGGGGCTCCAGGAATTGAAAGAGATCGGGACGCTCGTGGCGCGCGCCGTACGAGATCCTGAGGCGGGGCCGGACGTACGGGCAAGAGTCTCCGCACTGCTCGCCATCCATCAGCCATATCTCAGCGAATATTAAGCCGGTCTGTGTCGTTTTCCGGTCACAGGTGGCCGGAGCATCCTGGAAACTAGGTTCGTGCGCGAATATCTGTTCATGGCGCTCGTCGCGGCCGCGGTGACCTATCTGCTCGTCCCGCTGGTGCGTCGCTTCGCCATCCGCATCGGGGCCACGCCGGAGATCCGCGAACGTGACGTGCACACCACACCGACGCCCAGGCTGGGCGGCCTGGCGATGTACGGCGGGCTGGTGGCGGGGCTTCTGGTGGCCAGCGAGCTGACCAACACGGGGGAGGCGCTCGCCGACTCCGACGGCCAGCCGGTGCTCGCGCTCATCGTCTCGGGCGGCCTCATCACGCTGACCGGCTTCCTGGACGACTGGTGGGGCATGGACCCCTTCATCAAGCTGGCCGGTCAGATCGCCGCCGCGGGCCTGCTGGTCTACTTCGGGCTGCGGCTGACCTACATCCCGCTGCCCAAGGACTGGGGTGGCTCCACCAGCCTCGACTACACCCTGAGCACGATCATCACGATCCTGGTCGTGGTGGTGGCGATCAACGCCGTCAACTTCGTCGACGGGCTCGACGGCCTGGCGGCAGGGATCGTGTGCATCGCGGGCATGGCCACCTGGGCCTACTCGATCTTCCTGAAGCAGAGCATCACCGGCGACCGCATCGCCACGACCGCGGCCATCGCCGCCATCCTCATCGGCACCTGCCTGGGCTTCCTGCCGCACAACTTCCACCCGGCCAAGATCTTCATGGGCGACACCGGAGCGATGCTGATCGGGCTGGTGCTCGCCTCCTCCATCGTCACCGTGACGCCGGTCGACCCGTCGGTCATCGAGGGCGTCAACAAGTTCGGCGTGCTGACCCCGCTGCTGGTGCCGGCCGCGGTGCTGGTGCTGCCGCTCATCGACCTGATAACCGCCGTGGTGCGGCGCACCTCCTACGGCATGTCGCCGTTCGCCCCCGACCGGGGCCACTTGCACCACCGGCTGATGGACATCGGCCACTCGCATCGGCAGTCCGTCCTGATCATGTACGCGTGGGCGTTCCTGTTCGCGTTCGGCATCGTGGCGATGTCCACGATCGGCGTGCCGGTGCTGATGTTCCCCGTGGTGATCCTGCTCGCGCTCGGCGTGCTGGTGCTGATGGCCGCGCCGCGGTGGCGCAGGCGGGGCGGGGGGCACTCCTCACGCGGCAAGCAGCCGGACGACGACGACGGGCCGCCCACCGGGCCGATGCCGCCGATCGTGCCGGAGACCGAGGTCAGACGGCGGATGCCGCCAGAGCCCGGCCCCACCCAGGAGCGTGCCAGCGCCGAGCACAACCCGGTCATTCCCGCCTTTCCGAGCCGTCCGTGATCGTGAACTAGAAAGGGCAGGTAAAAGCGGTCTTCCGTGAGCTTGTGATATCTTTCACGAGCAAGGGCCTCCGAACATGCGTGTTCTGGGGGTAGCAAACGCTCGCTTGATAACTCGCTGATGGAGCACCGATGCAAGCCAACGACGTGCGCGTACTGAAAAGCGCCGCGATCCCCACCCTCGTGGTCGGAGTGGCTGCCGTGGTCGTGGCTCTGGTGGTGGCCGGCGGCAAGGGTGCGCTGGGCGCGGTGATCGGCACCTTGCTCGTCGGAGTCTTCTTCAGCATCAGCGTGGTGGCCGTCTCGGCCGCCGCCCGCGTCTCTCCGCAGATGATGGCGATCGCCGCGATGGTCAGCTACCTGGTCAAGGTCATCGTCATCATGGTGATGCTGGTCGCGTTCGGAGACACCGCGATGTGGAACGCGCAGGCGTTCGCCTGGACGGTGGTCGTGTGCACGATCGTCTGGACGGCCTTCGAAGTCCGCGCCTTCGTCAAGACCAAGATGCTGTACGTCGACCCCGAAGCCAAGGTCCCCGGGCAGGGCGACCGATGAGGCTTTCCCTATGGGGACGGGGTCCGATATGACTAGTCCTCTACTCGCCTGCTATCGTCAGGGCCGCGATGAGCGAACAGGAACGACGACCGGAAACAGACGGTCGCGACTTCGCCGACGCCATGTGGTCGGTCCCCAGCTATCTTCTCGCCGGGATGGCGGTCTACGGCGGCATCGGGTGGTTGCTGGACCGCTGGCTAGACCTGTCCGCGTTCTTCCCCATAGGCATCGTTCTGGGGCTGGTGCTCGCCGGCTATGCGGTCTACCGGAGGCACGGTCGCTAGCCCGACGCAGCGACCGCTTCTCCGAGGAAACTCCTGTGATCCACTACGACGTTGAAGGGAACGCCGCGTGAGTGCGCTGACGGTCCTAGCACCACCGGGCGACCAGTTCGGGGCGCCCACGCCTGAAGAACTGTTCACCCTGCCCCCCATCATTCCCGGGGTCGACTGGTTCACCAAGCCGGTCCTGCTCGCCATTCTCAGCTCCATCCTCGTGATCGGCTTCTGCTGGGCGGCCTTCGCCAAGCCCAAGCTCGTCCCCAGAGGCGTGCAGAACGTCGCCGAGTACGGCTACATGTTCGTGCGCGACCAGGTCGCCCGGCCGTTCCTCGGCAAGGACGCCGACCGGTACATGGGCCTGCTGGTCACCCTGTTCTTCCTGGTGCTGGTCTGGAACCTCATGGGTGTCATCCCGGTGCTCCAGTTCCCGGTCGCCTCGCACATCGCCTTCCCGGCCGTGCTCGCGGTCTCCATCTACGTGCTCAAGGTCTATCTGGGCGTGAAGCACCAGGGTGGCGTCGGCTACTTCAAGAACATGATGTTCCCGCCGGGGTTGCCCAAGCCGATCTACGTGCTGCTGGCCCCGATCGAGTTCCTCTCGAACATGATCATCGCGCCGTTCACGCACGCGGTCCGACTGTTCGCGAACATGTTCGCCGGCCACATGCTCCTCGCGTTCTTCAGCATGGTGGGCTTCTGGTTCCTGTTCGAGAAGCTGACCCCGCTCGGCGCCCCCATCGGCGTACTCGGCGTGGTCATGACGATCATCCTCACCGGCTTCGAGATGTTCATTCAGTTCCTGCAGGCATTCCTCTTCGCGATGCTGGCCGCGATGTACATCGGCAGCGCGCTGCACGCAGAGCACTGAGAACCACCTACCGGAATATCCGTGACCGGTGAGAGTCCGCTTCACCGGCCGTCCAGTAAAGGAAAACAGCAATGAGCGTTCTCGCTGAGGTCTCCGGCAACGTCACCGCCATCGGTTACGGTCTTGCCGCCATCGGCCCCGGCATCGGCGTTGGCATCATCTTCGGTCAGGGCGTGCAGGCCATCGCGCGTCAGCCCGAGGCCTACGGCCTGATCCGCCAGAACATGCTCCTCGGCTTCGTCCTCACCGAGGCTCTCGCCCTCATCGGTCTGGTCGCGCCGTTCATCTTCCAGGGCATCGGCGCCTCCTGATCACCCCCTCTGACGAAAGGCTGCGACCATGAACATGGCAGCTACGCTCCGCACGGTTGCGGCGGAGGAGGGTGCGAACCCTCTCATGCCGCACACCTATGAGCTCGTCGTCGGTATCTTCGCGTTCTTCGTCGTCCTCTTCGTCGTCGGCAGGATTCTCGTCCCGCGTATCCAGAAGACGCTGAGCGAGCGCACCGACGCCATCGAGGGCGGCATCAAGAGGGCAGAGGAAGCCCAGGCACAGGCGCAGGCCCTGCAGCGGCAGTACAGCGACCAGCTCGAAGAGGCCAGGCGCGACGCGGCTCGGCTGCGCGAAGAGGCTCGCGAGCAGGCCGCGCAGATCAAGGCAGAGCTCCGCGAGGAGGCGCAGGCCGAGGCCCGCCGTCTCGTCGAGGCGGCTCACGCCCAGATCGAGGCGGACCGCCAGCAGGCGTTCGCCCAGCTCCGCAACGAGGTCGGTCGCCTGTCGACCGAGCTGGCCGGCCGCATCGTCGGCGAGTCCCTCGAGGACGAGGCCCGGCAGCGCCGCACCGTCGACCGGTTCCTTGACGAGCTGGAGAGCTCCGACGCGCAGGCGGTGCGTTGATGCGTGGTTTGAGCAGGACTTCGCTGGCAGAGGTCGAGGAGCGCTTCAACGCGGTCGCCGCAAGCGCCGACCTTGGCACGCTCTCCGACGAGCTGTTCGCTGTCGCGGATCTGCTCGACCGGGAGCACGGCCTGCGCCGGGCCCTGTCGGACCCGGCCAGGGCCGCCGAGCAGAAGGCGCGCACGGTGCGCGCGCTGCTCGACGGCAAGGTCAGCGAGCCCGCGACCGCCACCACCGAGGCCGCGGTCTCGGCGAAGTGGTCGCGTGCCGGTGACCTGGCCGACGTGCTCGAGCGTCTCGGCGTCGTCGCCGCGGCGGCCGAGGCCGAGAGCCAGCGCAAGCTCGACGACGTGGAGGACGAGCTCTTCCGCTTCGGCCGCATCATGGCCGCCAACCCGGAGCTGCGCCGCGCACTCGCCGACGCCGCCGCCCCCGAAGCAGGCAAGCGCGAGCTGCTGCAGAACCTGCTCGGAGGCAAGGTCGCACCGACCACGCTGCGCCTCGTGGCGCAGGTGGCAGTGCATCCGCGAGGACGTAGCCTGGAAACGGGGCTGGAGGAGTTCGGCCGGCTCGTGTCGCAGCAGAGCCAGCGCCTGGTGGCGGTGGTTCGCAGCGCGGTCGAGCTTTCGGAGGCGCAGAAGCAGCGGCTCGCCGCCTGGCTGCGTTCCTCCTACGGCCGTGACGTGCACCTGAATGTCGAGGTGGACAAGCGAGTGCTCGGTGGGTTCTCGGTCCGCATCGGCGACGAGATCATCGACACCACCATTGTGGGACGAATCGAAGAAGTCCGCCGCCGGTTGGCCGGCTAGGCGAATAGGGAGACAGAGTAGAGATGGCGGAGCTTACGATCCGGCCGGACGAGATCCGGGACGCGCTTGAGCGCTTCGTCCAGGCGTACGAACCGGAAGGCGCCGCGCGCGAGGAGATCGGGACCGTCGTCGACGCCGGCGACGGCATTGCCCATGTCTCCGGCCTTCCCTCGGCGATGGCGAACGAGCTGCTCGAGTTCGAGAATGGCACGCGCGGCCTGGCACTTAACCTCGACACCCGCGAGATCGGTGTCGTGGTCCTGGGCCAATTCAGCGGCATCGAAGAGGGCCAGACGGTCCGCCGGACGGGCGAGGTCCTGTCCGCGCCCGTCGGCGACAACTTCCTCGGCCGCGTGGTCGACCCCCTGGGCAACCCGCTCGACGGCAAGGGCGCCATCGAGGCCGAGGGCCTGCGCGCCCTCGAGCTGCAGGCCCCCTCGGTAGTCCAGCGGCAGCCGGTGAAGCAGCCGCTGCAGACCGGCATCAAGGCGATCGACGCCATGACGCCGATCGGGCGCGGCCAGCGCCAGCTGATCATCGGTGACCGTGGCACCGGCAAGACCGCGATCGCCGTGGACACCATCCTCAACCAGCGCGACAACTGGCTCTCGGGCGACCCCGAGAAGCAGGTGCGCTGCGTCTACGTGGCCGTCGGCCAGAAGGGCTCGACGATCGCGCAGGTGCGTTCGCGTCTCGAAGAGGCCGGCGCGCTCGAATACACCACGATCGTCGCCGCCCCGGCGTCCGACCCCGCTGGTTACAAGTACATCGCCCCCTACACCGGTTCGGCCATCGGCCAGCACTGGATGTACCAGGGCAAGCACGTCCTGATCATTTTCGACGACCTCACCAAGCAGGCCGACGCCTACCGCGCCGTCTCGCTGCTGCTGCGCCGCCCGCCGGGCCGCGAGGCGTTCCCCGGTGACGTCTTCTACCTCCACTCCCGCCTGCTGGAGCGCTGCGCCAAGCTGTCCGACGACATGGGCGGCGGCTCGATGACCGGTCTGCCGATCATCGAGACGAAGGGCAACGACGTCTCGGCGTTCATCCCGACCAACGTCATCTCCATCACCGACGGCCAGTGCTTCCTGGAGACCGACTACTTCAACGCCGGCATCCGCCCGGCCATCAACGTCGGTATCTCCGTCTCCCGAGTCGGCGGTTCGGCGCAGGTCAAGGCGATGCGGAAGGTCGCGGGCACGCTGCGTCTGTCGCTGTCGCAGTATCGCGACCTGGAGGCCTTCGCGGCCTTCGCCTCCGACCTGGACGCGGCCTCCCGCGCCCAGCTCGACCGCGGCCAGCGCCTGACCGAGCTGCTCATCCAGCCCCAGTACTCTCCGTTCTCGGTGGAGCGGCAGGTCGTGTCGGTCTGGGCGGGCACCACGGGCGAGCTCGACGAGGTTCCGGTGGAGGACATCCGGCGTTTCGAGAGCGAGTTCCAGGACTTCATCCAGAGCACGAACAAGGGCATCTTCGACACCATCCGCGAGACCGGCCAGCTCGGCGACGACACCATCGCCGCGCTCAAGGACGCCATCACGGAGTTCAAGAAGGGCTTCACCACCTCCTCCGGCGAGCTGCTGGTGAAGGACGAGCCGGTGGCTCCCCTGGAGGCCGATGAGGTCGGCCAGGAGAAGATCCGCAAGGTCGTCCGCCCGGCGGAGAAGAAGTAGCCGATGGGTGCCCAGCTAAGGCTGCTGCGGCGGCGGATCAGGTCGGTCAAGTCGACGGCCAAGATCACGCGTGCGCAGGAGCTCATCGCCTCTTCGCGGATCGTGAAGGCGCAGATGCGGATGCAGGCGGCGCTGCCGTACGAGCGCGAGATCACTCGCGCCGTCACCGGCGTCGTCAGCAACGCGGCCAGCGTCGACCATCCGCTGACCGTGGCGAAGGAGAACCCCGTCAAGGCGGGCGTGCTCATCGTCACCAGCGACAGCGGGTTCTGCGGCGGCTTCAACGCCAACGTGCTGCGCGAGGCCGAGGCCCTGCGCGGGCTGCTGGCCAGTCGCGGCATGGAGGTCGTGCCGTTCGTCACCGGCCGGAAGGGTGTCACCTGGCACACCTTCCGCAACCGCGAGATGGGCGGCCAGTGGGTCGGCTTCTCCAGGGCGCCCTCCTACAAGGACGCCAAGCAGATCGCAGAGACGCTGATCGACTCCTTCAAGGACGAGAACGGCATCGACGAGATCCACATCGTCTCCACCGAGTTCGTCTCGATGCTCACCCAGAACGTCGTGGTCAAGCGCATCCTGCCGCTGGAGGTCGAGGAGACCGAGGCGACGGAGACCGACACGATCCCGCCGTACTTCGAGTTCGAGCCGACCGCCGGTGACGTGCTGGAGACGCTGCTGCCGCGCTACGTGGAGTCCCGCATCTTCACGGCGCTGCTGGAGTCCGCGGCCTCCGAGGAGGCCGCACGCCGCCGCGCCATGAAGTCCGCCACGGACAACGCCAACGAGCTGATCCGCGTGTTCACCATGCAGATGAACCAGGCTCGCCAGGCCGAGATCACCCAGGAAATCAGCGAGATCGTCGGTGGCGCCAACGCGCTCGCTGACGCCGCAGCGGGGAAAGAGTGAAATGACTGCAGAGGCTGTTGAGACTGTTGAGACCCCCGCGGCCGGTGCCGGCCGCGTGGCTCGCGTCACAGGGCCCGTCGTCGACGTGGAGTTCCCCGTCGAGGCGATGCCCGACATCTACAACGCGCTGACCCTCGAGGTGACCCTCGGTGGTGAGACCAAGCTCCTGACCGCGGAGGTCGCCCAGCACCTGGGCGACAACCTGGTGCGGGCCATCTCCATGCAGCCCACCGACGGTGTGATCCGCGGTGCGGCGGTCACCGACACCGGGAAGCCGATCTCGGTGCCAGTCGGCGACATCGTCAAGGGCCACGTGTGGAACACGCTCGGCGAGTCGCTGGACGTGCCGACCGCTTCTCTCAAGATCACCGAGAGATGGGGCATCCACCGCCCGTCGCCGCCGTTCGACCAGCTCGAGTCGCGCACCGAGATGCTCGTCACGGGCATCAAGGTCATCGACCTGCTCACGCCGTACGTACAGGGCGGAAAGATCGGCCTGTTCGGTGGCGCGGGCGTGGGCAAGACGGTTCTGATCCAGGAGATGATCCGTCGAGTCGCCCGCAACTTCGGTGGCACCTCGGTGTTCGCCGGTGTGGGCGAGCGCACCCGTGAGGGCAACGACCTCTGGCTGGAGATGGAGGAGGCGGACGTCCTCAAGGACACCGCGCTCGTCTTCGGTCAGATGGACGAGCCGCCGGGCACCCGTCTGCGCGTCGCGCTCTCGGCCCTGACGATGGCCGAGTACTTCCGTGACGTGCAGAAGCAGGACGTGCTGCTGTTCATCGACAACATCTTCCGCTTCACGCAGGCCGGTTCGGAGGTCTCCACGCTGCTGGGCCGCATGCCCTCGGCCGTGGGTTACCAGCCGACGCTGGCCGACGAGATGGGTGTTCTGCAGGAGCGCATCACCTCGACGCGTGGTCACTCGATCACCTCCATGCAGGCGATCTACGTGCCCGCCGACGACATCACCGACCCGGCCCCGCACAACGCGTTCGCGCACCTCGACGCGCAGACCGTGCTTTCGCGGCCGATCTCGGAGAAGGGCATCTACCCCGCGGTGGACCCGCTCGACTCCTCCTCCCGGATCCTGGACCCGCAGATCGTGGGCGAGGAGCACTACCGGGTGGCTCAGGAGACCAAGCGGATCCTGCAGAAGTACCGCGAGCTCCAGGACATCATCGCGATCCTCGGTATCGACGAGCTGTCGGAAGAGGACAAGGTCACGGTGCAGCGGGCCCGTCGTATCGAGCGGTTCCTGTCGCACCCGATGTACGCCGCCGAGGCGTTCACCGGCCAGCCGGGCGAGAACGTGCCGCTGGACGAGACCATCGCCTCCTTCAAGGGCCTCTGCGCGGGTGAGTACGACCACCTGCCCGAGCAGGCGTTCTTCATGGTCGGTGGCATCGAGCAGGCCGTGGCCAAGGCCAAGGAACTCGAGCGCCGCTAAGTCGCCCCACACGGTGGTGGTGCGGTTCGCTGCCGCGCCACCACCTGATCGGAAAGGAACCTACACAAGTGGCGAAGCTACGCGTAGGGGTTGTCTCACCCGAGCGTGAGATCTGGTCGGGCGAGGCCGACATGGTGATTGCCAAGACCGTGGACGGCGAGATCGGTATTATGCCGCAACACGCACCTGTGCTCGGTGTTCTCGTCGAGGGCGGCGTGCTGCGCGTGAAGCGGGAGGGCGAGGGTGACCTGGTCGCCGCGGTGCACGGTGGATTCATCTCCGTGGCCGACGACGAGGTCTCCGTGCTCGCCGAGGTGGCCGAGCTCGGTTCCGAGGTCGACGTCGCGGCTGCCCGTGACGCTCTCGACCGGGCCCAGGCCTCGATCGAGGCCAACCAGGAGGACGCCGACGCGGCGATCGAGGCCAAGCGTGCCAGGGCCAGGCTGCGCGCCGCGGGCGAAGAGGTCTGATCATCACGAGTTCAGGGGGCGGCATGGTAGCGACGATGGTGATCTGTGTGCTGCTGGCCGCCACCTGGGTGCTCGGGCGAGCTCTCATGCTGGCCCGTCGCGGGAGTGTTCCCTGTCGCCTGCGGGTGGGTGAGGGCGCCTGGCGCAGTGGCGTAGCCCGCTACGCCGACGGGGAGCTCCACTGGATCCCGCTCATGGGTCTGCGACTTCGGCCGCGCCACGCGATCGCGAGGCGCGGCCTGATTGTTTCTCAGCGCCGCGAGCTCGACGGTGGGCTGTTCGCGGTCGACTGTTCCGGCTCGACGCGCGACCTGTCACTGGCGATGAGCGCCGACGCGCTGACCGGCTTCCTCGCCTGGCTGGAGTCGGCGCCGCCCAGCGCCTATCTGGACGTCGCCTAGCCCTATCTGGTCCCGCCGGGCTTCCACAGGATCTCGTCGCCGCCGTGGGCGACCCTGCACAGGATGAAGAGCAGGTCTGACAGGCGGTTGAGGTAGCGGGCCGTCAGCGGGTTGGTGTCCTGGTGCGCCTCAAGGGCCGCCCAGGTGGTCCGCTCGGCCCTGCGGACGGTCACGCGGGCCAGGTGGAGAGCCGCCGTGGCAGGGTCGCCGCCCGGCAGGATGAAGCTGCGCAGCGGCTTGAGCTCCTCGTTGAAGCGGTCGCACTGCCCTTCCAGCCAGTCGACGTAGGACTGCTCGACCCGCAGGGGCGGGAACTCCGGATTGTCCGTGACCGGCGTGGCGAGGTCGGCGCCCAGGTCGAAAAGCTCGTTCTGGACGCGCACCAGGACGGCCACGATCTCGGCGGGCAGGGTGCCGTGCGACAGTGCCAGCCCCAGATGCGCATTGGCCTCCTCGACGTCCGCGTACGCCGCCAGCCGCGGATCCGTCTTCGACGTGCGGCTCAGATCGCTCAGCGTGGTCGTGCCGTCGTCTCCCGTGCGGGTGTAGATCCGGGAGAGGACGACCGGCTTGTCCTTGTCTGCGCGCGTCATGAGTTCAGCGTAATGACAAATGTCATCGCGAACGGACGCACAGCGCACCTCCGGCCGCTGATTTCCACGACTAGCAGGGCGAACGCCGCATACGGGACTATCTACTCATGACGAAGGAGAGGACCTGATGCTCGAGATCAGCGAACTGCGCAAGCGCTTCGCCGGCGGCCCAGACTCGCCGGAAGGCAAGCTCGCCCTGGATGGGATCAGCTTCGCTGTACGACCGGGCGAGATGTTCGGGTTCGTGGGGGCGAACGGCGCAGGCAAGACGACGACCATGCGGATCATCATGGGCGTGCTCAAATCCGACGCCGGCTCCGTGAGCTGGCGGGACAGGCCGCTGTCGTACACCGACCGGCAGAAGTTCGGCTACATGCCGGAGGAGCGCGGGCTCTACCAGAAGATGCGGGCGGGCGAGCAGATCGAGTACTTCGGCCGGCTGCACGGGCTGAGCCCGGAGGCGGCCAAGCAGGCGACCGACGACCTGCTCCAGCGGCTCGGACTCACCGAGCGCAGGAACGACACGGTGGAGTCGCTCTCGCTGGGCAACCAGCAGCGCGTCCAGCTCGCGGTGGCCCTGGTGCACGATCCCGAGGTGCTCATCCTCGACGAGCCGTTCTCCGGGCTCGACCCGATCGCGGTCGACGCACTGGCCACGGCCCTGCAGGAGCGCTGCCGAGGCGGTGTGCCGGTGATCTTCTCCAGCCACCAGCTCGAACTGGTGGAGCGGCTGTGCGACTCGGTCGGCATCGTCTCCGCGGGCCGCATGGTGGCCAGCGGCACGGTCGGCGAACTGCGGGCCGCGGAGAGCAGCACGCTGCGTGTCGTGGTCCGCGCCCCGGCCCCCGGCTGGGCCGACGGCCTGCCGGGCGAGGTGACCGTCACCGGTGACCGTCATGTGCTGCTGACCGCGGACGGCGACGACCAGGAGATCCTGCGCCGCGCCATGAAGGCGGGCCACGTCGAGCACTTCGGGGTCGAGCAGCCGTCCCTCACCGAGATCTTCAAGGAGGCCGTGGCGTGAACGGGTTGATGCTGGTCGCGGGCCGGGAAATCCGCACACATCTGCGGACGAAGGCGTTCCTCATCAGCCTGGCGATCACCGCCGTGCTGGTCGGCGCGCTGGCCTTCGCGCCGAAGTTCCTGGGCGGTCCCGAGTCCTTCACGCTGGGCACCGTACACTCCCAGCAGCTCCCGCTGCAGGCGGCGGCGCCCGACGCCGAGTTCGAGTGGCGCTCCTTCCCCGACGAGGAGTCGGCCAGGAAGGCCGTGCTCGCCGGGGACGTCGACGCGGTGCTGGTCAACGGCACCAAGGTGATCTCGGACGGCGAGATCGACTCCCAGCTCGGCGTGCTCATGCAGAGCACCAACAGGGAGGTCAAGCTCGGTGCGGCGGGGGTGCAGATCCCGCCCCTGACGATGGAGTCCGTGGGCGCGGACACGCGCTACCAGGCCGCGCGGACCGGCATCGCGGTGGTCCTGGTCCTGGTGCTTTTCATGCTGATCATCGGTCAGGTCATGACGGTGGCGATGGGCGTGGTCGAGGAGAAGGGCAGCCGGATCGTGGAGATCCTGCTCAGCTCCGTGCGCCCGTGGCAGCTGCTCGGCGGCAAGATCATCGGGCTTGGGGTGCTCGGCCTGATCAACCTCGCCACGATCATCGTGGTGGGCCTCGGGGCCTCGTTCGCCTCCGGCTTCGCCGCCGAGTTCCCGCCCGGCATGGCCGCGATCGTGGCGGGGGTCCTGGTCTGGTTCGTTCTCGGGTATGCCTTCTTCGCCACCATGGCGGCCGCACTGAGTTCGCTGGTCTCCAGGCAGGAGGAGGTGGGCAACGTGATGTCGCCGCTGACCATGCTCATCATGGCGGCCTACTTCGTGGCGTTCTACGCCACCACCGACCCCACCGGCACGGTGGCGACCGTCGTCTCCTTCGTCCCGCCGTTCTCCTCCATGGTGATGCCGGTGCGGATGGCCGCAGTGGAGGTGCCGCTGTGGGAGGTCGGGGTGTCGGTCGCGCTGATGGTGCTGGCCGTGCTCGGCACGCTGTCCTTCGGGGCGAAGGTCTACGAGCGGGCCGTCCTGCGCACCGGCGCCAGGGTCAAGCTCGGCGAAGTGCTGCGCGCCAAGTAATGGATCCGATCGACCGGGCACGGCGGCACAGCCTGCGGATGCTGAGCATGATCGCGGCGATGATGTGGTTGTTCATCGCCATGCGGACCGTGCTGCCGTACATCAACGGGCTTGCCCCGAACTGGCTGCGCACCGTGCCCGCGCTGATCGCGGCTGTCTGGTTCACCATGTACTACCGGCGCATCGTCGTAGCTGTGCTGGAGCGCCGGTACGCCACCAGGGAGGTCCTGGTGGCGGGCGCGCTGGCGTTGTTCGCGGCGGCGGTCGGCGGAGGCGATCCGATGAGCTGGGGCATGGTGCTCGTCGCCTGGCTGGCGGTGGCGGTGCTCGGCGTGCCGCCACTGACAGCCACGGCTCTTTCGGCCGGCACCTTCGCGGTGGGCGTCATGGTGAGCCTCGGCAACTTCCTCATCGAGCCGTCCACCGTGCTCGTCGGCGAGCACGGCCCCGCCCGCGTCCTGCTCTACGCCACCATCGTCTACGCGATCTTCTGCGCGGCCTTCCCGCCGTCCAACCGGATCTGGATCTGGATGTGGCAGCTCGCCGTCCAGGCGCAGGAGGGCAAGGAGGCGCACACCCGGCTGGCGCTCGCCGAGGAGCGGCTGCGCTTCTCCAGGGACCTGCACGACCTCGTCGGGCACCAGTTGTCCGCCATCGCGGTCAAGACCGAGCTGGCCGTCCGGCTGTCGGACACCGACGCCGCGGCGGCCAAGGCGGAGATGTCCGAGGTCAACACACTGACCAGGAAGGCGCTGCGAGAGCTGCGCCAGGCCGTGCGCGGCTACCGCGAGTTTGACTTGGCCGCCGAGCTGAATAGCGTTAAGGGAGTTCTCGAAGCGGCAGGCGTACGATGCCAGACGCATCTGCCCTACCGCGATCTGCCTTACGGCGTGGCGCCGGTGTTCGCCTACGTCGTCCGCGAGGCGGTGACGAATGTGCTCAAGCACAGCGCCGCCACATACTGCGACATCCTCGTCAGGTTCACCGACGAGGAGGCCGAGATCAGCGTACGCAACGACGGTGTCGACGGTTGGCGCGGCGACGATCTGGGCAGCGGCCTCACCGGACTGGCAGAGCGGGTGGCGGTCGTGGGCGGGAAGCTGACGGCCCGCCCGGCAGGTGACGGAGAGTTTCTCCTCCAAGCGGTCGTGTGCCTGCCGATACCTGGGTAGTGGGGGAGTGCTGGGGTTCTACCTCGGTAAATGCTCTGTGTGAGAGCACAAACACGTGGCGTGAGACAGCGTCGCGTGACTGAGGAGGTGGCATGCGCGTCCGGGGCAATCCAAGGGCACAGGTGGTGCGGATCGGCGAGCGACTCGACGCGGGCACGTCGGCGGGGGTGCGGTCGCGGCTGCACGAAGCCGTCGAAGCCGGCGAGGGCGACCTGATCGTCGACCTCTCCAAGCTGGAGATGATCGACGCCACCGGCCTCGGAGTGCTCGTGGGCACGCATCGGCTCGCGTTGAGCGTGCAACGCCGCCTCGTCCTTCGGGGGGTGCCACCGAGGATCATGCGCGTACTGGCGGTGACCCGGCTGAATCGGGTCCTACACGTCGAAGTGCCGCAGGCGGCGGTGGCCTGACGCAGCAGCGGTGGCGCTCAGGGGGGCGCCGCACGCGGCGACATATCGGAGCGGGCAGCGATCAGCCGCGGCCCGCTCCCGCTTTTCCGGCCGGATCTTTTCGGGCGCGCTTATTCATCGAATCCGGCCGGTGCATTCAAATGACAATTAACCCCCGCGCCTCACAGATCTCACATGGTGCTGTTATCACAATGCGTGATCATGTACTCACGGACCTCCGAGCGACCTGCTGAAGATGTGCACGGCGACCTCGACGAGTTCGTCGATGTCCGGCGGCCGGTCCGCGAGCAGCCATTCGATGAGCAGCTCTTGCAGCGCTCCAATTACCCCGAGTGCGACCAGGCGGCGATTCACCGCGGCGGACTCCGGTAATTCGGCCGTGGCTTCTTCGACGAGCCGGGCGAAGGAGTCGACCGCGCGCTGACGGGAGGCGGTCAGGACGTCCCCCGATCGGCGCACCTCCAGATGCATGATGCGCGCCCTGCGCCAGTCGGCGGTGGCGAACTCGATGTATGCGCGAATCCCGGCGCCCGCCTTGCCGTCCAGGGTGCCGGGCGCCTCCTGTAACGCCTTGGCCACCACGGCCAGGCTTTCCTCCACGCACCGCTCGTGCAGGGCTTGGAGGAGTTCCTCGCGGCCGCCGAAACATTCATAGAAGGCCCGGTTGGAGATGCGCGCCTCCGAGCACAGCCTTTCGATCGTCGTGGCCGCGAATCCTGGCTTCGCGTATAGCGTGTAGGCGGCCGTCATCAGCCGCTCGCGTCTGTCCGCCAGCCTTTGCTCAGCCGACATTCCCCGGTAAGACCGGTTCACATTCCACCCGTCCAACATGATCGTGGCCCCCGAGCACACAATTATGGATGGATGATCGGTATAGGGAAAGGGCAGGCAGTTACCTCTTACGTCGTCCGTGCAAGAACGTGACAAGTCTGATCAGCCGCTCAAGCTCGTCGGCCCCTCTGGAGAACGAGGTGAGGTTCATTCCCGGCAAGGCGAAGCGCTGACGGGAGATGGCCTTGGGGCGGGCGAATTCGCGCAGCCCGTCGGCGCCGTGGATGCGGCCGAACCCGGAGTCGCCCACGCCGCCGAATGGCAGCGCCGGCACCCCTGCGAAGGAGATCACCGAGTTGATCGCGGTCATCCCCGTGCGCATCGCGCGGGCCAGCTCCATCGCCCGGCGCGCGTTGCGCGAGAAGATCGTGCCCGCCAGTCCGTAGGCCGAGGCGTTGGCGAGCTCCAGCGCCTCCTGCGCGTCGCGGGTGCGGCGCACGGTGATCGTCGGCCCGAACGTCTCCTCACGCACCGCCGGTGAGTCCTCCGGCACGTCAGCCACGATCACCGGGTCGACGAAGGGCGCCCGCACCGATCCGGGGCCGCCGGTGATCGCCTTGCCTGACTTGGTGGCGTCGTCGATGTGCCGCCTGATGATGTCGAGCTGTCCCGGCATGGTGATCGGCCCGTAATGCTCGCCGGCCTTGATCGAGGCCGCGCGCTCCGACAGCTCGCGCATGAACGGCTCATAGACCGCGTCGACCACGTACACCCGCTCGACGCCTGTGCAGGTCTGTCCGGCGTTGGACATCGCGCCCCACAGGCACGCGTCCGCGGCGGCCTTGAGATCGGCGTCGGCGTCCACGATGAACGCGTCCTTGCCCCCGCACTCGGCCACGATCGGCGTCAGGTTCTCGGCGCAGGCAGCCATGACCCGCTTGGCGGTGGCGGTGGAGCCGGTGAAGGCGATCTTCTTGACCCGGGGGTCGCGGGCCAGGAAGGCGCCGGTCTCGCCGAGCCCGGTCACCGTCTGGAAGACCGGGTGCTCCGGCACCGACGCGGCGAAGAGCTCGGCCATGCGCACCCCGATGCCGGGGGTGAGCTCGCTCGGCTTGAACACCACGGCGTTGCCGGCGGCGAGCGCGTAGGCGATCGACCCCATGGGGGTGAAGATCGGATAGTTCCACGGCCCGATGACGCCGACGACACCCAGGGGGAGATACTCCAGCGTGGCCGCCAGGTTGACACCCATCATCCCGGCCGAGACGCGGCGGCGCCCCAGCACCTTCGGCGCGTTGCGGGCCGCCCAGTCGAGGTGCGTGATCGCCAGCACGATCTCCAGGGTGGCGTCGGCCACCGGCTTGCCGGTCTCCTCGTGCACGAGCCCGGCCAGCTCGCGCAGGTGGCGGGTGATGACCGCCTTGTAATCGAGCAGCCGCCGTTTCCGCTCGGCGTGCCCGAGCCCGGCCCACCAGGCCGCGGCCGCCTCGGCTCTGTCGACGGCCTCGCGCACGGCGTCCGCGCTCTGCTTGGGATGGCTGCCGACGACCTGGCCGGTCGCCGGATTCAGTGAGTCGAAGGTGAGCGTCGTCATGGCGTCACCATAAACCGGTAAGCCGCCGCTTACTAGCGTGGCTAGAACAGGGTGGGGTTCTCCGGCTCGATGCCGCGCAGAGCGGCGTAGTCGAGGGTGACGCAGGAGATGCCGCGGTCGGCGGCCAGCACCCTGGCCTGCGGCTTGATCTCCTGAGCGGCGAAGACGCCGCGGACCGGAGCAAGCAGCGGATCGCGGTTGAGCAGGTCCAGATAGCGGGTCAGCTGCTCGACACCGTCGATCTCGCCGCGCCTCTTGATCTCCACCGCCACCGTGGAGCCCGCCGCGTCGCGGCACAGGATGTCCACCGGGCCGATGGCCGTCATGTACTCGCGACGGATCAGCGAGTAGCCGTCGCCCAGCGTCGTGATGTGCTCGGCCAGCAGCTCCTGCAGGTGCGCCTCGACGCCGTCCTTGATGAGACCCGGGTCGACGCCCAGCTCGTGGCTGAAGTCGTGGAGGATCTCCGCCATCGTCAGGACCAGCTTTTCACCCGTCTTGCCATGGGTGACGGTCCACGTCTCGCCGTCCTCCTTGAGCTTGCACGGCGGGTTCATCCAGTTGAGCGGCTTGAAGGCGCGGTCGTCAGCGTGGATCGACACGCTGCCGTCCGCCTTGATGAGTATGAGTCTCGGCGCCATCGGCAGGTGTGCCGTGAGCCGTCCTATGTAATCCACGCTGCATCGCGCGATGACCAGCCGCATGACGGCCAACCCTACCGCTCTGGAAAACTACGAGTATGGCGTTCGAAATGGTGGGAGTGGTCGGGCTCGGCACGATGGGGGCCGGCATCGCGGAGGTGTTCGCACGGGCCGGGCTGCGGGTCATCGGCGTGGAGGCGGACGCCGACGCGCTGGCCAGAGGGCGAGGCCACCTGGAGAGGTCCACGCAGCGTGCCGTCGACAAGGGCAGGCTGGCCGGCGCGGACCGGGACTCGATCCTGGGGCGGATCACGCTCACCACCTCGCGCGAGGACCTGCGCGCGGTCGACCTGGTGGTGGAGGCGATCCCGGAGGTCCTCGACTACAAGCTCTCGCTCTTCGCGGATCTCGACCGGATCTGCAAGCCGGAGACCGTGCTGGCGACCAACACCTCCTCGCTGTCGGTCACCGCCATCGCCGCCGCGACCGGGCGCCCCGGGCGCGTGATCGGCATGCACTTCTTCAACCCCGCGCCGGTGATGGGCCTGGTCGAGATCGTCAGCACCGTGCTGACCGACCCCGCGCTCGTGCCAGAGCTCTCGGAGCTGGCGGCACGGCTCGGCAAGACCCCGGTGGTCGTCGGCGACCGCGCGGGGTTCGTGGTCAACCGGCTGCTCCTGCCCTACCTCAACCAGGCGGCCGTGCTCATGGAGCAGGGCATGGCCGCGCGGGACGACATCGACGCGGCGATGCGGATCGGTGTGGGGCTGCCCATGGGGCCGTTCGAGCTGCTCGACCTGATCGGCCTCGACACGGCGTACGAGGTGATGGGAGTGCTGTTCGACGAGACCCGCGACCGTCGCCACGCGCCTGCGCCGCTGCTGCGCGAGCTGGTCTCCGCCCGGCTGCTCGGCCGTAAGAGCGGCCGGGGCTTCTACGGGGACGAACCCCGGCCCCGCGAGCCGGAGAAGTCCACGGTCATCACGTTCGCCCTGGTCGGCGAGGACGTCGGCGAGCTGGCCGAGCGCCTCGACGCGGCCGGATTCAGGTCAGGTGACGACCCGGACGTGATCCTGCGGACGGCCGACAGGCCGGTGATCGAGCACGCCGTCCAGCTCCAGGACCCCGCCAAGCTCGTCGGCGTCAGGCTCGTCGGCAACCGGGTCGCCGAGCTCGCCGCCACGGTCCTCACCTCGCAGGAGGCGGTCAGGGCCGCCAGGGATCTGATGAAGGTCATCGGGATGACGCCGGTGGCCTGCAGGGACAGGGCAGGGTTCGTGACCGACGCGCTGCTCTACCCCTACCTCAACGACGCCGTGCGCATGTACGACACGGGCTATGCCTCGATCGGCGACATCGACGCCGCCATGCGGCTGGGCTGCGGTTACCCGGTAGGCCCGTTCGAGATGCTGGAGTCCATCGGCCTCGCGGTGGTGCGCGACGGGCTTCGTGCCCTGTACGCCGAATACCGTGAGCCCGCCTACGCCCCGGCCCCCCTGCTGGACCAGCTGGTCACCGCCGGCGTCCGCGCCTTCCCGCGCGCATGAGCCCGCGTCGCGCCCGCCGTAAGGAGTCCACCCGCCCTTTCGGCTTCCCCCGCAGCACCGACCGGGTGGAGGAGTGGCCCGACGGTGACTGGAAGGTACGCGCCCTGACCGGCGGCTCCTCCAACAAGAACTACCGCTGTCCGGGCTGCGACCAGGAGATCCGCAGCGGCCAGCCGCACCTGGTCGCCTGGCCGGACTGGACGGGCGGCGACGAGGAGCGCCGCCACTGGCATCAGGTCTGCTGGCGCAAGAGACTGGATCGCGGCCCCGGCCGCAGCCGCTACTGAACGGCACCGAGCCCTGGCGGCTCGCAAACCCCCTTTGAGGAGTGACGTGGAGATTCGCGCGGCGAGCGTGCTGCCCGCCCGGCGGGAGCCGATCGAGTTGCACACCGGCGACGGGCTGACCCTGGTCGGCGAGCTGGCCCTGCCCGAGGAGCGCCCTCCGGTGGCGACGCTGGTGACGTTGCATCCGCTGCCGACACACGGCGGGTTCATGGACAGCCACGTCTACAAGAAGGCCGCCAACCGGCTGCCCGCCCTGGCCGACCTGGCTGTGCTCCGGTTCAACACCCGTGGCACGTCCTCCGAGCGCGGCACCTCTCAGGGGGCGTTCGACGGGGGCGAGGGCGAGCGCTTCGACGTGGCGGCGGCGCTGGAGTACGCCGAGTTCCACGACCTGCCCCGGGTGTGGGTGATCGGCTGGTCCTTCGGCAGCGAGCTGGCGCTGAAGTGGGCGCACGATCCGGTGGTGGAGGGTGCCATCCTGCTCTCCCCGCCGCTGCACAGGGCGACGGACGCCGACCTGGACACCTGGGCGCGCTTCGGCCGCCCGCTGATCGCGCTGGTGCCCGAGTTCGACGACTACCTGCGTCCCGAGGAGGCCCGGCGCCGCTTCGCCCGCGTGCCGCAGGCGGAGGTCGTCGGCGTGGACGGGGCCAAGCATCTGTGGGTCGGGGAGCCCTACGTGCGCATCGTGCTCGACGAGATCGTGCGCCGCGTCGCTCCCGGCTCCTATCCCCTCCCGACCGAGGTCTGATCCCCGGTGGCGGCGAACGCCTCCATGTCCATAGAATCTTGTTCGGTTCCGAGCGAGGAGGCACAGTGGGCGCGTTTGCTCTCGATGGGAAGAAGGCCCTGGTCACCGGGGCGTCCAAGGGGATCGGGAAGGCCATAGCGCTCGCCTACGCCGAGGCGGGCGCGGACGTGGCCCTGGTGTCACGCTCGGCGGAGGCGCTCGGCGAGGTCGCCAAGGAGGTCGAGGCGCTCGGCAGGCAGGCCGTGGTGATCCCCGCCGACCTCACCGACAGGGACGCCGCGACCGCGGCCGTGCACCACGCGATCGAGGGGCTCGGCCACCTCGACATCGTGGTGAACAACGCCGGCGGGTCGAACTTCCTCGTCGAGTTCAAGGACCTCAGGCTGTCCGGCTGGGACAAGATCATGCGGCTCAACCTCGACTCGGCCATGGCCGTCTGCCATGCCGTGGCGCCACACCTGCTCGAGCGCGGCGGCGGGTCGGTGATCAACGTGGCCTCCGTAGCGGCGCTCGGCGCCCCCTTCCTGGCCCCGTACGCCGCCGCGAAGGCGGGTGTGGTGGCCCTGACCAAGACGCTGGCGGTCGAGTGGGCGAAGGCCGGAGTGCGGGTCAACGCCCTGTGCCCCGGCTGGACCGCCACCGAGCTCAACCGCAACCTCTGGGAGGACGAGACGAGCGGCCAGGCCACGGTGTCGAGCGTGCCGATGCGCCGCTGGGGCACCGTCGAGGAGATGGCGCAGCCCGCGCTCTTCCTGGCCGCCGAGGCGTCGGCCTACATGACGGGCCAGGTCCTGTTCATCGACGGCGGCGCCACCGCCATCTGACCCCCGGTCGGGCCGCGGTTGACGCCGGCCGGACAGAACCGGTCATGTCGATCCGGCATATAGGCCCTTGCCCTGGAGTGATTGTCGCCGCGAACGGGGCTACCGTGTGGTGGTGCAGCTCTACACGAGATCAGCCGGGACAGGGCTCCCGGTCGTCCTGCTACACGCGTTCCCGCTGTCGTCGGCCATGTGGCTGGCCCAGCGGGAGGGACTGGCCGGAACGTGCCGGGTCATCACACCCGACCTGCGCGGCTTCGGGGGATCGAGGCTGGGAGAGGACGAGCCGTCGATCGAGCTGATGGCCGACGACGTCGCCAGGATGCTCGACGCGGAGGGCATCGACCGTGCCGTGGTCGGCGGGCTGTCCATGGGCGGGTACGTGACGATGGCGTTCTGCCGGCGCCATCCCGACCGGATCCTGGGCGTGATCCTGGCCAGCACGAGAGCCGGCCCCGACGGCGAGCCCGCGCGCGCCAACCGCGAGCGCATCGCGCAGGCGGTGCTGGCCGACGACCGCGAGGTGCTCGTCAAGGAGGTGCTGCCCGCCCTGCTCGGGCCCACTACCAAGCAGCGCAGGGCCATGGTGTTCGGCCGGGTCAAGGGGCTGGTGCAGTCGGCGCCGCCCAAGGCCGTGGCCTGGGCGCAGCGGGCCATGGCGGCGCGGCTGGACTCCTTCGACACGCTGGGCGCGCTGAAGGTGCCCGCGCTGGTCCTGGCGGGGGAGGAGGACGAGCTCACGCCGCCGTCGGACGCCGAGGCGATGGCCAGGGCGGTGCCGGAAGGCAGGGTGGAGGTCATCGCGCAGGCCGGCCACCTGACCGCCGTCGAGCAGCCCGAGGCGTTCAACACGGCGGTGCAGCGCTTCCTCAGCTCTGAGCTTGGCGCGGAATCACGACCTCGCGGATGATCAGGGCGATCGCCGCGGCCACCGGGATGGCCAGCAGCGCGCCCACGATGCCGAGCAGTGCGCCGCCGAACAGGGCGGCGATGACCGTCACGGCGGGCGTCACGTCCACCGACCGCTTCATGACCCTCGGATAGATCAGATAGTTCTCCACCTGCTGGTAGACCACGAAGAAGATCGCGCAGGCGATGCCCGCGGGCAGCGAGCCGAGCAGCGCGACGCCCGTCACCAGTACCGCTCCGATCGTGGCGCCCACCAGGGGGATCAGGTCGGTCAGGGCGACCACCAGAGCCAGCGCGAGCGCGTACTGTACGCCCACGATCGACAGGAAGATCCAGGTCAGCACACCCGCCATGACCGAGATGAGGACGTTGCCCGCGACGTAGCCGCCGATGCCGTCGAGGATCTCCTCGGTGATCGCCACGGTGCGCTCCCGCCGGGAGGACGGCACCAGCCTGAGCAGGTAGGCCTTGATCGTGTGCAGGGATCCGAGGAAGTAGAGCATGAGCACCAGCAGGGTCACCGTGGTGAACGCGCCTTCGAGCACCACCAGCCCTGCGCCCACGACACCGGTGGCCAGCGAGGGCCCCATCGTGCCGGTGACGAACGAGGCGAGCTGCGGCAGGATCTGATAGTTGGCGTCGAGCTGGCGCAGCGTCGGATGGTTGCTCAGCTCGGTGACGTAACCCGGCACCGCCGCGATGAAGTCGGTCAGCTGCTGGCTGACGGGCGGCACCACGGCCAGCCCGAACAGCACGAAGCCCACGATCACCCCGGCGAACACGATCGAGATCGCCCACCGCCTGGTCAGCCCCCGCCGCTGCAGCGCCTCCACCGCCGGGTTCAGGCCGACGGCGAGGAACATCGCCACCACCACCAGGATGATCACGTTGAACAGGCTGAGGACCATCTGCGCGAGCCCGATCGCCGTCAGCACCCCGAGGCCGCCCACCAGCCCGAACAGGAACGGTCCCCGGGCAAGAGGCTTGCCCGGCAGCCCGTAGGGCTGGGCCGGGGCGCTCTCCGCCGCTGCAGGAGCGGGCTTGACTTCTGCGGACACGGCGCTCTCCTGCGGGGGTCGGGGGTGAGTCGGCAACAGAAAGAGAGCCTAGCGACCTCGCGGTCGCCAGGCTCTCCGGCTGATCGATCAGCCCCCGTGTAGATGGCCCAGGATGTCGGCTCGCGTGGCGGTTACTCCTGCCACCACTCGGCGTCGTCCTCGGGCTTGCTCTCCGGCTTGGCCGCCGACGGAGCCGGGGTGACCGGCCTGTTGTTGGCCGGCGCGCTGACCGGTGCGCTGACCGGCGCGCTGGCCGGGGCCGCGATCGCGGGCTTCGGCGGTGCCGCCGTGACCGCGGGCTCGGGCTCCAGGCCCGGCAGGGCCGCGCCGCCGAGCAGCTGGCGCAGCTGGGCCAGGTGGCTGGTGATGCTGTCGCGCTGGCGGGTGAGTTCGTCGACCTGGCGCTGCATCGAGGTGCGGGTGCGCTCGGCCTCGTTCTTGGCCTCGGTGACGATCGTCTCGGCGCTGGACTTGGACTCGGAGACGATCTGCTCGGAGTTCTTGCGGGCGTTGGCGACGAGCTGCTTGGCGTGCAGATCGGCCTCGCGGCGGGTCTGCTCGGCCTGCTGGGTCGCCTTGGTGGCCCGGGACTCGGCGGTGGCGGCGCGCTGCTCGGCCTCCGCGACCAGCTTCTGGGTCGCGGCCTGCGTGCTGGCGTGACGCTCGGCCTCCTGGCGCTCCGCGTCCTCGCGCCTGGACGCGAGCTGGATCTCGAACTCGGCCTCGTCCTGCGCCCGCTTGGCCTCCGACTCCTCGAGCACCCGCTGTGCCTGCGCGCGCATCTCGTCGGCCTGCCGCTTGGCGGTGGTCAGCACCTCGTCGCGCTCGCGCTTGGTCGAGGCGCGCAGCTGGGCCACCTCGCGCTCGGTGGTCGTGCGCAGCTTGGCGATCTCACGCTCGGCGTCCGCGCGCTTCTCGGCGACCTCGTGGTCGGCGGTGGCCCGCAGCTTGGCGACCTCACGCTCGGTGGTGGCGGTCAGCTCGTCGGCCTCCCGGCGGGCGGTCGAGCGGATCTCCTCGGCGTCGCGCTCCGCGCTGGTGCGCATCTCTTCGCTCTCGCGCGTGGCCTGGGCGCGCTTCTCAGCGGCCTCGGCCTCGGCGGCTGCCCGCATGTCGGCCGCGTCGACCTTGGCAGCGGCCTTGATCTCGTTGGCCTCGGACCGGGCCGCCTGGACGAGTTCGGTGGCCTGCTCCTCGGCGAGCCGGAGCAACTGCTCGATGCGGGCGCCCAGACCGGAGTAGGTGGGGCGTTCCTGCTCCTGCAGCTGGCGCTGGGAGTCGGACAGATCACGCTGGAGGGAGGTGACCTGCTCGCGGGACTGGCGCAGCTCGGCGTCGATCTGCTTCAAGTGATCATGGACCTGGTGCCGGTCATAACCACGGAGGACCACGTCGAATTCGCGAGCTGGGGCGTCCTCGAAGAAATTGTTGAGCTGGGCGTCGATGTCGGACTGCATGGAGGCTCGATCCTGGGTTGTCGAGACGGCTACACGGGCCGGACGGGGGGTTCGGGGCACCCGAGCCAGGAGCCCGTGCCATGCGGCAGGCTCCTTGTCCGGTGGAAGGCCAGCGTACTCCGCCCTTGCCGCGTGCGAGGCCCCGTCCGGGTTTCTGCGTGACTAGTTACTAATGAACGTTTTTTGCGTTTGCTAGGGCTTGGCCGCTTGGACCAACTCCGTGAGCATTCCTCCTACGTCCTTGGGGTGCAGAAACGCGATCTCCGAGCCCATCGAGCCGTGCCGGGGACGCTCGTCGAGCAGCCTCACGCCCTTGGCGCCGATCTTATCCATGGCGTCGGCGACGTCCGGCACCCCGAAAGCCACGTGGTGCACTCCCTCACCCCGCTTGGCCAGGAATTTCCCCACCGGGGAGTCGGCCGACAGCGGCTCCAGAAGCTGGATGTAGGAGCCCCCGCCCGCGCCGTCGGCGACGTGCAGCATGGCCTCCTTGACACCCTGCTCCGTGTTCACCTCGCGGGCGACCACCGTCAGCTCGAACGTCTCGGAGAACAGCCGGATCTTCTCCTCAAGGTCATGGCAGGCGATCCCGATGTGGTCGATGCGCATGAACATGTGTGGCCTACCTCCATAGCGGACAAAGTGCTACCCGTGGGTATGGTGTCAAAGAACCCCGCGCGCGCACAGGAGGCCCTTGCCATGTCTGATTCGGTGTCCGGTTCCGTCATCGTCGCCGGCGCTCGCACCCCCATCGGCAAGCTGCTCGGCGCCCTGTCCGGGCTGCCGGCCGTGGAGCTGGGCGGGATCGCCATCAAGGCGGCGCTGGAACGTGCCGGAGTGGCTCCCGAGGCCGTCGAGTACGTGATCATGGGGCAGGTGCTCCAGGCCGGGGCGGGCCAGATCCCCTCCCGCCAGGCGGCGGTCAAGGCGGGCATCCCGATGACCGTCCCCTCGATCACGATCAACAAGGTCTGCCTGTCGGGCCTCGACGCGATCGCCCTGGCCGACCAGCTCATCCGCGCCGGCGAGTTCGACATCGTGGTCGCGGGTGGCATGGAGTCGATGACCAACGCCCCGCACCTGCTGCCGGGCCTGCGCAAGGGCGTCAAGTACGGCGGCGCGGAGGTGGTCGACTCGATGGCCCACGACGGCCTGTTCTGCGCGTTCGACCAGTGCGCGATGGGCGAGTCGACCGAGCGCTACAACGCCCGCCTGGGCATCGGCCGAGAGGAGCAGGACTCCGTGTCCGCCCGCTCCCACCAGCTCGCGGCGGCGGCCGCCAAGAACGGCGCCTTCGAGTCCGAGATCGTGCCGGTGGAGATCCCGCAGCGCCGCGGTGAGCCGGTGGTCGTCAAGGACGACGAGGGCGTGCGCGGCGACACCACGCAGGAGGGCCTCGCCCGGCTGCGCCCCGCCTTCGCCGCCGACGGCACCATCACGGCCGGCTCGGCCTCGCAGATCTCCGACGGCGCCTGCGCGGTGGTGGTCATGTCCAGGGCGAAGGCCGAGGAGCTCGGCCTGCCGTGGCTGGCGGAGATCGGCCGGCACGGCAACGTCGCCGGCCCCGACGCCTCGCTGCAGTCGCAGCCGGCCAACGCCATCAAGCATGCCCTGGCCAAGCAGGGGCTGACTCCCGCGGACCTGGACCTGGTCGAGATCAACGAGGCGTTCGCCAGCGTGGTGATCCAGTCGGTCAAGGAGCTCGGCGTCCCGCTGGACATCGTCAACGTCAACGGCGGCGGCATCGCGCTCGGCCACCCGATCGGCGCCTCGGGCGCGCGCATCGTGCTCAGCCTGGCCCACGAGCTCAAGCGCCGCGGCGGCGGGCTCGGCGCGGCGGGGTTGTGCGGCGGCGGCGGCCAGGGCGACGCGCTCGTCATCCGCGTCCCCAGCGGCGCCTAGGGATCCGGCCGGACGGCGAACCTCGAGAACCGGCAGAAACGCCACAGCGCGCCCCGTCCCCCGACATCGCGGGGAGCGGGACGCGCTGCTTACCCGAACGGCGCATCCGCGGGAGGAAGGCCCACTAGGGCGGCTGATGCGCCCGGCCGCGAGGGAGGTTGCGGCCGGGCGTTCTTGCGATGGTCATGAGGACAGCAGCCGGGCGAAGAGCGAGCGGTGCGAGCGCCTGGCCTTGCGGCCCTTCAGCGCCTCGCGCACCCGGCGGTGCTCGGCGGCGGCATCGCGCAGTTCCTGCGCGTGGTTCTGCATGACTACATATTCGAACTCGGCGTTCATCGAGTGCTCCTGTGCTTGGTGTTCCTTCACTGCCTGCACTCTCAAGACTGGTCCTAAGGCCCGTCCCGGCACATCGGGCGAATGCCCTATCTGGGCCGGACCGGGCACGTAAGGACGCGCCTAAGCAGGGGCGAAGGGCACTAGGGCCCTCAGGGCTCGTCGGTGAACTTCACCGTCACCTTGCTGAATCCGAGGGACTTCAGCATCCCTTCCAGCATCGTCTTGGTGTTGGCGTCGGCACGGCTGCGCAGGTCGCTGGCCACGGCCGCCTCGCTGATCTTCTTCTCCGCCAGCATGTAGAGCTCACGCTGGTCGCCGGGGGAGGACGACAGGAAGTCCTGCACCCGATCGAGCAGGCCGCGCTGCTGGGCGAAGACGTAGGAGCGCGCGTTGTCCAGGTTGGGTTTCTCGAGCTGGGCGCGGGGGAGCCGGATGGTGGCCTCGGTGCGGTCCTCGTTGACGGTCACCCCGTCCTTGCCCATGGCCGAGAAGTCGACGTAGGCGTCCACGCCGCCCGCGCCGACGAACAGGGTCCGTGAGCCCTTGACCGCGTCCGGCAGGAAGTTGGCGTCCTTCTCCAGGTCCACCACCACCTGGAAGCTGCCGGTCGCGCCCTCGAAGCGGCTCAGGTCCTTGATGGACTGCAGCAGGACGGGCTGGCTACGGTCGATGGTCTGCTCGCCCAGCGGGTTCAGCCAGGACCAGGCCAGGCGTCCGCCCACCACGAGCAGGACCACCACGACCAGCAGACCCGCGAGATATCGCCACCTGCGGTGCCGCCCCGGGGTGACCGCGGGGGGTGCCGTTCGGGAAGTCGTCATAGGAGTCTGACTACCCGACCAGCGATCATCATTGCCACCCATGAGGTGACATCTTCGGTCCCCAGCTCGGCGAGGGATGGTCGCTGGGGTCCGGGTACACCGGGTAAACCTGCGGCGCGCTCTCCTCGTGCACCTGCGTGGCGACCGGTGTGGCCGCCTGCGCCGCGCCGCCCGCGGGGCCGCCGCCGAAGTGAGTGCTGGACAGCTTGCACGCCTGGAAGTCGCTGAAGAACATGCGCAGCCACTCTCGGCGCTGGTGCTCGTTGAGCCCGGAGAACCAGGCGGCCGCGTACTCGTGCTCCAGCAATGGCCCGCCGGGCAGCGGCTCACCGCGCAGCCAGGCCATCACGATCTCCCCGTAGCCGTCGGCGGAGCTGCCGGGGCATCGAGCCGCCAGCGAGTCGATGTACTCGTGGGCCGCCTCGTCGGCGAACCCGGCCGACAGGTCCGGCAGGTGGATCGGCGCCAGCCCGCTGGACGGCTTGAGCGGGTCGTCGAGCGGGCGCTGCTCCACCCGGGTGAACGCGGCGGGCGTCTCGGCCAGGCGCGAGGCGATCTCGGTGAAGGCGGCTCCGAGCTCCGTCAGCCCGGCGCGCATGCCGGGATGGACGCACACCGTGATCGGCCATTCCTGACAGCTGTAGGCGATCTCCTGTGCGGCCGCGGGCTTCGGCTCGGCCAGCACCCGTGCCACGCCCGTGCCCGCCGCCAGCACCGCCAGCAGCGCGCACGCCAGCACCAGCGCCTGCCGGGTCACCAGCGCGGCCCAGCCCAGCAGCAGCGCGCCCGTGACGCCGAGCAGCCAGATGATCTGGTCGAGGAAGATCGTCCCGCTCAGCCCCTGGAACAGGTCGTACGGCTCGCCCGTGCCGGGAGCCAGCCTGTCGGCCCAGCCCTCGCCGTCGGCCAGCCAGCTGAACAGCCCGTAGCAGGCGAGCCCGGCGACCGGCGGGGTGACCGCGCTCGGCAGCAGCCAGCCGGCCACCCAGCCGATCACCGAGTAGAGCGCCAGCCCGGCCATGCCCATGCCGAGACCGGACAGGCTCAGCCGGCCCGACTGCTCGGTGAGCACGGTCTTGACGGCCAGCACCAGCACGGTGGCGGCGAACGAGCCCAGCACCACCAGCACGATGGCCAGCGGCGCCTTCAGCGCCCGCCAGGTCGTCAGGGGCCGGTCGCGCAGCGCCTTGCGCTTGCGCAGGGCCACCCAGGCGGCGAAGGCGGCGGCGACCGGCCCGGTCAGCCGGAGCGAGCCGATGACCGCCGCCACGATGTTCTCCCACGCGTCGACGCCAGGGATCAGGACACTCCACGCCGCGGCCAGGCCGAGAGCCAGGAGCACGGCGACCGTGATGGCCGCGCTCTGCTTCAGCTCCTCGCGTGAAACGCCCGTGTGCTCACGCACCCGTTTTCCCGTTGAAGTTCATCAAGCACCCCCCGTGCCCCGTCGGCGAGCGGAAGCGACCCCGTCCAGCCGTCCCCACGGCTGATGGACTTGGGCTCCCCGTCACCATTCGATGCGAGAACCATAACTGAGCGTGATGATTGACGCCCGGATTCTTGGTCAAGCGGAGAATTCGATCGCACTCCGTAAGCGCACGAACCTGGACGACCGGCGCGCTACGGTAGCGCTGTGTCGCAGCAGAAGCCGCTCAATCTGCCGTTCGATCCCATCGACCGTGCCGCGGAGACCTGGCGCGTTCACTTCGGCCCCTCTTCTGCCATGGCCGCCGTCACGTCGATCATGAGAGCGCATCAGATCCTGCTGTCGCAACTTGACTCGCTCCTGAAGCCGTACGACTTGACCTTCGCCAGATACGAGGCGTTGGTGCTCTTGACCTTCAGCAAGACGGGAGCGCTGCCGCTTTGGAAAATCGGGGAGCGGCTGATGGTGCACCCGACCAGCGTCACGAACACGGTTGACAGGCTTGAGAGATCAGGCCTGGTCCGCCGCATGCCCAATCCCCGTGACGGCCGTGGCGTGCTCGCTGAGATCACCGAAGCGGGCCGTGACGTCGTACGGCGGGCCACGTCCGATCTGATGGCGGCCGACTTCGGCCTGTCGATGTACGACGAGGGCGCGCTGAGGGGGATGTTCGACCAGTTGCGCACGCTGCGGGTGGCGGCGGGTGACTTCGCCGGGTCGGCCATGCGGCAAGATGAGGAGCATGGCGGACTTCTCTAGGCCCGGATCGCTCTACGGAGCCGTGGATCTGGGCGCGCGCAAGCAGGCACTGGACGCGCAGACCCGGCGGGAGGGCACGGGTCCACAGGCGGCATCCTCGGCCTCGGTCGTCGACGTGACCGAGGAGACGTTCACGACGGACGTCATCGACCGCTCGATGACCGTGCCGGTCGTTCTCGACCTCTGGTCGCCCCGTGCGCCCGGCAGCGCCCAGCTCAGCCCCGTGCTGGAGAAGGTGGCCGGTTCTATGGGCGGCCGGGTGGTGCTGGCCAAGGTCAACGTGGACGCCAGCCCGCAGATCGCGCAGGCGTTGCGGGTGCAGGCGGTGCCGACCGTGCTGGCCATCTTCCAGGGGCAGGCCGTCACCGGCTTCCAGCAGGTGCTGCCCGAGCAGGAGGTGCGCCGCTGGCTCGACGAGCTGATGGGCGCGGTCGAGCAGTTCTACGAGGCCAACCCCGACGCCCGGCCGCCTGCCGCGGGTCAGGAGGAGCAGCAGGAGGGGCCGCAGGAGCCTCCCGCCGACCCCGACCTGGATGCGGCCGAGCAGGCCATCGAGCGGGGAGACCTCGACGCTGCCGCGGCGGCCTACGAGCGGCTGCTCGCCCGCGCGCCGGGGGACGAGGACGCCAAGATGGGCCTGGCCGGCGTCAGCCTGATCAAGCGGACCGCCGACGCCGACCCCGCCGACGTGCAGCGGCGTCTGCAGGACCCCGCCGACATCGACGCGCAGTTGCTGGCCGCCGACCTGGAGATGCTGTCCGGCTCGGTGGACGAGGCCTTCGACCGGATCATCGCGGTGGTCAAGCGCACCTCGGGCGACGACCGCGACAAGGCCCGGCGCCACCTGCTGAGCCTGTTCGAAGCTCTTCCCGCCGAAGACCCTTCTTTGGCCAGAGCACGTAGAGCTTTGTCGAGCGCGCTGTTCTAACCTGGAGCTATGCGGGTCGTCACGATCTCGGCGACATACGGCACGGCCGGCGGCCACATCGGCCCGGCCGTGGCCGAGATGCTGGGCGTGCCCTTCGTCGACCGCGCCATCCCGGGCGCCGTCGCGCAGGATCTGGGCTGCAGCCTGGAGGAGGCACTGGCGCATGACGACCGGGCCGAGCACGGCCTGGGCAGGCTGCTGTCGAGCGCGATCCGGCTGCCGACGGTCACCTTCGGCGGCGTCGACATGTACGTCCCCGGCGCGCTGCCGCACGCGCCGGAGGAGTTCGTCCGCCGTACCGAGCGAGTCCTGAAGGAGACCGCCCGCACGCGGGGAGGCGTCTTCCTGGGCCGGGCGGGTGCCATCGTGCTGGCCGACCATCCCGGCGCCCTGCACGTCAGGCTCGACGCTCCGCTGAGCCGCCGGATCGCGCAGACGGCCACGCTGAGCGAGCTGGGTGAGCGCGAGGCGCGCAAGATCATCGAGGACAACGACCGCGCCCGCACCGCTTACATCCGCCACTTCTACCGGGCCGATCCGGCCGACATCTCGCTCTATCATCTGGTCGTCGACAGCACGACCATCCCCGTGACGACCTGTGTCGACCTGATCGTGACGGCCGCGGAGGCGCTGGGGTGACCAGAAGACCCCTACCATGGGAGAACTTCTTGGTCAGGCGCGAAGGAGCGATTGACGTGGCGACCGTCCCCAGTGTGTCGTACTCCATCACCGTGCGGCTTGAGGTGCCCGCAGGCGGCAAGGCCGTCAGCCAGCTCACCCACGCCGTAGAGTCGGCAGGCGGCGTGGTCACCGCCCTCGACGTCACCAACGCGGGCCACGAGAAGCTCCGCATCGACGTGACGTGCGCGGCCCGTGACACCGACCACGCCCAGGCGATCGTGGACCAGCTGGAGGCCGTCGAGGGCGTCGTCATCCACAAGGTCTCCGACCGCACCTTCCTGATGCACCTCGGCGGCAAGATCGAGATGAAGTCGAAGGTGCCGCTGCGCAACCGCGACGACCTCTCCATGGCCTACACGCCGGGCGTCGCGCGGGTGTCGATGGCGATCGCCCGTAACAAGGAGGACGCCCGCCGCCTGACCATCAAGCGCAACAGCGTGGCCGTCGTCACCGACGGCTCGGCCGTGCTGGGGCTGGGCAACATCGGCCCGGAGGCCGCGCTGCCCGTCATGGAGGGCAAGGCGGCGCTGTTCAAGCGGTTCGCGGGGATCGACGCCTGGCCCATCTGCCTGGACTCGCAGGACGTGGACGAGATCGTGCGCACGGTGCAGCTCATCGCGCCGGGCTTCGGCGGCATCAACCTGGAGGACATCAGCGCGCCACGCTGCTTCGAGGTGGAGCGGCGGCTGCGCGAGCTGCTGGACATCCCGGTCTTCCACGACGACCAGCACGGCACCGCCATCTGCGTGCTCGCGGCGATGACCAACGCGCTGCGCGTGGTCGACAAGAAGATCGAGGACGTCAGGATCACCATGGCCGGCGCGGGCGCGGCGGGCAACGCCGTCCTGCGGCTGCTGCTGGCGGCAGGCGCCCGCAACGTGGTGGTCTGCGACTATCTCGGCGCCGTCCACCGGGGCCGCGACGACCTCGACGAGTCGCTGCAGTGGATCGCCGACCACACCAACTCGGAGGGCTACTCGGGTGACCTGCGCGGCGCCGTCAAGGGCGCCGACGTGTTCGTGGGCGTCTCGGCGCCGGGCATCCTGACCGGCGACGACATCGCCACGATGGCCCCGGGCGCGGTCGTCTTCGCGCTGGCCAATCCCGAGCCCGAGGTCTCGCCCGACGACGCCCGCGAGTACGCCGCCGTGGTGGCGACGGGCCGCTCCGACTATCCCAACCAGATCAACAACGTGCTGGCGTTCCCCGGCGTCTTCCGCGGGCTGCTGGACGCCCAGGCCAACATCGTCACCTCGGAGATGCTCCTGGCCGCCGCCGGCGCACTCGCCGCCGTCGTCACGACCGAGGAGCTCGGGCCCAACTACATCATCCCCAGCGTCTTCCACCCGGACGTGGCCTCCGCCGTGGCGGCCGCCGTCCGCGAGTCCGCCGGCGGCCGGGCCCGCGGCTTCACGGAGGCGTAGGACCGACGAGTGAGCGAGGGCGATGTTCCGCCCTCGCTCACCTGCTGGTGTCATCGCCGCACGGCGCTTTCGGGTCCTGCGGGTGTACGGGCGCGGTCGGTGCGGATGAAGACCCCTGCCAGGGCGAGAGCCGCGTTGACCAGGACGGCCACGATCACGCCCTGGAGCACCGTGCCCATGGCGGCGGTCACGACCGCGCTCATGACGGGGATGCCCATGGTGATGCCGACCTGCTGGGTCATCGTGGCGAGGCCGGTGGCCAGGCCCTGCTCGGAGTCGGGCAGGCCGGAGGTGGCGCTGACCATGAACGCGACGATCGCCACCATGTTCCCCACGCCGCCGACGAACGTGGCCGCCAGCAGTAGCCAGATCCATCCGGAGCCGGCGCCGAGCAGCGCCAGCGACGCGGTGGCGGCGGCCTGCACGGCGAAGGCGACGGTCATCGCCCGGCCGGTTCCGGTCCTGGCCAGCACCCGCGGGGCGACGACGCCGCCGAGCACCGTGCCGAGTCCGAGCACCCCGAACGACAGGCCGGTGGCCAGCGCCGAGTAGCCGAGGACCTTCTGCAGGTAGAGCGTCAGGAGGAAGACCAGCGAGGTCTCGGTGGCGAACGCGACCAGGCCCGCGAGGTTGCCCCACTTCACGTTGCGCCTGGCCAGGATGGTCACCGGCACCAGCGGAGAGGCGGCGCGCCGTTCGACGAACCAGAACGCGACGAGCAGCACCGCGCCGGCGGCCAGCCCGCCGAGGCCGATCGGGTCGGCGAAGCCGTGCTCACCGGCGCGGGTGAGGCCGTAGACCAGGGCGAGCAGGCCGGCGGTCACCGTCACGGCGCCGGGCAGGTCCATCCTGGGCCGGCGCTCGGGCCGGCTCTCGGTCAGGACGAGGGGCGCCGCGACCAGTACGGCCAGCGCCACGGGCACGTTGACGTAGAAGGCCCAGCGCCAGCTCAGCAGCTCGGTGAGCAGGCCGCCGAGGATCGCGCCGGAGGTGAATCCGGCCGACATCAGCGCCCCGTTCAGCCCGAGCGCCCTGGCCCTCAGCGGTCCTTCCGGGAAGGACGTGGTCAGCAGCGCCAGCCCGGCGGGCGTGACGATGGCCGTGGCCAGGCCCTGGGCGACCCGGGCGACGAGCAGCATGGTGGGCGAGGTGGCCAGCCCGCCGGCCAGCGAGGACAGGCCGAGCAGCGCCATCCCCGCGAGGAAGAGCCTGCGCCGCCCGAACAGGTCGGCGATCCGCCCGAACAGCAGCGTGAACCCGGCGGCGGCCAGCGCGAACGTGGTCGCCACCCATTGCAGGTCGGCCAGCCCGAAGCCCAGTCCCGAGCCGATCACCGGCAACGCGACGTTCAAGATGGAGAAGTCGACCGCGAGCATGAACTGCGATCCCAGCAACAGCACCAGGATCAGTCGTTGGCGGGCGCTCATCCGAGAGGCCTGTGCCGGCTCAGCGAGTACAGTCACGTCGTCCCCCTTAATGGGATTCTCGTTCCGTTAAGATGGTGTGACGCTAGCATACGAGGAGCCTTAATGGAACAAGAGTCCCGTTTGGCGGGAACGGTCCGCCCGGGAGGTCGTACGGCCAAGGTTCGCGCGGCCGTGCTCCAGGCGACCCAGGACGAGCTGGTCGAACGTGGTTTTCACGGCCTGATCATGGACCAGGTGGCGGCGCGGGCGGGGGTCGGGAAGACCACCGTCTACCGCCGCTGGAGCACCACCGCCGGCCTGGTCGCCGACCTCATGACCGAGCTGGCCGAGCAGTCCTCCCCGCCGCCCGACACGGGCACCGTCGACGGCGACCTGCGCGCCAACGCGCTCAGCGTCCTGGGCGCCATCACCGACCCCCGCCTCGGCGCCACCTTCCAGGCCGTCATAGCGGCTGCCACCTGCGACGAAGAGGCCGCCGCCGCCCTGCGAGCCTTCTACGCCCGCCGCGTCGCCGACTGGGCCAAGGTCGTGGACGTGGCGGTGGACCGGGGGGAGCTCCCCGAGGGCACCGACGGGCCGGAGCTCATCCGCGCCGTCTCCGCCCCTCTCTACTACCGCCTGGTGGTCACCAGGGAGCCGGTGGACGAGACGATCGCCGCCCAGGCGGCATCCCGCGCGCTGATCGCGGCCAGGGCGGGCGCCTTCACGACCGGCTGACCGGTCTTCAGGGGCCGAACGGCGAGCGACCGGAGCGGGGCCACAGGGACCCGTACCACCACACGATGCCGCCGGTGAGGACCATGCCGCCAGCGGTGGCGAGCTTGGCCATCAGGTCGACGGGCGGCCCGGTGAAGGGCAGCCGCCCGTGGTGGTGACCCCATGGGCAGTCGTTGCGGACCCGGGTGGAGTCGATCAGGGTGTCGGGCTGGGTGGGGCTCACCGAGTACGCCTCGATCTCGGCGCTGCCACCCCGCCGGATCTTGACGTGCCTGGTGATGGCCTTGCGGGCGGGGATGGAGCCGGTGGCCACGGAGGAGGAGTCGGAGCGCAGGTCGAAGCGGGCGAGCTGGCGGGTCTGGTTGCGCAGGGTGACGCGTACGGTGCCGGAGCGGCAGCCGAACTTGTCGGTGGTCATCGTGAACGGATCGCCGGAGTCGGGGGTCGGCCAGGCCCACGCCGTCGCAGGCAGCATGAGGGTCATGCCGAGCGGCAGGGCGGCCAGGGCGAGACGGGCTCCGATGCGCATAGCTCCTCCCGAGCTCCGCAAATGTGGCGATCTATGGTGTCTACAGTGCCCATATGGCTACAGAAAGTAACATCGGGCCACTGGGGGAGCGGGAAACCCCGTTCACCCTTCATGATGGAGGTATGGCGGAAGCGATCTACGTCGGCGGGTTGTTGGTGGCGACGCCGCTTCTTGACGACCCCAACTTCCGGCGTAGCGTCGTGCTGATCCTCGAACACGACCTCGACGGCGGCACGCTCGGTGTGGTTCTCAACCGGCCGAGCGAGATCTCGGTGACGCAGGTGCTGCCGGTGTGGGATCCGCTGGTGACCGGGCCGAGCGTGCTCTTCGAGGGCGGGCCGGTGCAGACCGACAGCGCGCTGGCGCTGGCCGCGGTGCCGAGCGGTGGGGAGCCGCTGGGCTGGCGCCGGCTGCACGCGGGCACACCGGCCGTGTCCCGGCTGGGCACCGTGGACCTGGACGCGCCGCCCGAGATCCTGCAGCACGAGATCGCGCAGATGCGCATCTTCGCCGGTTACGCGGGCTGGACGTCGGGGCAGCTGGAGAGCGAGATCGCCGAGGGCGCGTGGTACGTCGTCGACTCCGAGGTCGGTGACACCTTCTACGCCGACCCCGGCTCCCTCTGGCGCCACGTGCTGCGGCGGCAGCGGGGAGAGCTCGCGTTCGTGGCGACCTGTCCCGACGATCCCACGATGAACTAGGGAGCTAGGCGTCCCAGCCCGGCCGCAGCGAGCGCTCCACGAGCTGGAGCGTCTCCTCGATGCGCCGCACCATCTGCCTGATGTCGCCCCGATCGGTGGGACATTCGAAGCCGACCCGCATGGCCGACATCGCGAACGTCACGACCAGGTGGGTGAGCGGATCGGCGCCGGGGTCCACGCCCCGGCGGGCGGCTACCGCCTCGATCAGGCGCCGCTCGGTCTCCATGGACCTGCCGATCGCGTGGTCCGCCAGCTGGGGATTGCGGTCCAGCAGACGCCGCATCTTCAGGAATCTCTCGCGGTCCACCGGCGTTGACCGCTCCATGTCGCGCAGCACCGCGCGCAGGGCGTGGGTCATGGACTCGAACGGGGCCTCGCCGGGCGGGCGGTCGGCGAGGGTTTCCAGCATCGTCTCCTCGCCCTGGTCGTGATACCAGAGCACGAGATGGTCCTTGCTGGTGAAGTAGCGGAAGAAGGTGCGGGGCGAGACATCCACCGACCCCGCTATCTGATCCACGGTGGTCGAGTCGTACCCTTGTTCGACGAACAGATCGAGCGCGGCGTCCAAGAGTGCGAGCCGCGTCTTCTCCTTCTTGCGTTCCCGTAGACCCACGCGCGTCACTCCCTCGAAACCTTCCTGTCACAGTCTGCCACAAGTCGGCTTGTGTCGAATAAAACTCATTTGTCATGTGACAGTGGCTGACATATATTACCCAGGCTTAAGGGACGTATGCCCCGATCTGGGGCGCAATGTATCTAGGGGGACTTCATGGCTCATGCGACGGTCGACGCACCGTCGTCGCCGGACAAGGCGGGGACCGGCGGAAATCCATGGCTCGTGCTGCTGGCGGTCAGCCTCGGCGTGATCATGGTGATGCTCGACGGCACGGTGGTGGGCATCGCCAACCCGGTCATCCAGACCGACCTGGGCGCCTCGCTGGCCGACCTGCAGTGGGTGACCAGCGGCTACCTGCTGGCGCTGGCGGTCTTCCTGATCACCGCGGGCAAGCTGGGCGACCTGTTCGGGCACAAGCGCGTCTTCCTCATCGGTGTCGGCGGATTCGCGCTGGTCTCGGTCGGCATCGGTTTCAGCCAGCAGCTGGCAGACGTCATCCCCGGCCTCTCGCCGGTCGGCGCGCTGATCGGCCTGCGGGTGCTGCAGGGCCTGTTCGGCGCGCTGTTGCAGCCTGCCGCGCTGGCGCTGCTGCGCGGGGCTTTCCCCGGTGAGAAGCTCAACCAGGCCATGGGGGCGTGGGGCGCCATCATCGGCCTGTCCAGCGCGGCCGGCCCGATCGTGGGCGGCCTGCTGGTCGAGGACCAGGGCTGGGAGTCCGTCTTCTTCATCAACGCGCCGGTCGGCCTCATCGCGCTGCTGCTGGGCATCTTCCTCATCAAGGAGAGCCCGCTGAAGGCGCTGGCCAAGATCGACTGGGGCGGCGTGGTGCTGCTGTCGGGCGCGATGTTCTCGCTCGTCTGGACGATCATCAAGGCTCCCGAGTGGGGCTGGGGCGACAGCACGACTCTCGGCTTCGGGGCCGCGTTCGTGGTCCTGATCGCCGCGTTCATCTTCTGGCAGAACCGGGCCAGGCAGCCGCTGGTGCCGCTCTCGCTGTTCGCCAACCCGTCGATCTCCATCGGTACCGTGCTCATGATGATGGTCGCCTTCGCCATGTTCGGCGCGATGTTCTTCCTGGGCTTCTTCTTCCAGGGAGTGCACGGGCTGAGCCCGCTGGAGGCCGGCCTGCGCATGCTGCCGATGAGCGCGGGCATGATCGTGGCCTCGCCGCTGGCCGGCATGATGATCGGCAAGCTTGGGCCGAAGATCACGATGGCCTCGGGCCTGGTGGTCACCGCCGGTGCGATGTTCCTGATGTCGCGGCTCAGCATGGACGCCTCGTTCATCGAGAGCGCCATCCCGTTCGTGGTGCTGGCGTTCGGCCTGTCACCCGTGTTCGTGGGCGCCACGGAGATCATCGTGGGCAACGCGCCGCTGGAGCTCAGCGGGGTCGCGGGCGGTCTGCAGCAGTCGGCCATGCAGGTCGGCGGCTCGCTCGGCACCGCGATCCTGGGCGCCGTCATGGCCGCCGAGATCTCCAGCAAGCTGCCCGGCTATCTCGGCACGGCGGCCCAGGCGATCCCGCCGGAGCAGCTGTCGCAGCTGGAGAAGGCCGCGCCGTTCGGCGGGCTGCCGGCGGGCACGCCCGCGCAGCTCGTGCAGGCGGTCGGCCCGGCCGTGAACAACGCGTTCATGGACGGCATGCACCTGGCCTTCCTGGTCAGCACCGGGGTGGCGCTGCTCACGGCGGTCCTGGCGCTGTTCGTCAAGTCGGGACGCAAGATCGAGGGCGCGCCGGTCCACGTCGGCTGACCCCGTTGTTGTCTCCGGTACGGCTCCCGCCCCAGGTGGGAGCCGTATTTTTCGGCAGCGAGCGGGACTGGTCGGCGGCAGGCATAGACTCGGTTGGGTGAGCACGAAGATCCTTCCTGAGCAGGAGACCCGTCCGCAGACGTCGCACGGCGACGGCGACCACGAACGGTTCGCCCACTACGCGGACAAGCACAAGATCACCGAGTCGATGGTGACGGGCACGCCCATCCGCGCGCTGTGCGGCAAGATCTGGGTGCCGAGCCGCGACCCCAAGAAATATCCGGTGTGCCCCGAATGCAAGGAGATCTACGAGGGCCTGCCGGTCGGTGGCGGCGAAGGTGCCGACAAGAAGCAGTGAGTGTTGCTGACATGTGATCACCGTCGGTGGGGCTACGGTCTGTATCCGGACCAGCTCATGCCGTAACGGGGGGTTGCATGACCCGGCGCGCGACCGCCGCCTTTCTCGCATGCGTGCTCGCGACCGGGCTCACCGCGCCGATCCGGCCGGCCGCCGCGGCCGGCTGCGCCGAGCGCCTGCCCGCGGCTCGTCCGCGATCGCCCGAGCCGCGGGCGCCCGAGCCGGGCGACGTGGCCGCGGTCACGGTCGAGCTCGCCAGGCGGCTGCGCGGGGTCACGCCGCCCGCTCGGTTCACCGTGCCGACCTGGGTGCACGTCATCACCGACGGCGTCTCCAGGGCGTCGGGCGAGGCCATCAGAGCCCAGATCGCCGCGCTCAACGCCGCCTACGGCGGCAGGCTCGGCGGCGCCGGGACCGGCGTCTCGTTCCGCCTCGACGGCATCTCCGTCACGCGCAACGCCGCCTGGTTCACCGCCCCGATCGCGCACGAGCGCGCCATGAAGACCGCGCTGCACAAGGGCGGCTCCGAGACGCTGAACCTCTACCTCGCCGAGCTCGGCGACCTGGTGCTGGGTTTCTCCGCCTACCCCTACTGGTACGCCGACGCGCCCGCGCTCGACGGCGTGGTCGTCGACTGGCGGGCCCTGCCCGGCGGCTCGATGCCCGGCTACGACCGCGGCTACACCGGCGTGCACGAGATCGGCCACTGGCTCGGCCTGTTCCACACCTTCGAAGGCGGCTGCGTGGATCCCGGAGACGGCATCCCTGACACCCCGCCACAGGTCAGGCCGACCGAGGGCTGCCCGGAGAGCAAGGACAGCTGCCCGCGGCCCGGCAGGGACTCCGTGCACAACTTCATGGACTACGCGCAGGACCGCTGCATGCGCGAGTTCACGCCCGGCCAGGCGCGCCGGATGCGTCAAATGTGGACGGCCTACCGCAAGCCACCTGGGAAAAGGGCGACTAAGCTATCCGGGTGACAGTACCGAAGGCATTAGACGCTCCCCACCAATCCCCGCGCATCTTCGGTCATCCCTACCTCGCCGCCACGATGGGCATCCTGCTCGTGGTCACGCTGGTCGCCTTCGAGGGCATGTCTGTCGGCGTCGTCATGCCGGACATCTCCAAGGACCTCAACGCCCTGAACCTGTACGGGGTGAGCTTCTCCGCCTTCCTCATCGCCAGCCTGTTCGCCAACGTGGTGGCAGGGCTCTGGGCGGACCGGCACGGCTACGTGCTGCCGTTCCTCGTGGGCCTGGTCCTGTTCGTGCTCGGCATGGGGCTCGCGGGCGCGTCGCAGAGCGCGGGGATGTTCCTGGCGGCACGCGCCGTGCAGGGGCTGGGAGCCGGGCCCACCATCGTGGCGCTGTACGTCATGATCGCCCGGGTCTATCCCCCCGACGTGCGCCCCAGGGTCTTCGCCGCCCTGTCGGCCGCCTGGGTGGTGCCCGCCATGGTCGGGCCGGGAGTCGCCGGATTCGTCGGGCAGACCTGGGGGTGGCGCTGGGTCTTCTACGGCATCATCCCGCTCGTGGTGCCCGCACTGGTCATGCTCGTCCCCGCGCTCAAGCGGCGCGACACCGACGAGGAGACGGCGGCCCCCCGGGGCCCGCGCTCCCGACCCCTGGCCATGACCGTGGCCGCCAGTGCCACCGCCGCCGGCGGCGGCGTGCTGCTGTACGGCGTGGACCGGCTGCACGCCGCCCCCCTGCCCAGCCTGGTCGCCTGCGCGGCGGGCCTCGCCGCCCTCCTGTACGGCCTGTTCAAGCTCCTGCCTCCCGGCTCGCTCCGCTTCGGTCGCGGGCTGCCGACCACCGTGATGATGCGCGGCCTGTTCTCGGCCTCCTTCTTCGGCGTCAACGCCTTCATCCCGCTCGCCCTGCAGGAGGTCAAGTCCTTCGAGACCGTCCCGGCGGGCATCGCGCTCACCACCGGCGCCCTCGGCTGGTCGGCGGCCTCCTACCTGCAGAGCCGGCGCGCGGCCGAGCCGCACGTGCGCGTCAGGACGGGCGCGGCCTGCGTCACGGTGGGCATCGTGCTGTCGGTGCTCGCGGTCCTGCCCGGCGTCAGCGGCTGGGTCGCCGTGCCGGCCTGGGTCGTGGCCGGGTTCGGCATGGGCCTCGGCATGACCACGGTGAGCATCACCACGCTCAAGCTGTCGCCGGTCAACGAGCAGGGCGCCAACAGCGCCTCCCTGTCGGTCACCGACATGCTGGGCTCCGCCCTGACGCTGGGCATCGGTGGCGCTCTGGTCAACCTCATCGGCCACAGCCCGACCGAGATCGCCTGGGGGTTCGGGGTGATCTGCGGGCTGATGGGCGCCATCGCCCTGGCGACCACGCTCCTGTCCTCCCGGGTGGCCCCCGCTTCCTCATAGCCGCGATTCCTCCTCTGTGGTCACAGCGATCGCGGAACGCCTGATCCCCGCGCCCAGCGGTGATAGGACAGCGGGACGAGGAGGTGCCATGGAGGGGGATCACCGCGCCTGGCCGCCCAGGCGCCGCCGCACCGAGGAGCCGGACGAGCTCGACTGGGACGCCGAGGAAGAGCCGTGGAACCCGCGCATCAAGCGCACAGCGGGACGCGGCCTCGAGCCCGAGGACGGTCCCCGTCCCTCGTGGGAGTCGCTGCCGCCGTCGGCCCGGCTGTACGGGGCGCCCGCCGATCCGGGGCCGCGGGTGCCGCACGGCGCGTGGCGGCGGCGAGCGGCGTCGGTGCTCGCCATGGTGCTCGCCGTGGTGCTGGCCTCCGGGTTGGTGGCGGGGCTGGTCGTGGCGGTGCTGCGGTTCGCCGCGCCGGAGCCGGAGCCGGGGCGGCTCAGCGACTCTCTGGCCGGCGTGCGGATGACGCTGCCGGCGGGCTGGCAGGAGGGCAGGGTGCCGCCTGTGACCGGATTCACCTCGGTGGCCAGGGACGGTGGCGGCGCCATCGTGATGGCCAGGCCGGTGCCCGGATCGGCGCCGGACCTCGCGAAGGCGACCAAGGAGGCGGCGGAGCGCTACTCGCGGCTTCTGCTGAAGGGAGATCGCGTCAGCGTGGTCGAGGACGAGCCGATCGCCCAGGGCCACACCCGGGCGCTGCGGGCCACGTACGACGACGTCGTGAACAGGCCCGCCTACCTGCGCGTGACCCTCGTCACCAGGAACGGCAGGACCGCGCTGCTGCTCGGGCTGATCCAGCCCGAGCAGAACGCGGGCAGGCAGGCGCTCGACGCGGTGATGTCCAGCGTGCGATAAGCCGCGTCCCGCCCATAGCACGCAGGAGCGAGCTTGGCCAGAATCCACGATGCACGGCACGTCTTGTCGGTGAGCCCGATTACTCTTGGGTCACTGTGAGAGAGCGAAGCACACGAACCCCAGAGGTGATGCGGTGAGCACCTTCGCCGCATCCCACCTGTCGCCTTCCTATCCAGACCGTGCCGCGTGGGGCACCGCCCCCAAGCTGCGAGCCTGGCAGCAGGATGCCCTGGAGCTGTATTTCAGGCGCGAGCCACGTGACTTCCTCACCGTGGCGACGCCGGGCGCGGGCAAGACCACCTACGCCCTGCGCATCGCCAGCGAGCTGCTCGGCAAGGGCGTGATCAAGGCGATCACCGTCGTCACGCCCACCGAGCACCTCAAGCGCCAGTGGGCCGACGCCGCGGCCAAGGTCGGCATCGGCATCGACCCCGAGTTCAAGAACAGCCAGGGCACCACCAGCCGCGACTACACCGGGGTCGCGGTGACCTACGCCCAGGTCGCCATGCATCCGGCCCTGCACCGCGCGCGCACCGAGGCACGCAAGACGCTGGTGATCTTCGACGAGATCCACCACGCGGGCGACGCCCGGTCGTGGGGCGACGGCGTGAGCGAGGCGTTCGAGCCCGCCGCCCGCCGGCTGCAGCTCACCGGCACCCCGTTCAGGTCCGACGACAACCCCATCCCCTTCGTCACCTACGAAGAGGACGCCGAAGGCTTCAAGCGCAGCGTCTCGGACTACTCCTACGGCTACGGCCCCGCCCTCGACGACGGCGTGGTCAGGCCGGTCATCTTCCTCGCCTACTCCGGCGAGATGAAGTGGCGCACCAGGGCCGGCGACGAACTCGCCGCCACGCTCGGCACCCCGCTCACCAAGGACCAGCTCTCCCAGGCCTGGCGCGCGGCGCTCGATCCCAAGGGCGACTGGATCCGCCAGGTCATGCAGGCCGCCGACCGCCGCCTGACAGAAGTACGGCGCGGCGTCCCCGACGCCGGCGGCCTGGTCATCGCCACCGACCACGAGGCGGCTCGCGCCTACGCGCGTCACCTGCGCGACATCAGCGGCGAGGGCGCCACGGTGGTGCTCTCCGACGACCCCGGCGCCTCCAAGAAGATCAAGCAGTTCGCCACGTCCGGAGACCGCTGGCTGGTCGCTGTCCGCATGGTGTCCGAAGGCGTCGACATCCCGCGCCTGTGCGTGGGCGTCTACGCCACCTCGACCTCGACCCCGCTGTTCTTCGCCCAGGCGGTGGGCCGCTTCGTGCGTGCCCGCAAACGCGGTGAGATGGCCTCGGTCTTCCTGCCGTCGGTGCCCACGCTCATGGGCCTGGCCAACGAGATGGAGGCCGAGCGCGACCACGTCCTCAACCGGAAGCCGCCCGAGGACGGCCTGGACGACAGCCTCCTGGAGGACGCCAACCGCAAGAAGGACAATCCCGACGTCCTGGGCGACGAGCTGCCGTTCGAGACCATGGAGACGTCGGCGACCTTCGACCGGGTGCTGTTCGACGGCGGCGAGTTCGGCACCGGCGCGGAGGTCGGCTCCGCCGAGGAGGAGGACTTCATCGGCCTGCCCGGCCTGCTGGAGCCGGACCAGGTGGCCACGCTGCTGCGCAAGCGCCAGTCCGACCAGCAGGCGGCCAAGCGCAAGCAGCCGGAGCAGGCCCCGGCCGCGCTCGCCCCGCACGAGCAGATCGCCGAGCTGAGACGCGAGCTCAACGGCCTGGTCGGCGCCTGGAACCATCGCACGGGCCAGCCGCACGGCGTCATCCACTCCGAGCTGCGCCGCGCCTGCGGCGGCCCGCCGATCGCCCAGGCGACGGCGGAGCAGATCCAGGAGCGCATCGGCGCGATCCGCCGCTGGGCCACCCAGCGGCGCTAGTGACGTCCCCAGGCCCGCGGCGAGGCTGCGGGCCTGGCCAGGGCCTTTTGGATCACCTCAACCGGAGATCGTGACGCTCCGCAACTCTATGCGTTTGGCAACAGAGCAGTGGCTTTCTGTTAGAAACTGGCCGGAACCGGCAACACTTCCCATGGCTGCCTTGGGATACGCAGAAGGACGTTGACCATGTCGTCTGAGGCCACGGGAAAGTCGACGCTCATCGTCTCTTCTGGCCTCTCCCGAGACGCCGTGATCATCCGCCTGGACGGCGAGATCGACGCCGAGGCGGTGCCCCTGCTGCGGGAGCAGCTGGAGCGCGTCTGGGACATCCCGGGCCGGCGATACCTGATCCTGGACCTGTTCGGAGTCGATTTCTGCGACTCCATAGGCCTCAACGAGCTGGTCGACATCATGCACGGGTGCGAGGCCCGGGGGATGCGGCTGCTGCTCGGCGGCGTGCAGGGCGTCATGGCCCGCGTGCTCTACATCACCGGCCTGCGCAACGCCTTCGAGGTCTTCGACACCTTCGACGACGCCCTGCGGCACGCGCACTCCTGAGGCCCTTGACGCCCAGAGAACTCGTTTCCCTGTATCGGGTGAAAGCAGGTGAACCACACCCGATGAAAGGGGGCGAGTTTGATTACGGACACTGAACGCGTGTCCACCGACGCCGAGGTGATCGAGGTGTCCCGGCAGGATCCGGCCGCTTTCTCCACCCTGTTCGACCGGCATGCTCCTGCTCTGCACCGCTACGTCACCCGGCGGCTGGGCGACTCACTCGCCGACGACGTCGTCGCCGACACCTTCCTGGCGGCCTTCAGACGGCGCGACCGTTACGACCTGAGCCGCGCAGACGCTCGCCCCTGGCTGTACGGCATCGCCGCCAACCTCATCGGCAAGCACCACCGCACCGAGATCAGGGCCTACCACGCGCTGGCCAGGACAGGCGTGGACGACGTGGTGGAGAGCTACGCGGACCGGGTGGCGGCGCGGGTGTCGGCCTCGGCCGCGCACCGCGAACTCGCCCGGGCGCTGGCCGCCCTGTCACAGGACGAGCGGGACGTGCTGCTGATGATCGCCTGGGCTGACCTCGGCTACGACGAGGTGGCCCTGGCGCTCGACATCCCGGTCGGGACCGTGCGGTCCCGGTTACACCGGGCCAGGAAGAAGACCCGCGACGCTCTTGGCGGGACAGATCCGACCGACATCGCCGAGGAGGCAGACCATGGATGACCTGCGGCTACTGCAGCAGATGCGGGCCGACGCGCCGGAGCCCGACACGCAGCGGATGGCACGCCTGCGCGACGTGCTGACCGATGAGATCACTTTCGGAGCAGGCGTCGAGCAGCGCGCCGCCACCGGTGCGCCGCCGTCGGCGGCCCCCGGGACGCTCGCCTCGCAGGGCGCCGTCCGCGGCACCTCGGCGCGGCGGGTGCCACGCCGGCTGACCAGGGTGGGCGCCGTGCTGTCGGGGGTCGCGGCGGCCGTACTGGTGGCCGTCGCGGTGCAGGGAGGCACCGCCACCCCCGCCTTCGCGGTGGACCAGCGCCCGGACGGCTCCGTCGAGGTGTGGATCAGCGAGTTCCGCGACCCCGCGGACCTGGAGGCGGAGCTGGCCGAGGCCGGAGTCAAGGCCGAGGTCGACTATCTGCCCGCCGGCCAGACCTGCAAGGAGCCCCGGGGCAAGGCGGCGGCCGCCGGCGGGCACATGAAGAGCAGCGTCGGCGGCGAGCGCGGCGGGATCAGCTTCTCGATCAGCAAGGGGCAGGTCACCGGCGGCCGGACGCTCGTCCTGGCGGTCTCGCACGACCAGGCAAACCCGAGCAAGCCACCGGTCGGCATGTCGTTGACGGTGGTCGAGGGCACGGTGTCGGCCTGCGAACCCGTCGCGATGCCGAAGCCCACCGACGGCCCCAGTGCGAAAGACGGGTCCGGATACGTCACGCGCGACAAGGGCGACGGCCCGAGCCACCACACCAACCAGGACGACGGCAGCGGCCCCAGCCACGACTCCAGCACCGAATAGCACCGAACAGCACCGAATGAGGCCATGCACCCTCAAGCCGGCGGCTCCGGGACGACCCGGGGCCGCCGGCGGCATGTGCTCCTGCCGTGGGGCCCGGAGAAGAGTGGCCCACCGCACTGACCCCCCGGGGCAGTGCTGGGTGACGCCTGCACGGCTGCCCGCCGGCGCCGTCTAGCGCACTATCGGGGCGCCCTGCAGGGTGGCGCCGGCCTCGTCGAGCTCGGCGAGGGCCGCCTGGGTGGTCTGCCTGGCCACTCCGGCCGTGAGGTCGAGGAGCACGCGCACGGCCAGGGCGTGCTTGACGGCGTCCAGGGCGGTGGCCCGGACGCAGTGGTCCGTGGCGATGCCGACCACGTCGACCTCGTGGACGCCGTGCTGCTCCAGCCATTCGCCGAGCGGCACGCCGTCGCCCGAGGTGCCTTCGAAGCCGCTGTAGGCGGCCTCGTGGGCGCCCTTGCTGAAGACCTCTTCCACCCCGGCGACATCGAAGGCCGGGTGGAAGTCGGCGCCGGGGGTGCCCGCCACGCAGTGGGCCGGCCAGGACCGGATGTAGTCGGGGTCGTCGGAGAAGTGGGGGCCGGGGTCGACGTGGTAGTCGCGGGTGGCCACCACGTGGTCGTAGGCGTGCTCCGCCACGTGCCTGGTGATCGCGGCCGCCACCTCCGAACCGCCCGCCACGGGGAGGCTGCCTCCCTCGCAGAAGTCGTTCTGCACGTCCACAATGATCAGCGCACTGCCCATACGGATCACGATACGTCAGGCGAACTCCGTGGGGATCGCCGCATACCCCCTGCCGAGGTGACGCGCGTCCTGCGGGAGGTGGGTGATGGCCTCGGCGTGCCTGGCCCGGGCCTCGGAGAGGGGCTCGCGGCCCACGGCCTGACCGTCGCGGACGAGCTCGTGCAGGAGGGGGACGCCGCCCGCCGGCACCAGGCCGGAGGTGGTGACCAGCTCGGTCTCGAAGTTCCCGCTCTCGTCCAGCAGCCGGTAGGCCCTCTTGAGGCCGCCGCGCGAGGGTTTGCCGACGGAGCGTTTGGCCACGGGCTCCAGCTTGCCGGTGACGGTCTCGCGGGCCACGAGCTTGTAGACCAGCGCGGCCGTGGGGGCTCCGGAGCCGGTCACCAGCGAGGTGCCGACACCGTAACCGTCGACGGGGGCCGCGGCGAGCGCGGCGATGGCGTACTCGTCCAGGTCTGAGGTGACCAGGATGCGGGTGTTGAAGGCGCCGAGCGCGTCGAGTTGCTCGCGGACCTCCTGGGCCGCCGCGGCCAGGTCGCCGGAGTCGATGCGGACGGCGCGGAGCTTGGGGCCGGCCAGGTCGACGGCGGTGCGGACGGCCTGGGCCACGTCGTAGGTGTCGACCAGCAGCGTGGTCTCGGGGCCGAGGCTGGCGATCTGGGCTTCGAACGCCTGCCGCTCGGTGTCGTGCAGGAGGGTGAACGCGTGCGCGGCCGTACCGGCGGTGGGGATGTCGTACATCAGCCCGGCCATGAGGTTGGAGGTGGAGGAGAAGCCGGCGAGGTAGGCGGCGCGGGCGGCGGCGACGGCGGCGCGCTCGTGCGTGCGGCGCGAGCCCATCTCGATGATCGGCCGCCTGCCGGCCGCGTTGACCATCCTGGAGGCGGCGGAGGCGATCGCGCAGTCGTGGTTGAGCACGGACAGCGTCACGGTCTCCAGGAGCACGGCCTCGGCGAACGTGCCCTCCACGACCATGATCGGGGAGGCGGGGAAGTAGAGGTCGCCCTCCCTGTAGCCGTAGATGTTCCCGGAGAACCTGTAGTCGGCGAGGAAGTCCAGGGTCGGCTCGTCGACCACGCCGTTCGTGCGCAGATAGGTGAGTTCCTCGTCACCGAACCGGAAGTTCTCGAGCTCGTCGAGGACACGTCCCGTCCCCGCCACAACCCCATAGCGACGGCCACCGGGCAGGTGCCGGGCGAACACTTCGAAAACCGCCCGCCGGTGCGCCGCCCCGCTCCGCAGGGCCGCCTGCAACATTGTCAGCTCATAGTGATCTGTGAGCAACGCAGAGCTCATGGTCCTTGTCACGACTCGAAGACTACGGCTGAGGTAGGGCAGGATGGGGGATGTGGGTAGCACCGCTCCAATCACCGTCGAGCGTCCTTCAACGGACGTCCGGCCCGATCTGCCATGGGTGACGATCGTCTGGAATGACCCGGTCAACCTCATGTCCTACGTGACGTATGTCTTCCAAACGGTCTTCGGCTACACCCGTGAGAAGGCCGAGAAGCTGATGATGGACGTCCACCACAAGGGCAAGGCCGTCGTGTCCAGCGGCACGCGCGAGGAGATGGAGCGCGACGTGCAGATCCTGCACTCCTACGGCCTCTGGGCGACGGTCCAGCCGGATTCGGTCAAGTGAGGCGGCGTTCGTGAGTTCGGGGTTCTCCACAGGCAGGGGCGGCGCCGTCGTCGCGACGTTCGAGGCCGCAGAGGTCTCGGTCCTGCGCTCGCTCGTCTCCATGGTCCTCGGCCTGGTGGAGCCGGGTGAGACCAGCGACGATCCGCTGGAGCAGGCGCTCGGCATCGGGGCTGGGCAGGCGCCCTCGGATCCGGTGCTGGTGCGCCTTTTCCCGTCGGCCTACGCGGACGCGCAGGAGGCGACGGAGTTCCGCCGCTACACCGAGGCGACGCTGCGCGACGGCAAGCGGGCCGACGCGCAGACCGTCCTCGGCACCGCCAAGCCGGGTCGCGTCGAGCTCACGCCCGAGCAGGCGCAGTCCTGGCTGCGCGCGCTCAACGACGTGCGGCTGACCCTCGGCGTCAAGCTGGAGGTGACCGAGGAGATCCACGAAGAGATCGAGAACATGACCGAGGATGATCCGCGTTATGCGGCCTTCGTCACCTACGACTGGCTGACCTACCTCCAGGACACCCTGATCCGGGCCCTCTGATAACTTCCGCAGCATGCTGACGATCTCACAGGAACTCGTTGACAAGATCGTTGCCCACGCCCGGGCCGACCACCCCGACGAGGCGTGTGGCGTCATCGCGGGCCGCGAAGGGGTGCCGGAGCGGTTCGTCCCGATGGCGAACGCTGAGCGCTCGCCCACCTTCTACCGCTTCGACTCGATGGAGCAGTTCCGCGTCTGGCGCGAGATGGACGACCGTGACGAGGAGCCTGTGGTGATCTACCACTCGCACACCGCCACCGAGGCCTATCCGTCGCGGACCGACGTGTCCTACGCCTCCGAGCCGAACGCCCACTATGTCCTGGTCTCCACGCGGGCTGAGGACGAAGTGGAGTTCCGCTCCTACCGGATCGTCGACGGTGAGATTTCCGAGGAGGAGGTAAGGTTTATCCCATGATGGTCAGGCCTGTGCAGAGTTTTCTCTTCGCACACACTCCGGCTGTCGTCGTCTACGACTGTCGCTGAGCTGGAATTCCGCAGCCAGCCGCCGGCGTTGGACGCCGACGGGACGACGACCTGATCCGAGGAGACTGACAGCGATGGCCATCGAGGTCCGCATTCCGACCATCCTGCGTAATTACACCGACGGCGCCAAGGCCGTCGACGCCGAGGGCGCGACCCTCGACGAGCTGATCGCCAACCTGGAGTCCCGCCACCCGGGCATCAAGGACCGCCTGGTCGATCAGGGCGGCCTGCGCCGCTTCGTGAACGTCTACCTGAACGACGAGGACGTGCGCTTCCTCGGCGGCCTGGGCACCCCGGTGGCCGACGGCGACACGGTGACCGTCCTGCCTGCTGTCGCCGGCGGCTGACATGCGGTTCGAATCGCTGACCGACTCCGTGGGGCGGACGCCCCTCGTGGGCCTGCCGCGCCTGTCGCCGTCCACTGACGTGCGGATCTGGGCCAAGCTGGAGGACCGCAACCCGACGGGCTCGATCAAGGACCGGCCCGCGCTCTGGATGGTCGAGGAGGCGGAGAAGGACGGCCTGCTCACCCCGGGCTGCACGATCCTGGAGCCCACCAGCGGCAACACCGGCATCTCGCTGGCCATGGCGGCCAAGCTCAAGGGCTACAAGCTGGTCTGCGTCATGCCGGAGAACACCTCCGAGGAGCGCCGCCAGCTGCTGCGCATGTGGGGTGCGGAGATCATCTCCTCGCCGGCCGCGGGCGGCTCCAACGAGGCGGTCCGGGTGGCCAAGGGCCTGGCCGCGTCCCACCCGGACTGGGTGATGCTCTACCAGTATGGAAACCCGGCCAACTGGCGTTCCCACTACGAGTCGACCGGCCCGGAGATTCTCGAGGACCTGCCCACCGTGACCCACTTCGTGGCCGGGCTGGGCACCACCGGGACCCTCATGGGCGTCGGGCGCTTCCTGCGTGAGCGGGTGCCGGAGGTGCGGATCGTGGCCGCCGAGCCGCGCTACGGTGAGCTGGTCTACGGCCTGCGCAACGTGGACGAGGGATTCATCCCTGAGCTGTACGACGAGTCGGTGCTGACCACGCGCTTCTCGGTGGGCTCGGCCGACGCCCTGCGCCGCACCAGGGAGCTGCTGACCTCGGAGGGCATCTTCGCGGGCGTCTCCACCGGCGCCGCCCTGCACGCCGCGCTCGGTGTGGCACGCAAGGCCGTGCAGGCGGGGGAGCGGGCCGACGTCGTGTTCGTGGTGGCCGACGGCGGCTGGAAGTATCTGTCCACCGGAGCCTACGAGGGCACTCTGGACGAGGCGGAGCAGCGCCTGGAAGGGCAGCTCTGGGCCTGATCTGACCGCGTCATGCGCGCGTCATGCGAAAGGGGCGGCCGGCGAGATGCCGGCCGCCCCTCTTCACGTCCTGGCGGCTAGTTGAACAGCACGCGCAGCGAGAACGTCATGTCCGTGTCCGTCTGCGTGCCGCTGAAACCGACGGCGCGCAGAACCTGGAGGTTGGCCTTCTCGTCGCCCTGCATGTTCTCCAGGTATAGCTTCTCGACCTTGTCCAGGTCCACGAAGAGCCCGTAGGTGGCGGCGTCCGCGTCCGGGATGGCGGTCTGGAAGGTCTCGCTGTCTCCCAGCGCTCCGTCCTCGGCGAGCTTCTTGGCGTACTCGTCCGTGGTGGCCACGGTGAAGACGCCGTCGCCGGCGACCTTGGCGATCTGGGGCGCCGGCTGGCCGCTGGACGACATGGCCTGGATGACCTTGTCGAGGACGGCCTGCGCCTTGGCCGGGTCCGTGGCGATGCGGACGCCGCCCTTCATCTGGTCGCTGTCGAGGCCCTCGCTGTCGAGCGCGATCGTGAAGTTCTTGCCCAGGATGGTCGCCAGGTCGTCGGGGAGCTGCAGGCCGAACTGGGTCCTGGCCTGCTCGACGAACTGCTTGAACTGGGCCCCGCTGGGCGTCGCCGCGGCGGACTTCTCGATCTCGGCCCACTTGGTGGTGATGAGCTGGTCCAGGCCGGACATCGAGAACGCGCCCGCGGTGGTGGCGGGCAGCTTCGCCAGCGAGGTGCCGGGCAGCTCCGCGCCGTTGGTGAGGTTCTTGCCGCCCCGCACCACTCCGGCCAGCTCGGCGTAGGCGCCGTCGAACCGCAGTGCGCCCGCGAACCGGGCCGTCTTGATCTGGTCGAGCACCTGCGTCTGCTCGGCCGTCAGGTCGCCCTTGGCCAGCTCGCTCAGCTTGCCGACGTGCGCCCAGAAGGACAGCACGCCCTGCTCACCCATGGCGTTCAGGTCGTCGCTGAACTCGGCGTTGTCGGCAAGGCTGCCTTCCTCGGCGGCGTACTTGTCGGCGAGTTGCTGAGTAGTGGTGACCAGGGCGTAGTCGTCGCGGAAGGCGAGCCCGTACTTCTCCTCGCCCATCAGCTTGGCGATGCCCGCCTTGGCCGCCTCCTCGTCCTTGACCTGGACGGCCATGGCGAAGTCCGGCTGCTCGCCGCCGGAGGGCAGCACGCCGAAGCCGACCCTGCTGCCGAGCCACGGGTCGACGTCCCTGGCGAAATCGATCTTGGCGAAGTCCTCGCCGCCGTCCTTCTTGAGGGCGTCGAACAGCGCCTGGCGCGGGTCCTCGCCCTTGAAGCTGTCCTTCGTGGCGGTGAACTTCTGGGCGATCTGGAACAGCGCCAGCTTCTGGTTGGCGGCCGGGTCCAGGTCGAGACGGACGTAGGCGATGGAGGCAGCGGGGAGCACGTCGTGCGGCTGCGTGCCGCCGCCGCCGATCGCGCCGACCGCCCACACCGCGCCGCCGCCGAGTAACACCACGGCCAGCGCGGAGGCGATGGCGATCACCCAGCCCTTACGGCCCTTCTTGGGCGGCTCACCGCCCGCGCCGAGCACTTCGGGGCCATGGTTCTGCCAACCGCCGCCCTGGCCCGGCTGGCCGAGCTGGTCCTGCGGGCCGTACGGGGCGCCGTAGGCGGGCTGCTGGCCATAGGCGGCCTGCGGGTTGTAGGACGGCTGCTGGCCCTGGGGCTGCTGGCCGTACTGGGGCTGCTGGCCGTACGGCTGCTGGCCGTAGGACGCCTGCTGGCCGTACGGGGCCTGCTGACCAGGCGCCGCCTGCTGGCCGTACTGGGGCTGCTGGCCATACGGCTGCTGCTGCTGGTAGGGCTGCTGCGGCGGGTACGGCTGGCCGTGCGACTGGGGCATCGTCGGCGGGTTCTCAGGCTGCTGCTCCTGGTTCCACCGGTACGCCGTGGTCCGGTCAGGATCTTGGCCCCGTGGGGGATTATTCGCAGACATCACTCAACTCACAGTGTGGACTTATGACCACAAAGAAGGTAGCTGATGTTGCTAGACGGGCGCTTGCAATGTGCTGAAGTGTGGCCTATGCCCGGTTGAGCTCCTGGCGGAGCGTGCTGATGTGCACCTCGCCTTCGCTGTAGTCCTCCACGTGGGCCCATGGCACGAACGTGCATCCGGCGTACACCAGGCGGCCCATCATCCTGGAGACCCAGGGCGGGCGGCCGTGGCGGTCTCGGGTGAGGCCGAGCAGCAGTGGCCCGCGCCTGGCCGACACCACGAGACCGTAGACGGTATTGGCCTGCTGCAGCTCGCCCCTGTGCTTGACCACGCGTATGTCCACGACGTGACCGACCCACACCCCGTTGGCGTCCCATACGGACTGCCCGATGAGTTCGGTGACACTTGCCATGATCGAACTTTCGCAGCCGTATCACGTTTTCGCAGGTAGGCGCGCTGATGGGCGGATGCCGTAGAGTATGGGGTACTAGAATATAGTTCCAGATTTCAGGGCAGGGGCGGATGACCAAGTTCGACGAGGCCACGCAGGCGATCCGGATCGACGAGACCACCTATGACGTGTGCCTCGATCCCGGTTACGCGATCGGCGGCCCGCTCAACGGCGGCTATCTCATCGCGGTGGTCCTGCGCGCGGTGGTGGACGACTCACCGTTCGAGCACCCGGTGAGCACGACCTCGCAGTTCCTCAAGTCCCCCGTCGCCGGCCCGGCACAGGTGCGCGTCGAACGGCTCAAGGCAGGCAGGACCGCCGCCTTCACCCGCGCCACGCTCGTCCAGGACGGCGTCGCGCAGATCGAGAGCCTGGTCACCACCGCGACGCTGCACGACGCGGAGCCTGTCTACGCGAGCGCGCCCGGACACGTCATGCCCCCGCCCGAAGAGTGCGTCAAGCTCCCCGACCCCAAGCCCGAGTCGGGCATGACGCTGAACGCCCAGATGGAGCTGCGCTTCGACCCGCCCACGATCGACTGGCTCAACGGCCGCCCCACCGGCAGGCCCGAGGCGCGCGCCTACTTCCAGATGGCCGAGCCGCAGGACCCCGACCCCTTCGTGCTGGCGCTGGCCATCGACGCGCTGCCGCCGGTGGTCTTCTCCGCCGGGCTGCGCGGCTGGGCGCCGACCGTCGACCTCACCTGGCACCTGCGGGCGCTGCCCGCCCCAGGCCCGCTCGTGCTGCTCGGCGGCGGACGTCTCATCGCCGACGGCTGGTTCGACGAGGAGGTCGAAGCCTGGGACTCGGCGGGCCGGCTCGTCGCCCAGTCTCGCCAGCTGGCGCGGGTGGGGCGCGGGTGACACACGCGCTGTGAGCATTCTTACGCAGTGCGGATGCCGCTGGTCGCCTACCCTCTAAGCGTGCCGGACGCGAGTATTGGAATCTTCGACAGCGGGGTCGGCGGCCTGACGGTCGCGCGCGCGATCATCGACCAGTTGCCGCACGAATCCATCACCTACGTGGCCGACACGGCCCGCCAGCCGTACGGGCCGAGACGCATCGCCGAGGTGCGCGCCTACGCGCTCGAGGTGATGGACCACCTCGTCGAGCATGACGTCAAGATGCTCGTGATCGCGTGCAACAGCGCCAGCGCGGCCGTGCTGCGCGACGCCCGCGAGCGCTACGACGTGCCCGTCGTCGAGGTGATCCAGCCCGCCACCCGGCGCGCGGTGCGCGCCACGCGCACCGGCAGGGTCGGTGTGATCGCCACCCGGGCCACGATCGACTCGATGGCCTATCACGACGCCTTCACCGCCGCTCCCCATGTGCGACTCACCGGCGTGGCCGCCCCACGCCTGGTGGAGTACGTCGAGCGCGGCGAGACGGCCAGCGAGGAGCTGATCGAGGTCGTCCGCGGCTATCTGGAGCCCATCCAGGCGGCCGGCTGCGACACGCTCATCCTCGGCTGCACCCACTACCCGCTGCTCACCGGAGCCATCTCCTATGTCGCCGGTGACGGGGTAACGCTGGTGTCCAGCGCCGACGAGACGGCCAAGGACGTCTACCGCATCCTGCACGACCGCGATCTGGCGGCCGGTAGCGAAGCCACCCCCCGGCACCGCTTCCGCGCCACCGGCGACTCCATGCTCTTCGCCCGGCTCGGACGCCGTTTCCTAGGTCCGGAGATCGATGCGGTCGAAGTCGCACCAGTGGGGGGTACTACCTACAAGGGAGGCCCACATGAAGGTGACCATCATCGGCTGTTCGGGGAGCTTCCCCGGTCCTGACAGCCCCGCGTCCTGCTATCTCGTCGAGGCCGAGGGATTCCGGCTGCTGCTCGACTTCGGCAGCGGATCGCTGGGCGCGCTCCAGCGCCACATCGGCCTGTACGACGTCGACGCGATCTGTCTGACCCACCTGCATGCCGACCACTGCCTGGACCTGTGCGGCTATCACGTGGCCCGCACCTACGGCCCCGCCGCGCCGTACCCGCGGGTGCCCGTGTACGCGCCGGTGGACGCCCCGCGGCGGCTGGCCGCCGCCTACGGCATGCCGGACGAGCCGGACCTGGAGACCGCGTTCGACTTCGCCGGCCTGGCGCCCGGCAGGTTCGACGTCGGCCCCTTCACGGTGACCGCCGCCCTGGTCAACCACCCCGTCGAGGCGTACGGATTCCGCGTCGAGCACGGCGGGCGCAGCGTCGCCTACTCCGGCGACACCGGCGAGTCCAACGACCTGGTCAAGCTGGCGGCGGACGCCGACATCCTGCTGTGCGAGGCGTCGCTGGTCGACCAGCCCGACCTGCCCACCGGGCTGCACCTGACCGGCCGCCAGGCCGCCGAGCACGCCGCCCAGGCAGGCGTCGGACGGCTCGTGCTCACCCACCTCGTGCCCTGGAACGACCCGGCCACCATCATGGGCGACGCTCTCAGGGGCGGCTTCGACGGCCCGGTCGAGCTGGCACGCAGCGGCGCCGTCTACGACCTCAGCTGAACCTGCGAGAAGTCGCGCATCCGCGTCAGCGGCGAGAAGAGCAGCGGCAGGAACGAGATCAGCCGACCGCCCATGAACACCCACAGCGCCTCACGCACGCCGATCTGCTGCGCCACGACACCGCCGAGCAGCGCCCCGATCGGCATCGTCCCCCAGACGACGAACCTGACGGTGGCGTTGACCCGACCCAGCATGTGCTCGGGCGCCACGGCCTGGCGGTAGGAGAGCTGCCCGACGTTGTAGAGGATCGCGCCCAGGGAGAGCGTGATCGAGGTGATCACGAAGAAGGAGACGCGCCAGTCGGCCTCCGTCATCGGCAGCAGCAGGCCGAACGGTGAGCTGACGGCCATGCCCAGCCAGGTCACCCGGGCCATGCCGTACCTCCTGAAGAGCGGACCGCCGACGAGCCCGCCGATCAGCCCGCCCACCGCACCCGACATGAGCAGCAGGCCGATCAGGCCGGCCGGAAGCAGGACCACGTCGGCCAGGAACAGGACGGACAGGCCCAGCACGGCGCTGAGGCAGAGATTCGTCGCCGCGGTGGTCATCATGATCGGGCGCAGCAGCCGGTCACGCCAGACGAACGCGAACCCCTCGCCGATGCCCCGGAACAGCCCGCCCTTCTCTACCGCGGCCACGGGCCGGTCCGCCGCCCTGATCGTGCTCAGGAAGATCAGCGAGCCGAGCGACGCCAGCGCCGTGGCGAGCAGCGTGCGCGGCGCGCCGAGCAGCTGCACCAGCAGGCCGCCCAGGCCGGGGCCCGCCAGCGCGCCGCTGGACCGCACCACCTCCAGCTTGGCGTTGCCGTCACCGAGGCCGCCCTTGTCCACCAGGTCCGGCAGGTAGGTCTGGTCGGCCACGTCGTTGAACACCCCGGCCGCGCTGACCAGCAGGGCCACCACGCACAACAGCCAGATCGACAGCACCCCGAGCGCCTGCGCCAGCGGGATGCTCGCCAGCAGCAGGGACCTGGCCAGATCGGCGGTCATCATCACCCGTCGCTTCCGCATCCGGTCGACCCACACCCCCGCGGGCAGGCCGATGATCAGAAACGCCGAGGTCTGTAACGCGGAAAGCACCCCGACCTCCATTGGAGAGGCGTGCAGTGCCAGCACGGCGACCATAGGAAGGGCCACTCGCGAAATGTTGGCGCCTATTTCGTTGGCCACGTGCGAGCCGAGAAAGCGGAGAAAGTCAGGGTTGCGCAACACCCCCGTTGTCATTGCGTAAGGATCGCTGTGGCGGACACTCTCGGTCAAGAGCGTTGTGGCGCGGAGATAGGGTGATCTGCATGTCACGACAGGATGGCCGCAATTCTGACCAGCTCCGCCCCATCACCATCAGCAGGCAGTGGCTTTCGCATGCCGAGGGCTCTGTGCTGGTGGAATTCGGTGGCACCCGGGTGCTCTGCGCGGCCTCAGTCCAGGACAGCGTGCCGCGCTGGCGCAGAGGCAGCGGGCAGGGCTGGGTGACGGCCGAATACGCCATGTTGCCGCGCGCCACCAACACCCGCAACGACCGCGAGTCCGTGCGCGGCAAGATAGGCGGCCGCACCCACGAGATCTCCCGCCTGATCGGACGCTCGCTGCGCGGCTGCGTCGACTACAAGGCGCTCGGTGAAAACTCCATCGTGCTCGACTGCGACGTGCTGCAGGCCGACGGAGGCACCCGGACCGCCGCCATCACCGGCGCCTACGTGGCGCTCGCCGACGCCGTCGCGTGGATGCGCGAGCGCAAGATGTGCCCCGGCGACCCGCTCATCGGCTCGGTGTCCGCGGTCTCCGTGGGCGTCGTCGGCGCGGTGCCGATGCTCGACCTGTGCTACGTCGAGGACGTGGCGGCCGAGACGGACATGAACGTGGTCATGACCGGCGAAGGCAGCTTCGTCGAAGTGCAGGGCACCGCCGAGGGAGCGCCGTTCGACCGCGCGGTGCTCAACCAGCTCCTCGACCTCGCCGTGGCAGGTTGCGAGGAGCTGACGCTCATCCAGCAGGAGGCACTGGGCTCATGAAGATCGTGCTCGCCACCCGCAACCCGGGCAAGATCGCGGAGTTGCGCCGCATTCTGACGGGGTTCGAGATCGTGGGGCTGGAGGAGTTCCCCTCGATCGGGGAGATCGCCGAGACCGGCGTCACCTTCGAGGAGAACGCCCTGATCAAGGCGCACGCGGTGGCCCAGGGATCGGGGCTGCCCGCGGTGGCCGACGACTCGGGGCTCTGCGTCGACGTGCTGGGCGGCATGCCGGGCGTCTTCTCCGCCCGCTGGTCCGGACGCCACGGCGACGACCAGGCCAATCTGGACCTGCTGCTGGCCCAGGTTTCCGACGTGCCCGCCGCCAAGCTGGCCGCGCACTTCGCCTGCGCCGCCGCGCTCGCGCTGCCGTCGGGCGAGTCACGGGTGGCCGAAGGGATCCTGCCGGGACGCATCGTCTCCACACCGCGCGGGACCAACGGGTTCGGCTACGACCCCGTCCTGGTGCCCGACGGTGAGACCCGGACCACGGCCGAGCTGTCGCCGGAGGAGAAGGACGCCATCAGCCACCGCGGCCGGGCCTTCCGCGCCCTGGCCCCGATCGTGCGCGAGCTGCTCTCCGAGCGCTCGTAACCACCGCGTAAGAACCCCGGCACGCCGGGCGGCGTAGCGTCGGCAGTGTGCAGAGCAACGAGAGCGTGCCCGCCTGGGCCGGCGCGCTGGCGGGAATCGTCGCCGGGGGCGTGGCCCTGGGCGTGGCGCAACTGGCGTCGGGGCTGGTGAGGCCCGAGGCCTTCCCCGTGGTGGCCGTGGGCGACGTGGTGGTGGATCTCTCGCCGGCGCCGCTGAAAGAGTTCGCCATCCGGACGTTCGGCCAGAACGACAAGGCCGTCCTCGTCGGTGGCGTGTTCGTGGTGCTCGGGTTGCTCGCCGCCGTCATCGGCGTGCTGGCCAGGCGCAGAACCTGGTACGGCCTGGCGGGGCTGGCCGGCTTCGCGGTGGTGGGCGTGACGGCGGTGCTGAGCAGGCCCGAGGCCCAGGGGGTCGATGTCCTGCCCACGCTGGCGGGGGTCGGGGCGGGGGCCTGGGCGCTGGTGTGGCTGATCGGGCGAGCCAGGGTCGCGGTGCCCGCCGAGCCCGTACAGCAGGCCGTACGCGACGAGTCCGAGGCCGTGGAGCGGCCGGCGGTCATGCGGGCGGGCCGCGAGCCGATGGTGTTCGACCGGCGGCGGCTGCTGACCGGGGTCGCCGGCGGCGTGGCGGTCGCGGGGGCCGCGACGGTGCTGGGGCGCGGTCTCGCAGGTCGGCGGACCGTGGACGCCGCCAGGATCGGCGTGGCGCTGCCCCGGCCTGCGAGCCCGCTGCCGGCGCTGCCGTCGGGCGTGGACTTCAAGCTCAACGGTCTCTCGTCCTTCGTCACGAGAAATCAGGACTTCTACCGGGTCGACACCGCGCTCGTCGTGCCCCAGGTGGACCCGAAGACCTGGACGCTCCGCATCCACGGCCTGGTGGACCGGCCCGTCGAGATCACCTACGACGACCTGCTCAAACGCCCGCTCACCGAGGCGGACGTCACGCTCACCTGCGTCTCCAACGAGGTCGGCGGGCCCTACGTCGGCAACGCCAGGTGGCTCGGCGTCCGCATGGCCGACGTGCTGCGCGAGGCCGGCCTGAGGTCCGACGCCGACATGCTCCTGTCCACCTCCGACGACGGCTTCACCTGCGGCACCCCGCTGGACGTCGTCATGGACGGCCGCGACGCCCTGTTCGCCATCGCCATGAACGGTGAGGTGCTCCCCGTCGACCACGGCTTCCCGGTGCGCCAGGTGGTGCCGGGGTTGTACGGGTACGTCTCGGCCACCAAGTGGGTCGTGGACATCAAGGTGACGAGGTTCGACACCGACGAGGCCTACTGGACTCCGCGCGGCTGGGCCGCCAGAGGCCCCATCAAGACCCAGTCGCGCATCGACCTGCCCAAACCGGGAGCCACGGTGACCGCAGGCCGCACCACGATCGCCGGCGTCGCCTGGGCCCAGCACACCGGCGTCTCCGCCGTCGAGGTCCGCGTCGACCGGGGCGAGTGGCGTCAGGCGAGACTGGCCCAGGTGCCGGGGCCGGACACCTGGCGGCAGTGGGCACTGGACTGGGACGCCACCCCGGGCGACCACACGATCGAGGTACGCGCCACGGACGTCGCCGGCCGCACCCAGACGGAGGACCGCACCCCCATCGCCCCGGACGGCGCCACGGGCTGGCACACCATCACCGTCGAGGCCGCCTGACCCTGCCTTCGCGGGTGGTTTCGAGGGCCGCGCCGAGGCCGTCGTACCGTCCGGTGGGGGGCCGACGGGTCCGGTTGTCCCGCGTTTGTGCTGGTACGGGCGCTAGACCTGGCCGAGAATCTTCCTGACTTCGCCTCTTCCTCGTGGTGGCGGCCCCTACGATCGGTCGTCGAGTATGACAGGAGGCAGGACGTGTTCCGCGACCGCAAGTCCAGCGTCCGGTGGGTCCTTCCCGAGGGGCGGTACAACCCCGTGGTCGCTGACGGGGTCCGCTGGCTCGACTACGAGCGCGCAGCCGACCCCGACCCGACCGACTCCACGCCCACCGACCCGACCGACTCCGCCGACCCGGCCCCGGCCGCCCACACGAGCCCGCCTGATCCGCCGGCCGGACAGCACCCGCACGCCCGGATGCCGCACGACCACAGTCCGAACGGCCGATCCCGCGACGGCGAGTCGGCCGGCTCGGGCGCAGCCGGTCCCTTGTGGCGCGGGGCGCTCTTCGACGGCCCGAACACCGGCGGCCGCACGCCACCCGGGACGGGCGCCACTTCCGCGAACCCGCGAGCGCCCGGCGCGGGAGATCGCGACCAGCGGGCGGCCCCGTCCAACGGCTCGCCTCGGGGCACCGAGGCGAGCGGCTCTCAACAGCTCGGCGGTTCTCAGCGGCCCGGCGGTTCTCAGCAGCCCAGCAGCCCTCAGCAGCCCGGCAGCCCGAACGGCTCCCGGCCGATGGCGCCGGGGGACCTGTCCCGAAACGGGACGACGGCCGGGATGTCGAACGGCGCCACGATGCCGACGGGAAACGCCCCTGGCATCGCGAGGCCGGCCAGTCCACCGCCGATGCCGGCCGCGCCCCCCGCATCAGGATGCTCGGCGTGGTCCGGGTCCGCTCTCGGGCCGGATTCCTGCGCGACTCAAGCGGCGCACGAGCACCCGTCGCCGTTCACGGGTTTCTGGCCCGGCACGGCACCCCGTACCGGTCAGGAAACCGGGGCCGGTTCTCCGTCCGCGGCGCCGAGCGGGACCCAGGCTCGCCCTGGCGCCGCGGCCCACGGTGAAGTCTCGACCTCCGGCGGCGCCGCGCAGCACAACCCAGCTGCCGTGGGTGGCACTGCCGCTCAGGGGCGGGCTCCGGCTCAGGGAAGCCCCCAGGGTGCCGCCCCTCGTCCAGGTGGCCCGCCGGCGCAGGATGGCGCCTCTGCTCGAAGCGCCGCTACCCGGGGCGGCACGTCCGCACCCGGGAGCGCGCCGGCGGGGACCCGCGGCATGTCAGCCCACCCCGCACCGGCGCCGGCCGGGACTCGCGGCACGCCGGCCCACCCCGCACCGGCGCCGGCCGGGACTCGCGGCATGTCAGCCCACCCCGCACCCGCGCCGGACAGACCGGAGACGGTGACGCGACCCTCCGGCCCCGGCAGCGGGACGGCCGGGGCCGATGAGCGGGCCCTGTCCGGCACCGCCGGCCCGGCTCGCGCGTCCGCCGCATCGCCCACGCCGCGCCCGGCCGATCCTGCCGGTGGGGTCGGCGGCTGGTGGAGAGGGGGCGGTACGGCGGCGTACGACTGGTTCGACTGGCCGCACCGGCCGCCCAAGCTCGCCGACAGCAGGCCCTACGGTGTGCCGGGCGGGCTGGCGCGGCCGGACCCGCAGGTCGAGCAGGACCTGGCGGGGGCCGTGCCGCAGGGCGCGCGGTTCCCCGACCCGCGCGGCACCTGGGTGCGGCTGATCAACGGCGGTGGACCGACGGACGATCCGTTCAGGGCATCGAACGCCGCCGACTGCGCGCTGGCCGTGCTGTCCACGTGGCACGGCGAGCCCGCGGCGTCCGCTCCGAGGATGCCGGAGTACGACAGGATCGGCAGGCCGCTGCTGACCGGCGAGACCGGGAGCGCCGCTCGGATGGAGCGCTGGGTGGGGCAGCGGTTCCAGCACGCGGGTCAGGGGCGGCACGCGTACCCGATGGTGGCGCGACGGCTGCGGGAGGCGGGACACGGGGCGTCGGCCGTCATCGTGGTGCGCTGGCCCGGCGGCGGGGCGCACGCCTGGAACGCGGTCAACTCCCACGGCGAGGTGATCTGGATAGACGCGCAGCGCGGACACATGGCCGTCGAGCCGCCCTACACCACGGTGACCGGGGTGTTCTGCGTCATCCTCGACAGGCAGGGGCAGCCACGATGAACCTGGACCAGGCGCGGGCGATCGCGGAGGAGTACTTCAACGGTGTACGGCCGGCGGACGTGACGCACTCGGTCGGGATCTACGGGTTCAGCGAGGGACATGTCGCCTGGGTGCGCGAGCTGGACCCCGACGACCCGGCGCGGCTGCCGGACTCGGTGGGCGGCGGCTGCATCGTCATCGACGGGAGTTCGGGCGAGGTGGTGGCCCGCCCCCTGCTCGACCCGGAGACGGTCGCCGAGCTGTGGCCCAGCCACAGGACTCGCTGACCGAGCGTTCCTCGCATCGTGGCGGACGCCGGGAAGGCACCCGGCGTCCGCCCCTCATCCCGCGGCGAGCGAGCCGACGATCGACGCCCTCGCGGCCCGGCGGGAGGGCGCGATCGCGGCCAGCACCCCGGCCAGACCCGAGAGCAGCACGAACAGCCCGATCTGCGCCGCGGACGCCGAGAAGACCGCCCCGTCCAGCATCGCCTGCACGGCCGCCCAGCCGAACGAGACCCCGAGCACCACTCCGACCAGCGCGCCGATCAGTCCGAGCACCAGCGCCTCCACCGAGAGCATCCGCCGCAACTGCGGCCTCGTCAGCCCGAGCGCCCGCAGCAGTGCCGACTCCCTGGTCCGCTCATGCACCGACAGGGAGAGCGTGTTGGCGATGCCGAGCAGCGAGATGAGGATGGCCAGCCCCAGCAACCCCGTGATGATCATCAGCACCATGTCGAGCGTCTCGTCGAACTGGCCCCGGACCTCGGTCGAGCTCTGCACCTGGACCGTCGGGTAGCCGGCGGTCGCCGCGTCCACCACCGCCCGCGCCCGCTCCGGCGGCACTCCGTCGCCGATGTTGAGCAGCACCCGGCTGTCACCCGACCCGCCGAACGCCTCGTCGAACTGCCGCTCGGCCATCGTGAGGCTCGGGAGCGCCGACTCGCCTCCGCTGATGACGGCCACCACCTTCAGCGGGACCGTACCGGCCTTCTTGGTCCTGACGGACACCGAGTCGCCCACCCGCACGCCGAGATCCGTGGCGGCGTAGTCGGCCAGGACCGCCTGACCGGCCCCGAGATCCCGCCAGGAACCGGAGATGACCTGAGGCTTGATCGGGCCGTCGTAGGTGCCCACTTCGACCTTGATGTCGCCGACCGACGCCTGGGTGCCGCGGATCTGCAGCACCGCCGCCAGCTCCGGCCTGGTCCGCAGCTGCTCGCCGATCGTGCGGGGGATGGCGTCGCGCTCCTGGGTGACGAGCTGGTAGTCGACCGGGAACTGCTCGTCGAGCTTGACCGTCACCGTGGCCCGCGTCGAAGCCGTGACCACCGAGATCAGCGTCATGAGCGTCACGCCGATGGTCAGCGCCACGGTCGTGGTCGCGGCCCGTCTGGGATTGCGGCCCGAGTTGTCCACGGCCAGCCGTCCGGGCACGCCGAACAGTTTGGCCGGGATCCAGCCGACCAGCGCGCTCAGCGGCTTGACCAGGACCGGTCCCAGGATCAGTACCCCCAGGAAGGTCAGCACGCCGCCCGCCATCACCACCAGCAGCGAGGTCTGCTCGCCGGGAGGCAGCGCCAGCGCGCCGGTGGCGGCCGCGCCGAGCCCCGCCAGCAGGAACAGGGAGGCGAAGACGACCCTGAGCGCCCCAGTGCGGAACGTCTGCTCCTCCGTCTGCGTGCGCAGCGCGGCGATCGGCGCGACCCGGGTGGCCGTGCGCGCGGGCAGTACAGCCGCGCCCATGGTCACCACGAGCCCGATGAACAGGCTGATGGCGATCGTGTCCGGCGCCAGCGTGACCGCCGCGTCGGTGGGCAGCGGGGCCTCGAACGCGCCGAGCACCGCCAGCGTGAGCACGCTCAGGCCGTAGCCGGCCGCCAGGCCGAGCACCGAGGCGACCAGCCCGACCACCGCCGACTCGATCAGGATCGAGCCGAACACCTGCCCGCGGGTGGCGCCGATGCAGCGCAGCAGCGCCATCTCCCTGGTGCGCTGCGCGACCAGGATGTTGAAGGTGTTGTAGATCACCAGCGTGGCCACCAGCATCGCCACCAGGCCGAACATCAGCAGCCCGACGGTGAGCGTCTCCATCTCGATGCCGGCCTGCTGGGCAAGGCTCCGGGCGAGCTCGTCCCCGGTCCGGACCACGTGACCGCCGCCGACGGCGTCCGCGACGGCCCGCTTCAGCCGGACCGGATCGGCCCCCGCCACGTCGATCTCCTGGAACCCGCGCTCGCCCGTCATCCGCTGCGCCGTCGCCGTGGTGAACCCGATCGCACCGGTGTAGGACAGTTCCTGGTCCACACCGGGGTCGAGGATGCCGACGAGCTTGAACAGGTGCTCGCGCTGCTTGGCGTCGAGCACCCTGATGGTGTCGCCGAGCCGGAAGCCCTCGGCCTTGGCGGTGTTCTTGTCGAGCACGGCCGCCTGGTCGTCGGAGCCGGGGCCGGTGCCACTGACGATCATGGTCCGGTCCAGGGCTCCCGGCACGATCGAGACGGCCGTCGTCGGCAGACTGCCCACGGTCTTGCCGTCCTTGCCCAGCAGCGGTGCGCTCCCGCGCACCAGCCCATGCGCCTCGCGCACCCCGGCCACGCCGCGCACCCGTTCCAGCGTTTCCGGCGCGATCCCCTTCTCGCGCTCTTCGGGCAGTACGGCCACCGCCACCTTCTCGGCGTCGGCCGTGACCCGCTGGGCGAACCCGGCCTGGATGGTGTCGTTCAGCACGAACGTGCCCGCGATGAACGCCACCCCCAGCATGATCGCCAGCGAGGTGAGCAGCAGCCTCAGCTTGTGCGCGCGCAGCCCGGCCCGGGCCGTCTTCAGCACCTCAGACCTCCAGCTTCATCAGCGTGTCGAGCACCGACTGCGGCGAGGGCGCGGTGATCTCGGTCACCAGCTCGCCGTCACGCAGGAATACCACCCGGTCGGCGTACGACGCGGCCATCGGGTCATGCGTGACCATGACAATGGTCTGGCCCAGCTCCCGCACCGACGTCCGCAGGAACGACAGCACCTCCGCGCCGCTGCGCGAGTCCAGGTTGCCGGTCGGCTCGTCGGCGAAGATCACCTGGGGCTTGCTGATCAGAGCCCTGGCCACGGCCACCCGCTGCTGCTGGCCGCCGGACAGCTCGGCCGGCCGGTGACCGAGCCGGTCACCCAGCCCGACCGTCTCGACGACCCGGTCGAACAGCAGCTGGTCCGGCTGCCGGGCGGAGATCTCCAGCGGCAGCCGGATGTTCTCCTCGGCGGTCAGCGTCGGCAGCAGGTTGAAGGCCTGGAAGACGAAGCCGATCCGCTCCCGGCGCAGCAGCGTGAGCTGCTTGTCGCCGAGCCCGGTCAGCTCCACGTCACCGATGTGCACCGTGCCGGAGGTGGGGGTGTCGAGCCCAGCCAGGCAGTGCATCAGCGTCGACTTGCCCGAGCCGGAAGGGCCCATGATCGCGGTGAACGCGCCGGTGGCGAAGGCCACGTCCACCTCGCGCAGGGCGTGCACCCTTGCGTCGCCCTGGCCGTACACCTTGGTCAGAGCCTTGGCCACCACGGCCGGAGGGGCCTGGCGCCGGGTCTCGGTGAGAGTCACGTTCGCTCCTTGTCGTCTGAGAACGCGACTCACGCTATGGCCGGAAAATTCGAGATTTATGGGCCCTGAGGAGGGACTTCACGTAGGCCGTCAGATGACCCGGGTCAGCCGTTCGGCCGATGCGACGGCACGATCAACCCGGCCTCGTAGGCGTACACCACCACCTGCGCCCGGTCCCTGACCCCCAGCTTGGCCAGCACCCGGCCCAGATGCGTCTTCACCGTCGCCTCCGCCACCTCCAGCTCCGCCGCGATCTCCAGGTTGGAGCGGCCGCGCGCCACCATGAGCAGCACCTCCCGCTCGCGCGGCGTCAACTCGCCGGTCGCGGCCGGCGCGTCCGACGGCAGGAAAGTGGCGAACCTGTCGAGCATCCGCTTCAGCGTGGTCGGCGCCACCACCGCGTCGCCGGCATGCACCGACCGGATGGCGCTCAGCAGCTCGGCGGTCGGCACGTCCTTGAGCAGGAAGCCCGAAGCCCCCGCCTTGATCGCGGCGAACGCGTACTCGTCCAGATCGAACGTGGTCAGGATCAGCACCTTGGGCCCGGAGATGCGCCGGGTCGCCTCGACGCCGTCCATCCTCGGCATCCGCACGTCCATGAGCACCACGTCCACCTCGACGGTCTCGAGCACCTCGATCGCCCCCACCCCGTCACTCGCCTCGGCCACCACCTCGATGTCGGGCTGGGCGCCCAGCACCATCCGGAAGCCGGCGCGCAGCAACTCCTGGTCGTCGACGAGCATCACGCGAATCACTGGCCGCTCCTCGCCGGCTCTAGGCGGCCCTGGCCTCGGGCACCGGCAGCTTCGCCAGCACCTCGAAACCGCCGCCCGCACGCGGGCCGGCCGTGACCGCCCCGCCGTACATCAAGACCCTCTCCCGCATCCCCACCAGCCCGTGCCCGCCGGGAGCCGGCGGCGCCGCCGCGCCCCGCCCGTCGTCGGTCACCCGCACCACCAGCTCGAACATGGAGTAGCGGAGCTCCACGAGCACCCGGACCCCTGGCCCGCCGTGCTTGAGCGCGTTGGTCAGCGCCTCCTGCACGATCCGGTAGACGGCGAGCTGCTTGCCCTCGGGCAGCTCGCCCGGCGTGCCCGCCACCCGAAGACGCGCCGGCACGCCCGCCCCCCGCACCAGCTCCTCCAGCTGCGCCAGGCCAGGTTGCGGGGTGTAGTCGGTGCCGCCCCCCTCGGCCTCCCGCAGCACCCCGACCAGCCTGCGCATCTCGGCGAGCGCCTCACGCCCGGTCTTGGAGATGTTGCGCACCGCCAGCCGCGCCTGCTCGGGATCGCCGTCGATGGCATAGCCGGCGCCGTCGGCCTGCACCACCATCACGCTCACATTGTGCGCCACCACGTCGTGCAGCTCCCTGGCGATCCTGGCGCGCTCGGCGGCGGCCGCCATCCTGGCCTGCTGGTCGCGCTCGAGCTCGGCGCGCTCGGCCCGCTCCTCCAGGCTCTCCAGATAGCGCCTGCGCGTGTTGGCATAAAGGCCCGCCAGCCAGACCGTCACCACGAAGATCGAACCGCTGAAGAACATCCCGAACGTGGGCGTGTCCCACTGCACCAGCGCCAGGAACACCCCGAGCTCGGCCACCAGCACGGCGGTCAACGCCCAGCGGAACGAGCAACGATGGGCCACCGCCCACAGCGCCACCAGCACCGCCAGATTGGCGGGCACCACATCGACCTGCGCCACCCACTGCCCGAAACTGATCGCTGAGACGAGCGCGAACGCGATCAGCGGCCGCCCCCGCCACAGCAGCGGCAACAGCAGCAGCACGCTCAGCCCCAGGTAGCGCGGCACATCCAGCGGCGGGCCTGCCGGCGCACCGGTCACGTGTGGGACGATCGGCAACAGGCACAGCAGAGCCAGAGGAGTCACCCGCAGGGCGTCCATCAGCTTTCCGTGGCGCGTGGACCACGCGCGTACCCTGCCGAACACATCCACACGATACGTATCGACGGGCAGCGTTCGGGTCAGCCTTGAGGTGGAAGTTTCGCGTACGACCCTGGTCTTACACGGGTCTTACGGGTCTTACGGCAATCTTGTTCTCGGGAGCGCCCTCTGGGGGGCGAGTAAAGGGAGATCGTGATGGCGGATCATGATCGCGATGGCGGGTCGCGCGGCGGAGAAGGTGCGCCGGGCGACCCGATTCGCGAGGAGGGCGCCACGGAGGCGTCCCGCACCGCGTTCGACGACACGCAGACCTTACAGAGCCCTCCGTCACCGGACCCCGCCCACGACGTCCCGCCACCGGACCTCCCACCGAGGGACACCACCTCCCGGGACGTTCCCCCGGGTGACGCCTCCCCGGAAGACGTCCCTCCAAGGGACGCCACCTCTCAGGACACTCCTCCCAGCGGCGATCCTTCGAGGGATCTCCCCGCAGGGGATGACGCCACAGGCGTTCCGCCCCGCGACCTCCCTCCGCGTGACATCCCCGCGGGCGATGCTCCCTCAGGCGCTCCGCCCCACGACGTTCCCCCGTACGACACCCGTACGGCGCACGCGTCGCCGGCCCCTGCGGAGAGTGGGCGCACGGCGGGAGGCCCGACCTACATAGCGCCGGGTTCGGTCCATGGTGCTGCGGGGGCGGGTCATGGTGGGCCGGGTTCGGACCATGGTGCTGAAGGTGCGGCTCCTGGTGGGCCGGGATCCGCACATGGTGGGCCGGGACCGGCACATGGTGCTGCGGGCGCGGCTCCAGGCTGGGTGGGACCACGGCCGTCAGGCTCGGGGTCCTTCCGGGACTTCGTCCGTCAGAAGCCGGCCCAGATCATCGGCGCGGGCCTGATCGGCCTCATCATCGGCGGCCTGCTGGGCGGCGGTGCGGTGATGCTGATCGGAGGCTTCACCGCTCGTGCCCACTACGGCAACTGGGAGCAGTCCGGCTGGGAACGTCATCGCGGCCTCCCCGGCTACCCCGTCCCCGTCCCCGGCTACCCCGTCCCCGGCTATCAGGAGTGCCGCCCGGCCCCCGGCGGCACCTACTGCCATTTCCAGGGCCCGTACCCCTATCCGGTGCCCCCGCCCAGTACCCGGCCCTCGATCTCGCCCCCCAAGCCGATGCCCACCATCAGCCCGTTCCCCACCCGCACGGGTTAGGTTCCGGCCTAAGTGGCATGATGCTGGCAGTCGAAACCGGGGGAAAGCATGCCTGAGCGCAACATAAATCCACATGACCATGCCGCGGGCGTCGAGCCCGGTGACCGCGACGTGGTCACCGGGACACGTGACACCGCCATGGCCGAACGGGCGCGTGACATGGTGGCGCTCGTGCCGAACGAGCGCGGTCTCGCGGCCCTGTCGACCGTGGCAGGCGTCCGTCCCATCCGCTACGACGTCACCGCGTCCCTGCCCGAGGAGGCGGCCGAGGCCGAGGTCATGGTCGTCCCCTCACGACCGGTGGATCGCCTGCTGGCCCTCATCGACGAGCTCCCGTCACTGCGCCTGGTCCAGACCCTCAGCGCCGGCACCGACCAGTGGACCGGCCGCCTGCCCGACCGCGTCGCCCTGTCCAACGCCCGGGGCGCGCACGGGATCGCGGTGGCGGAGTGGGCGGCCGCCGCCCTGCTGGCCTTCTACCGCGGCATCCCGGCCTACGCCGCCGACCAGGAGACGGGCCGCTGGAAGCCCCGCGCGACCGAAAGCCTGTCGGGCAAGAAGGTGCTCATCCTCGGCGCGGGCGACCTCGGCACCCTGCTCCGCGCCCGCCTGGAGCCCTTCGGCGCCCACGTCACCATGGTCGCCCGCCACGCCCGCCAGGACATCCGCGCCATGGACGACCTCCCGAGCCTGCTGCCCGAGCACGACGTCGTGGCCCTCATGGTTCCCCTCACCGACGCCACCCACCACCTGGCCGGCAAGGACTTCCTGAGCAGGATGCGAGACGGCGCGATCCTCATCAACGCGGCCCGCGGCCCCGTCGTCGACACCATGGCCCTGCTCGCCGAGACCCAATCAGGCCGACTGCGCGCCATCCTCGACGTCACCGAGCCCGAGCCCCTGCCGGCGGACAACCCGCTGTGGCGTTCGCCGGGCGTCCTGATCACCCCGCACGTGGCAGGTGACGTCCCCGAGGCCGACGACCGCGCCTGGCAGGTGGCGGCCACCCAGATCGGCCAGTTCGCATCGGGCAAGCGCCCGGACAATCTGGTTTCCTGAGCCGGCCGGTCTCCACGACCTTCGCATCAACGACTGCCTGAACTATCGCGATGCTCGCCTACCAAATGTAGGGCCGGTGGGATTCGAACCCACACTAACAGCCACCTAAAGACTGCGCCTCTGCCATTGGGCTACGACCCCTTCGTCTTTCCCTTGCCTGCGAAATTCGCTGTTTGGGAATGACAGTTGGGGCAGAGGAAGCGCAAATTCTCCATTCGATTGTCGAGCCAATCGCCGTTGATATGGTCGACATGGAGAGTTAGCGACTTGCCCTGCCACGTGCCGTCAATCTTACAGGCTGCGCACGCGTACGAAAGCCCGGCATCACGCAGGGCGCGCCGGAGCGCCGGAGCCTTCTCCCGTATCGAACCCGGCGGGCGGAGGATGAGAATGTCCTGGTAGGGCCGGAGTGCGGGGGAGCGTCTGCCCTTGCCGTGCGCACGCCCCACGAAGTGTGAGGTGTCGATGCCGAAGTGTTTCAGGCGGCGGCTGATGTGGGCGTGGCTCCCGCCGGTCCATCGGATCCCCAGATAGCGCAGCACGTCGGCGACACTGCGCGAACCGGACGCGGCCTCGGCGAGCAGCTCCTGGCTGTACTTCTGGTAAGCGGCCATGACGCAAGGTTAGAAAGGCCCGCTGACAGTTAGCGCTGCCCCGCCAATTCGGCCAACGGCCCCGCTACGGGGACATTTCTCCATTCCGAAATGTTTCCGACCCTTGGAATGAGGAGCCGAGAGCCCTGGGGCCCTCACAGGAGGGCCCCAGCCGGGCTCAGGACAGGCCGAGCTTCTTCTTCAGGCTCGCCACGTGTCCGGTGGCCTTCACGTTGTAGAGGGCCTGCTCGATCTTGCCGTCGGCGTCGATGACGAAGGTGGAGCGGATGACGCCCACGACTTCCTTGCCGTAGAGCTTCTTGGTGCCGTAGGCGCCGTACGCCTTGTGGATTTCCAGCTCGGGATCCGACAGCAGCGGGAACGTCAGCGAGTCGTGTTCGGCGAACTTGGCGAGCTTGGCGGGCTTGTCCTTCGACACGCCGAGGACGGCGAAGCCTTCGGCGGTGAGCCGGCCGAGGTTGTCGCGGAAGTCGCACGCCTGCTTGGTGCAGCCGGGAGTCATCGCGGCGGGGTAGAAATAGAGGATCACCCGCTTGCCGTGGTAGGCGTCGAGGGAGACCTCGCCGCCGTCGGCGGTGGGCAGGGTGAAATCGGGTGCGGCGTCGCCGGGGGCCAGCTTGGTGTCGGTCATGGGTCCTCCTGGGTTTTTCCAGGAAAACCTACCTGGCCGCCCGCCGTGCCGTACGGTGCGCCGACCTGACAGACTGATCACGACGGAGGCGGGCAGAGCCCGCTTGACGACGCGGGGACGACCAGGAGCGCGGTCGAGAGGAGAGCCATGGCTGACACCGATCCCGACGAGCTGGAGCGGCGGATCGCGCGGACGCGAGCGGAGTTGGCGCAGACGGTCGACGCCATCGCCGACCGGGTGAGCCCCAAGCGCGTGGCCGAGCGCACGGTGGCCGATGTGAAGTCCAGGGCCGGCAGTCTGGCGATCTCGGTGGGCGACGCCCTGGGGATGACGTCGCGGCCGGTGGAGTTCGGCGACGACCCGGAGCGGTTGTGGGACGAGGAGCCGCCCAACCTGGCGCCGGTGCTGATCGGTGTGGGCGCGGTGCTGGTGATCGGCGCCGCCATCGCGCTGTGGCGCCGTCGCCGCCGTTAGAGGCACGTCCCGCGTTCGTTGTGGTACGTCCCTCGCTCGTGGTGCGACGCCGCCGTTGGAGGCACGTCGTCACGCGTTCGTGGTGCGAGGCCCGCTAGAGGAACGTCTTGCCTTCGCCTCTGTAGGTGGGGACGGATTCGGTGAGGGTGTCGCCCTCGACGAGGTGGAGGGTGTCGAAGCGCTCGCACATCTCGCCCGCTTTGGCGTGCCTGAACCAGACCCGGTCTCCCACGCGGAGATCCTCGGCGGGCTGGCCGAGCAGGGGGGTCTGCACTTCGCCCGCGCCCTCGTCGGGGGTGTAGCGCAGGCCGGCGGGCAGGTAGGGCTGCGGGAGCCGGCTGGGGCCGGGGGCGCCGGAGGCGAGGTAGCCGCCGCCGAGGACGGTGACCGTGGTGGGGGAGGGGCGGCGGACCACCGGGAGGGCGAACAGGGCGGCGGGCCGGCCGGTGAAGCGGCTGTAGAAGTCGAACAGGCGCGGGTGGAAGAGTCCTGATCCGGCGGCGACCTCGGTGATGGCCTTCTCGCGCACGGTGCGTTCGATGGAGCCGGTGCCGCCGCCGTTGACGAATTCCAGGTCGGCGAACTGGCGGACGGCGTTGACGATGCGGCCGCGTCGGAGGATGAGCTCTCTGGCCGACAGGTTCTGCATGAACCTGATCAGGCGGGCGTAGGCGGCGCCTGTCTGGGGGGCGTCGCCGACTCCGGCGATCTGCGCTTCGTAGGCCATCAGGCCGGTGACGCGGTAGCCGGGGCGCTTGGCGATGTCGGCGGCCAGGTCGGCGGCCTGTTCGGCGTCGCGGATGGGGGAGCGGAGTGCTCCCGCCCGGAATTTCCCGTTGAAGGCTACAAATCCGGCGTCGATGTCGATAGATATCCGGATCTCGTGGCGGGGGTGAACTCCGGCCAGGGCGTGGTCCATGAACGCCAGCTGATCGGCGGAGTCCACCGACAGCGTGATGCGCCCGGCGGCCTCCGCGCTGCCCGCGAGCTCGGCCAGGGCGTGGCGGTCGGCGGTCGGATAGGCCACCAGGATGTCGCCGAACCCCTGCTCCACCAGCCAGAGCGCCTCCGGCAGGGTGAAGGCCATCAGGCCCGCGAACCCGTCCATGGCCAGCACGCGTTCCAGCAGCGGGCGTGACCGGATCGACTTGGTCGCCACCCGGATCGGCTTGCCGCCGGCGCGCCGTACCAGGGCGGCGGCGTTGGCGTGGAAAGCCTCCAGGTCGAGGATCGCGAATGGGGGCTCGAGCGCGGCGGTCGCCCTGTCGTAACGCTGGCGGTCGTCCATACCGGCAGCGTAACCGCATATCGGGCAAATGAATATGAGGCGGATTCACATTGATCGGATGGCCCGTAATGATCGAGCAAACGGGCGGCGAGGGTGCGGTCGAGCGGCCGCCGGACCCGTGTACCTGTGGTCGTTGTGATGACCACGCTCCAGCAGATACTGCCCGGTGCGGCCGTCGCCGCACAGGACTCCCCGCTCCGCAGATCCAAGCGGGCCCTCAGGCCGGCACGCACTCCGGCGGGGGTGTTCGTCGCGTCGGTGCTGACCGCCGCGCTCGGGCTGACCACCGCGGAGGTCGTGTCGGCGCTGCTGGGCAGCCCGCTCGGCTGGGTGCCGGTCGACCAGGCTCTCGCGTTCGCGTCGAAGTCCTCCTGGAGCGAGCTGGCGCCTGTCGCGCTGGCCGTCGCGGGGGCGGGCGCCGCCCTGCTGCTGCTCGCCCTGGTGCCGGGCCGTTCCCGGCTGGTGCCGGTGGAGACGAGCGACCCGCTGATCGTCGTCGGGATCACCCGCGCCGGGCTCCGCCGTACGCTGCGGGCCGTCGCTCAGCAGGTGGACGGGGTGGAGAAGGCGAAGGTACGGCTGCGCAGGCGAAGGATCGAGGTCACCGTGGTGACCGGGCCGGAGAGCTCGGGCGCGATGCTCAGGCAGGTCGGCACCGCGGTGGGCGATCGGCTGGCCGGGGTGGGGACGCTCGCGACCGGCGAGGTGGTCGTGCGGCTGCGCAGGAAAGGGGCGTGATGAGGCAGTATGCGGGCAACCGCGTCGGCCTGGCCGTGGTCGGCACGGTGCTGCTGGGCGCCGGCGGTTACGCCTGGCTACGCGGCAAGGACAAGCTGGATGGGCTGCCGCCACGGGCCAAGGTCCTGCCGGAGCGCGCCGCCATCGCCGTCGCCGAGCAGCCCTGGGCGCTGTGGCTGGTGGCGCTGGCCATGCTGGTGCTCGCCCTGGTCACGCTCCGGTGGCTGCTGCTCAGCCTCGGCTGGGGCCGGTTCGGCGCCCGCTCGGGCACCGGCACGGCCATGCTCTGCGTCGGGCTGAAGGACGTCGAGGGGCTGGCCAGGGCGACGGTGCGGGTCGTCGGCGAGGCCGCATGCCTGCGCATCAGCCTGACCTGCCCGTCCACGGTGGACGTGGGGGCGGTGGCGGCCAAGCTGGACCGTGAGATCGTCAGCCGCATCCGGCGCGAGGTCCGCGACGACGACCTGGGCGCCGTCGTCCGCATCCACGTCCGCCGCTGATCAGCACTCGATCACGTTGACGGCCAGCCCGCCGCGTGAGGTCTCCTTGTACTTGTCGAGCATGTCGCGGCCGGTGTCGCGCATCGTCTTGATGGCCTTGTCCAGCGAGACGTGGTGGCGGCCGTCGCCGCGCAGGGCGATGCGGGCGGCGGTGATGGCCTTGATGGAGGCGACCGCGTTGCGCTCGATGCACGGAATCTGGACCAGGCCGCCGATCGGGTCGCAGGTCAGGCCCAGGTTGTGCTCGATGCCGATCTCGGCGGCGTTCTCCACCTGCTCCGGCGTGCCGCCGAGGACCTCGGTGAGACCGGCGGAGGCCATCGAGCAGGCCGAGCCGACCTCGCCCTGACAGCCGACCTCGGCGCCGGAGATGGAGGCGTTCTCCTTGAACAGCACGCCGATGGCGGCCGCCGTGAGGAAGAAGCGCACCACGCCGTCGTCGTCGGCGTTGGGGGTGAAGCGGGAGTAGTAGGTCAGGACGGCGGGGATGATCCCGGCGGCGCCGTTGGTGGGAGCGGTGACGATGCGCCCGCCCGCGGCGTTCTCCTCGTTGACCGCCAGGGCGAACAGCGAGACCCAGTCCATCGCCTGCAGCGGGTCCTTCTCGGCGGACTCCGTCTGGAGGCGGCGGTGCAGGGGATTGGCGCGACGCTTGACCTTGAGGCCGCCGGGCAGGACGCCCTCCTTGGCGATGCCCCGCCGGACGCACTCCGACATGACCTGCCACAGGTTGAGGATGGCGGCGCGGATCTCGTCCTCGGTGCGGCCGAACGCCTTCTCGTTCTCCAGCATCAGGGCGGAGATCGACAGACCGGTGTTCGAGCAGTGCTTGAGCAGCTCTTCCGCGGAGGTGAAGGGGTAGGGCAGGACCGTGTCGTCCGGCTTGATGCGGTCGGCGCCGGTAGCCGTCTCGTCGACGACGAAGCCCCCGCCGACCGAGAAGTAGACCTTCTCGCGCAGCGGCTCGCCGTCGTCGGAGGAAGCGGTGAAGCGCATGCCGTTCGGGTGCTCGGGCAGCGAGATCTTCCGTTCGAAGACCAGGTCCTGGCCGACGACGAAGGGGATCTCACGGGTGCCGTACAGCTTGACCGTGCCGGACTCGCGCATGGCGGCCAGCCGCTCGTCGATGCTGTCGACGTCCACCAGCTCGGGCTTCTCGCCCGACAGGCCGAGCAGCACGGCCTTGTCGCTGCCGTGGCCCTTGCCGGTCAGGCCGAGCGAGCCGTACAGGATCACCTCGACGCGCGCCGTACGGTCGAGCAGGCCGTCGTCGTGCAGGCTGCGCGCGAACTTGTGCGCGGCGGCCATCGGACCGCCTGTGTGGGAGCTGGACGGGCCGATGCCGATCTTGAACAGGTCGAAGACGCTGATCGCCATTGATGCGCCTTTCAGCAGGGCCGGGGCCCGTTGCCGGGCCCCGACGGTCGGATCAGGACTCGCCTGAGGTGAGCGCCGAATACTCCTCGGCCGAAAGCAGGTCCTCCGCGTCGCCTTCCACGCGAACCCGGAACATCCAGCCCTCGCCGTAAGGGTCGCTGTTGGCCAGCGACGGGTCGTCCACCACGGTCTGGTTGACCTCCACCACCTCGCCGCCGACAGGGGTGTAGATCTCGCTCACCGACTTGGTCGACTCGACCTCGCCGATGGAGTCCCCTGACTCAACGGTCGAGCCGACCTCGGGAAGCTGCACGTAGACGACGTCACCCAGGGCCTCGGCGGCGAAGGCCGTGATCCCGACGGTGGCGATGAGGCCGTCCTCGAGACCGGCCACCCACTCGTGCTCCTTGGTGTAGCTCAGGTCCTCAGGGATGTTGCTCACTTGTTCCTCCTGTAGAAGGGCAGCTCAACCAGGTCCATGGGTTCATGGCTGCCCCGAATGTCCACGGCCAGACCTTCATTGACCCCGGTGTCCACGTAGGCCATCGCGATGGGCTTCCCCAGAGTCTGGGAAGGCGCACCACTGGTGACCTCGCCGACGACGGCACCGTCCTTGGTGACCGGGTAACCGTGGCGCGGCACCCGGCGGCCGCGTGCGACCAGGCCGACGAGCCGGCGCGGCGGCGGGGTGTCCTTTACCGCCTCGAGCGCCGACCTGCCGACGAAGTCGCCCGGCTTGTCGAATTTCACCACTCTGCCCAGGCCCGCGTCGAACGGGGTCAGCTCGACGCCGAGCTCGTTGCCGTACAACGGCATGCCGGCCTCCAGCCTGAGCGTGTCGCGGCTCGACAGCCCGGCGGGCTTGAGCTCGTACGGCTCGCCCGCCGCCATCAGCGCGTCCCAGAGCGGCACGGCGTCCTGGTTGGCCACGAAGAGCTCGAAGCCGTCCTCGCCGGTGTAACCGGTGCGGGCGATGAGCGCCTGCCGCCCGTCGACCTGGGCGGGCAGCCCGGCGTAGTACTTGAGCCCGGCCAGGTCCGCGTCGGTGAGCGTGGCGAGGATCTCCTGCGCGCGCGGGCCCTGCACGGCGATCAGCGAGTACTGGTCCGAGCGATCCTCGACCACCACGTCGTACGACTTAGCCCGAGTTTTCAGCTCAGTGCCGACGATTTCGTAGTTTGAGGCGTTGGCCACCACCATGAACTCCTCGTCCCCGAGCCGGTAGACGATGAGGTCGTCCAGCACCCCGCCGCGCTCGTTGACGATCATGGTGTAGCGGGCCCGGCCGACCGCCAGCGCCGACAGGTGGCCCACCAGCGCGTGGTCCAGCGCCTCGGCAGCCTGCGGCCCGGTCAGGAAGATCTCGCCCATGTGCGAGAGGTCGAACAGCCCGGCCGCGTGGCGGACCGCGTTGTGCTCGGCGGATTCGCTGCCGTAGCGCAGCGGCATGAGCCAGCCGGCGAAGTCGGTCAGCGTGGCGCCCAGCGCCTCGTGTACGTCTTTCAACGGTGTCGGTCGGGACATGTGTCGCACCTCAGGACAGGATCGGATGCCGGGATCCTCCCCCTCTGTCGTCGGTGCCTGAGAGCTTCGCCCGGGGATTTACCGGACTTTCACCTTCGGCGAGGCCCATCGGGCCTGCTTTCCAGAGGACACCTCGTCCGTGCGGTCCTTTGCCTTGAGAGGTTCGCGGGGAGGGCTTGCTCCTTCAGGGACCCCGACCGGCTGTCAGGGCGCTCTCCCGCACGGTTTCGACGGTGATGTCCGCAAGCCTAGTGGCGTCATGGGGGTGTTGTCGCGCCCCGGTACGCCGAGCGCGGCGTCCGTCCCCATGCCGCGGGCGTACGGTCCCGAGGGGCCGGGTCAGCAGGCCGCCACGAGGGCCTCGAAGAGGGCGCAGTCGGTGGCCGCCTCCGGATGCCATTGGACGGCCATCGTGAAGGGGTGGGAGTCCAGCTCCAACGCCTCGATCGTGCCGTCGCCGGCCGTGGCGGCCACCCGCAGGCCCGGGGCCAGGCGGTCGACGGCCTGGTGGTGGTAGTGGGGCACCTCCACCGGATCCTCGCCGAGGGCCTTGGCGACCCGGCTGCCGGGGACGGGGTGGACCGGGAGGTGGCCGAACTCGCCGGGTGCGGGGGAGTGGCCGGCGTGCCCGACCACGTCCGGCAGGTGCTGGTGCAGGCTGCCGCCGAGGGCGACGTTCAGCACCTGCAGGCCCCGGCAGACGCCCAGGTAGGGGAGCCCGGCCGTGAGGGCCGCCTCAAGGACCGCGAACTCCGCCTCATCGCGAAATTTCCGGATGTAGCCGGTCCGCTCGTGCGGCTGCTCGCCGTACCTGCCGGGATCGATGTCGCCCCCGCCCGCCAGGATCAGCCCGTCCAGCCGTCCCGTCAGCGCGGCCGGCTCGCCGGCCGGCGGCAGCAGCACGGGCTGGCCGCCCGCCCGCACCACCTGCTCCACGTAGGTGTACGGAAGCAGCGCGACGGTCATGTCCCAGACCGTGAACCGCGCCGGCTCGACGTAGGACGTGATGCCGATCACCGGCCGCCTCATCGTCGTCTCCTCATAGCGGTGTCACGTAGGCGCCGGAGATCCCGCCGTCCACCAGGAACTGCGACGCGGTGATGAACGACGCGTCGTCGCTGGCCAGGAAGGCGACGGCGGCCGCGATCTCCGACGCCTCGGCGAAGCGGCCGACCGGCACGTGCACCAGCCGGCGCTGGGCGCGTTCGGGGTCCTTGGCGAACAGCTCCCGCAGCAGCGGCGTGTTGACCGGCCCGGGGCACAGGGCGTTGACCCGGATGCCCTCGCGGGCGAACTGGACGCCCAGCTCCCGCGACATCGCCAGCACCCCGCCCTTGGAGGCGGTGTAGGAGATCTGCGAGGTCGCCGATCCCATGACCGCCACGAAGGAGGCGGTGTTGATGATGGAGCCCTTGCCCTGGCGGCGCATGTGGCCGATGGCGTGCTTGCAGCAGAGGTAGACGCTGGTGAGGTTCACCTCCTGGACGCGCCGCCAGGCGTCGATGCCGGTCTCCAGGATCGAGTCGTCGTCCGGCGGGGAGATGCCCGCGTTGTTGAAGGCGATGTCCACGCTGCCGTAGCTGTCGAGCGCCGTGGCGTACATCCGCTCGACGTCGTCCTCGCTGGTCACGTCCGCCCTGACGAACAGGCCGCCGACCTCGGCCGCGGCCTTGGTGCCCGATTCCTCGTCGATGTCCACGCAGACGACCTTCGCGCCCTCCTGGGCGAACCGGTGCGCGGTGGCCAGGCCGATGCCGCTGCCCGCGCCGGTGATGACGGCGACGCGGTCCTGCAAACGCTGCATATGTTTCACTCCGATGAGATGAAGACGTTCTTGGTCTCGGTGAACGCCGACAGGGCGTCGGGCCCGAGCTCGCGGCCGAGCCCCGACTGCTTGAAGCCGCCGAACGGGGTCCAGTAGCGGACGGACGAGTTGGAGTTCACCGAGAGCGCGCCCGCTTCGACGGCTCTGGCCACGCGCAGCGCCCGGCCGATGTCGCGGGTCCAGATGGAGCCGCTCAGGCCGTAGCGGGTGTCGTTGGCGATGCGCACCGCCTCCGCCTCGTCGGCGAACGGCACCACCGACACGACCGGGCCGAAGATCTCCTCGGTGAACGCCCGGTCCGTGACCGACGAGGTCAGCACCGTCGGCGGGAACCAGTACCCCTTGCCCTGCGGGCAGGCGCCCTGGAGGTAGGGGGCTTCGTCGACGAAGCCGCGGACCCGGTCCAGGTGCTCGGCGCTGATCAGCGGGCCCATCTCGGTGCCGGGGTCGAGGGGGTCTCCGACGCGGATGCCGCGCACCGCCTCCGACAGCCGCTGGAGGAACTCGTCGTAGGCGCCGGCCTGCACGAGGATGCGGGATCGGGCGCAGCAGTCCTGGCCGGAGTTGTCGAAGACGGCATAGGGGGCGGCTTTCGCCGCCTTTTCCAGGTCTGAGTCCGCAAAGATGATATTTGCGGACTTGCCGCCTAGTTCGAGGGTGACCCGCTTGACCTGGGCGGCGGCCTTGGCCGCGATCTCCTTGCCCACCTCGGTCGAGCCGGTGAACACGATCTTCGCCACGTCCGGATGCTCGACCAGGCGGGCTCCCGCGACCTCCCCTGCTCCAGGCAGCACCTGGAACACCCCCTCGGGGAGGCCCGCCGCCAGGGCCAGCTCGGCCAGCCTCAGCGCGGTCAGCGGGGTCCATTCGGCGGGCTTGACGATCACCGTGTTGCCCGCCGCGAGCGCCGGTGCGACGCCCCACGACATGATCAGCATCGGGAAGTTCCACGGCACGATGACGCCGACGACGCCCAGCGGCTCCTGGAAGGTCACGTCCACGCCGCCGGGCACCGGGATCTGCTTGCCGTGGTTGCGTTCCGGGGCTCCGGCGTAGAAGTGCAGGACGTCGCGGACGGCGCCCGCCTCCCAGCGGGCGTTGCCGATCGGGTGACCGGCGTTGGCGACCTCCAGCAGGGCCAGCTCCTCGCCGTGGCCGTCCACCAGGTCGGCGAAGCGGCGCAGCAGGCGCGCCCGGTCTCCCGGAGCCACCTCGCGCCAGGCCGCCTGTGCCTTCCTGGCACGCTCCACGGCCCGGTCCACCTCGCCGACGCCGGCGAACTCGACGTCGGCGACGACCTCTTCCGTGGCCGGATTGATGATCTTCATTGCCTGTCCGTTCACATCCGCTCGAAGCCGCGGAACAGCTCCCAGTCCGTCACCGCCGCGTCGAAGGCCTCCAGCTCGACCCGGGCGTTGTTGGCGTAGTGCGCCACCACCTCGTCGCCGAACGTCTCGCGGGCCAGCTTCGACCCCTCGAACAGCGCGAGCGCGTCCCGCAGCGTGTGCGGCACGGTCTCGGCGCCCGAGGCGTAGGCGTTGCCCTCGAACGCCTCCTCCAGCTCCAGCTCGCCGTCGATGCCGTGCAGTCCGGCCGCGATCAGCGCCGCCACCGCGAGGTAGGGGTTCACGTCGCCGCCCGGCACCCGGTTCTCGACTCGCAGCGAGGGGCCGTGGCCGACCAGGCGCAGCGAGCAGGTGCGGTTGTCCACGCCCCACTTGACGGCCGTGGGCGCGAAGCTGCCGGGCACGAAGCGCTTGTAGGAGTTGATGTTGGGCGCGTACATGAGGGTGAACTCGCGCATGGCGGCGAGCTGACCGGCCACGAACCTGCTGCCGAGCTCGGACATGCCGTGCGGGCCGTCGCCCGCCATGACCAGGTCGCCGCCCGTGCCGCGCAGCGAGATGTGGATGTGGCAGGAGTTGCCCTCGCGGTGGTTGGGCTTGGCCATGAAGGTGATCGACCTGCCCTCCTGGGCGGCGATCTCCTTGGCGCCGTTCTTGTAGACGGAGTGGTTGTCGCAGGTCCTCAGCGCCTCGTCGAAGCGGAAGGCGATCTCGTGCTGCCCCAGGTTGCACTCGCCCTTGGCGGACTCGACGTAGAGCCCGGCGCCTTCCATCTCGCGCCTGATCCGGCGCAGCAGCGGCTCGATGCGCGCCGTGCCGAGGAGTGAGTAGTCGACGTTGTAGAGGTTGGCGGGCGACATGTCGCGATAGGCGCGTTTCCACGCCTCCTCGTAGCTGTCCTCGTAGACGATGAACTCCAGCTCGGTGCCCACGTACGCGCGCAGCCCGCGCTCCTCCAGCCGGGCGAGCTGGCGGCGCAGGATCTGCCGGGGCGAGGCGGCCACCTCCGCGCCGCCCTCCCACGCCAGGTCGGCCATCAGCATGGCGGTGCCCTCCTGCCAGGGCACCCGGCGCAGCGTCGGCAGGTCCGGCTTCATCACGAAGTCCCCGTACCCCCGATCCCAGGACGACATCGCGTAGCCGCCGACCGTGTTCATGTCCACGTCGACCGCGAGCAGGTAGTTGCACCCCTCGGACCCGTGGTGCAGCACCTCGTCCAGGAAGTAACGTGCCGACAGCCGCTTGCCCTGGAGCCTGCCCTGCATGTCCGCGAGCGCCAGCAGCACCGTGTCGATCCGTCCGTGCGACACCTCGTCCCGCAGCTCCTCGACGGTGAGGAAGCCGGCGCCGGATCGATCGCTCACGTAGGTCGCTCCCATCTTGCTGGACGCGCTTACCAGTTGATTGGGCTAGTCTCAGACCATTGATGTGCATGCCGGGATCGCTTGTCAAGACCTGAGGACACGTTGGACGAGTCGGCGCGTTTGATGACGGTGTTGCGGCCGGTACGGGCCGGAAACGCCTTCGAGGAGACCGTGGAGCGGCTGCTCCAGGCGATCAAGCTCGGCGTGGTCGCGCCGGGCGAGAAACTCCCCCCGGAGCGCGAGCTCGCCGTCCAGCTCGGCATCAGCCGGGTGACCCTGCGCGATGCGATCCGAGCCCTGCAGGAAGCGGGCTATCTCGACGTACGGCGCGGCCGCTACGGCGGCGCGTTCGTCATCTACGTGCCGCCCACCCCCGGCGCGGCCGACCTGCGCAAGGTCGTGGCCGACATGGGCGCGGCGGACCTGGCCGACGCGCTCACCTTCCGGATGGCGGTGGAGTGCGGTGCCGCCCAGGTGCTCGCCGCCTCCGGCCTCACGCCGCTCCAGCGCGCCACCCTGGAGCGGAGACTGTCGGACCTGGACGAGGCGTCCCTCGCGGACTACCGCCGCCTCGACACCGCCTTCCATCTGTCCATCGCCGAGCTCACCGGCTCCTCCCTGCTGGCGGCGGCCTGCGCCGACGCGCGCCTGCGGGTCAGCGACCTGCTCGACGCGATCCCCATGCTCCAGGCCAACCTCGACCACGCCGCCGCCCAGCACCGGGCCATGGTGACGGCCATCGTCTCCGGTGACCCGGAGGCGGCCCGGTGCGCGGTCGCCGAGCACCTGGAGGGCACGGCGGCCCTCCTGCGCGCCTTCCTGTCCTGACGGACAAAGCAGCTCTCTTTTCCTCAAGGAGTACGAGGAGCCTCGTAGAGTCGTTCTCAAGGTCATGGGGAACTGGTTCCAGCAGAGCATCATCGCCACAGGACGGCTGCCGCTGTTCTGTTTCTTCGTCGCGCTCATCGTGGCCTTCATCGCCACCCGCATCCACGTGCGGCTGATCAGGGCGAAGGTCGGCTGGTTCCGCAACCTCAACGTGGGCGAGATGCACATCCACCACGTGGTGTTCGGCGTCGTGCTCATGCTGGTCGGCGGCGTCGCCGGGCTCGTCGTCTCCGGGGCCTCGCAGGAGGGCTACGCGGTCGCCGCGTCGATCTTCGGGGTCGGGTCCGCCCTGGTGCTGGACGAGTTCGCGCTGATCCTGCACCTGCACGACGTCTACTGGGAGGAAGAGGGGCGCACCTCCGTCGACGCCGTCTTCATCGCCGTCGCCGTGACCGGGCTGCTGCTCATCGGGCTGCGCCCGCTCACCGAGGACTACGGCATCCTCGTGAGCCCGGCCGTGCTGATCGTGGCCAACCTCGTGCTGGCCGTCGTCACGCTGCTCAAGGGCAAGATCTGGACCGGGATGGCGGGGCTGTTCCTGCCGGTGCTGCTGGTCGTGGGCGCGGTGCGGCTGGCCAGGCCGGGCTCGCCGTGGGCGCACTGGTTCTTCGCCGGGCGCTCACGGCGCAGGATGGCCAGGGCCATCCACCGCGAGGAGCGATGGCGGCGACCGGTCATCAGGGCCAAGATCGCTTTTCAGGAGTTCCTCTCCGGCCGCCACGACCTGCCGTCCAGCAGGCGCGCGCGCCGGCATATCTAGGTCGCTCCACCTGGGGCGCCGTCTAGGGCATCGGCAGCAGCCCCTCGTGGCGGACCGTCCACGAGCCGTCCGCCGGGAAGCCGGGCGCCGGTCCTGGGTCCAGACCCTCGTGCGCGACATCCTCCTGGCGGAGGCCCCGTCAGAGCGCGACGGCTGATCGCACCGCCAGGCCGGCGCCGAGCAGCACCACCATCATCGCCGTGCCCAGCGGGGCGAGGGTGGAGAGCCGGGTCGCCAGGCGGCGCCCGGCCGAGGCGCGCTGTTCGAGGCGGTCGACGAGCTTGACGAGCAGCAGGCCGGTCACGTTGAGCGTGGCGGCCATGCCGAGGCCGTAGGCCGTGACCAGCGCCACCCCGAACCAGGTGCGGCCCAGTGCGATCGCGCCCAGCAGCACGATCAGCGCCGACGGGCTCGGCACCAGCCCGCCCGCGACCCCCAGCCCCACCAGCCCGGACCGCTTCGACCCCTGCCCGTGGCCATGACCGTGGCCGTGGCCATGACCGTGCCCGTGCCCGTGCCCGTGCCCGTGGCCGTGTCCATGACCATGACCGTGTTCTTGGGCACGGCCCCGGCGGGCGTTCAGGAAGAGGCGCAGGCCGATGACGGCGATCAGCAGGCCGCTGGCCACCCCCAGCCAGGACAGCACCGACTCCCCGGCCAGTGCCGAGAACGCGCTCAGCACCAGGCCCACCACCAGGACCGCGGCCGTGTGCGTGGCGGTCACCGTCGCGCCGACGACGAACGCGTCACGCGGGCGGCCACGCCGGCCGGCCAGGTAGGCGGCCATGATGGTCTTGCCGTGCCCGGGGATGAGCGCGTGCCCGGCACCCAGCACCACCGCCAGGCCGAGCGCCAGCAGCCCCAGCGGCACGGTGAGGGCGTCGGCGCCGACCAGCCCGGTGAACACGCGCTCCAGCGCGGCCAGGGCGTCGCCGATCGGGCCGCCGATCGGGATGCCGACGGAGACGCCGGGAGCCGCCCCGGACCCAGCCGGGTCCGGCCCGGTCGCAGCGGAGAGGCCGCCGGGGGAGCCGGCCACGACGAACGTGGCCGTACGCTGGTCGAGCGGGTCGGACAGCAGGTCATTCGGATAGCGGCGCAGCTCGTCGCTCACGCTCGCGACCGGCACCGACGAGCCCGAGAGCCGGACGCCGTCGCCGACCGCGGTGATCTCGCGCCAGCCGATCCGGTCCTGCTCGAAGCCGTCGGTGAAGACCACGGTCCCCGTCACGCGGGTGACGGCGACCAGCTCGCACGTCAGCCGGCTGGTCCGGAGGCCGCCCTGGCCCGGCGCGTAGGCGTGGGCCGAGCCGGCCACCCGCCACGGCACCGCCCTGCCGTCGACCGTGAGCCGCTGCGCACCGGCCAGCGCGGCGCATCTGCGGTCCGCGTACGTGGCGTCCACGTCGGGTTCGGCCTGCAGGGCCGGCAGCTCGGCGAGGTCGACCACGGCGCGGTTGCGCACGCGGTCCGCGGCCACGCGCAGCCCGTCGTAGTGGTTGACGGTGAAGTTGCCGAGCGGGTGGGCCGTCGCCGAGTCCGCTCGCGCCATGGCGACGAACAGCACGCTCGCGCACATCGACAGCACCAGGCCGGCGGCGATGGAGAGCAGGCCGAGCCGGAGCATCCTCATGAGAACCTCGCAAGGGCGGGCAGTTCGGGATCGAAGCCGGGGGGCGGCGTGCTCGTGGCGCCGCGGGCGGACCGGCCGAGCGCGCGCTCGATCTCCGCGCGGTGATGGCGCAACAGCGGGTTGCGCCAGCCGGTCGAGGTGGCCTGCCTGGCGTAGCGGAGCGCCTCCTCGGAATCTCCCGCCCGGTGCAGGGCCCAGGCCAGCGCGTCGGCGGCGACCAGATTGGGGTTGCGGCCGTACTCGGCTCGGGCGTGCCGGACGGCCCGTGCGGGATCGCCGTGGTCGGCCTCGAACTCGGCCCAGGTGAGGTCGTCACGCACGCCGGACTGCTCCAGCAGGGTCCGCTGGGCGCGCAGCACGGTCCAGTCCGCGGGCAGGCCCGCCTTGAGCCGGGTCTCGCCCTGCTCGATGAGGTACTGGGCCAGCGGGAGCCGCTGGACCACACTCTCGTAGAGGCCGAGCGCCTCGGTCAGACGGCCATCGAGGGCGGCGACCCTGGCCCGCCCGGCGAGGGCCGGGGTGTGGGCGGGCTGGACCTCCAGTGCCTGGGCGTACCACCGGTCGGCCGTCGCCGGGTCGCCTCCGTGCAGGGCCAGCTCGCCCAGGTAGTAGCGGGTGTAGGCCAGGTCGGCGGGGGTGTGCGCGTCGTCGTGGGCGTACTCCAGGAAGCTGCGCGCCGCCTCCTGGTCGCCGCGCAGCTCGGCCGCGTACGACGCGCGGGCGAAGGCGGCCACGCCCGGCCGCAGGCTCATCATCCTGTCGACGGCCCGCTGGGCGGCGCGCAGGTCGCCGAGTTGCGTGTGGGCGTCGGCGAGGACGCCGTGGGCGCCGGCGCTGTAGGGATTGACGGCGACGGCCCGCTCGGCCAGCTCCACCGCGGCGGCGAACTCGTGGCGGCCGGCGGCCAGCGCGGCCCTGCCGGTCAGGACAGTGTCGTCGCGCGGGTCGAGCCGGGCGGCCGTGGCGAGCGCGCCCTCGGCCTTCACGTAGTAGGACGGGTCGCCGGTGACCCGGGCCTGGTCCACGTACTGGGCGCCGAGCTCGGCCCAGCCGCGGTGGTCGGCGGGCAGCCGCTTCAGGCGTTCCTGCAGGGTCTCCGCGGGACGTCCGGCGGCGGTCTGCTGGATGGCGACGGGTGCGGAGACGGCGAAGGCGGTGAACAGCAGCGCGCCGGCCAGGATCAGGCCGGCGGCCAGGAGGAGTGGGCGCATCGAGGGCTCCGGTGCTGTGGAAGGTGGCCGGCCGGCCGCGACGGGGAGAGCGGCCGGCCGGCCGTGGGGGCGGCGGGCGTAGGGAGAAGGCGGCCCGCCGCGGGGGAGTGACCGACCGGCCTGGAGAGGGGCCGGCCGGTCAGGGGGTCAGCGCTGGTTCACCGAGACATTGCTGGGGAGCGGGATGTACGGGAACACCTGGCCGAAGGGCTTGTCGTTCTTGTCCACCTTGTCCGTCAGGCCGGGGACGAGCTTGCCGGACTGCGCGGCGCCTGCCACGGCCTGCAGTTCGATGTCCACGACGTCGTCGACGAGCCGGCGGCCGTTCGGGAAGCCCTGCAGGTCACCGGCGAGCACGCCGAGCCTGTTCGGGTCCTTGGTGGGCGGGATGGAGGTGTTCAGCCGCAGCATCTCGGCCGGTCGCACCTTGCCCGCGTCCTTGTTGAGCGACTGCGAGTTGAGGTCGGCCGCGATCGGCCCGTTGCCCTTGGCGATGCCGGTCAGGAAGATCTGGACCAGGTCGTTGCGCGGGGTGGCGGGAGCCTTGATGCCGTAGATGGACTGGAGCAGCCTGGCCACCTCGGGGTCGGTGACCCGCTTGACCAGGGCCGGCACGTCGGCGTCCTTGGCCGGCGGCAGCGCGTTGAAGGCGTCCTTCAGCCCTGCGGGCGCGACCAGCTCGTTGACCAGCGGGTTGCCCAGGCGGGAGACCTGGACGTGGCCGTTGGGGCTGAACTTGTCGGTGGTCGACCAGATGCCGATCACCGGGTTGCGCTTGGCGTCGCCCTTGAGCGCCAGATCCTTGATCGGCACCTGGAGGCCCAGCGTGTTGACGTTGTAGCCCTTGGTGGTTTCCTCGCCGACTTCCGACAGGTCGCCGCCGTAGAGCAGGTCGAACACGTGCAGGTCGAGGAAGAACGCCTCGTCCGACTGGCCGGCGAAGGTCTTGCCGCCGCCCGGCAGGCCGGTGATGGACTGGGCGCGCAGCGTGCCGTAGTCGGGCATGGAGGCCGGCCCGACGTTGCTCGGCGCCACGATGCCGTTGGAGACCAGCGTCTTGCTGCCGCCCGGGGTGATCCGCTTGAGCGTGTAGCGCTGCCGGTAGAGCAGGTTCTGGTCGTCGAGCGAGGTCACCGGGCCGTTGTTGTAGAGGAAGGTGTCGTTGCCGCGCCGGTCCTCGTCGCGGAACGTCCACTGGTAGGTGATGTCGGGCTTGGCGTCGCCATCGTTGTCGATCTTGATGTTGTAGCGCGACTTGGTGTCGAAGGTGTAGAAGTTCGGCCCTCCCTGCGGCTCCTGGAACGGGATCCAGTTGGACAGGAGGGTCACGGTGTCGGCCTTGTCGGGGCTGACGAACGCGTACACGTCGGTGTTGTCGTTACGCGGGTCGCCCGCGATCGCCGGGGCCTCGCGGTGCGAGGAGGCATTGCCGGAGTCCGTACGGAGCATGGCGAACGAGGAGGCGGTCAGTGCCGCCGCGACGCCGAGTCCGATGAGGGCGCGCCGGTTGATCCGGAGCTCCATGTTCGGTCCTTTCGAAAGTGCTGATCGTCTGAGAGGTGCCGGCCGGGTCCCTCGAGCCCCTATTCGTCCCAGCGCGACCGGTGGATGCGCCGCGTCCTCCTGAAGGAGGAGCGTCAATATAAGTTGACATACTTAGGTCGTCAATTTAAGTTGACCGGTGCGGATCTGGTGTTGCCGTTCGTTGGGTGTTGTCGGGATATATCGCGAGAGGAGATCTGGTGATCAAGGAGTTGTTCGTCTACCTGCGCCCGCACAGGTGGGTCCTGGTCGTGGGCGGAGTGCTGGGCTTAGTCGGTTCGGCGGCGGGGCTGGCGATGCCGCTGCTGGCCAAGTACGTGGTGGACGCGTTCGGCGCCGACCAGTCGATGGCCGGGCCGCTGACCGGGCTGGCCGTCGCGGTCGTGATCGGGGCCGTGGTGTCCGCAGCCGGCAGCTATCTGATGGAGCGCACCGGCGAGGGCATCGTGCTCGGCGCCCGGCGCGGGCTGGTGGACCGGATCCTGCGGCTCCGGGTGGCGGACGTGGACCGGCTCAAGCCCGGCGACCTGTTGTCGCGGGTGACCGGTGACACGACGTTGCTGCGCGCGGTGCTGACCAACGGGGTCGTCGACTCGGTCACCTCGCTGTTCATGCTGGTCGGCGCGATCGTCCTGATGATCACCATCGACGGCGTGCTGCTCCTGGTCACGCTGCTGGTGATCGTGGTGATCGGCGGGCTGACCGGACTGGTCATGCCGAAGATCCAGCGCGCGCAGACACATGCGCAGGAGGCCGTGGGCGACATGGGCGCGGTGCTCGACCGGGCGCTGCAGGCTTACCGCACGGTCAAGGCCAGCGGCGCCGAGGAGCGCGAGATCGAGGTCGTCGCCGAGGCGGCGGGGCGGGCTCGCGACCGGGGGCTGCAGGTCGCCGGGTGGACCTCGCTGGCCGGGGTGGCGACGTGGATGACCGTGCAGGTCGCGTTCCTGTGCGTGCTCGCGGTCGGCGGCTCCCGGGTCGCCTCCGGCGCCCTCGAGGTGTCGTCGCTGATCGCGTTCCTGCTCTACCTGTTCTACCTGGTGTCGCCGATCGGCCAGCTCGTCCAGGGCGCGGTGCAGCTCCAGCAGGGCCTGGCCGCGATGAGGCGGATCAGGGAGATCGAGGAGCTGCCCGGCGAGCCGGTCGCCGGACTGCTGCCGGCGGAGGACTTCACGCCGCTGGGCGTCACGTTCGAGGACGTGGTCTTCAGGTACGGCGACGACCGGCCGATCGTGCACGACGGAGTGACCTTCGACGTGCCGCCGGGTGGGCTCACCGCGCTCGTCGGGCCGTCGGGTGCGGGCAAGTCCACTGTGTTCGCCCTGCTCGAACGCTTCTACGAGCATCAGGGCGGGACGATCACGCTGGGCGGCAGGCGGATCGAGGACTGGCCGCTCGGCGAGCTGCGGGCCTCGCTCGGCTACGTGGAGCAGGACGCTCCCGTGCTGGCCGGCACCCTGCGGGAGAACCTGGTCTTCGCCGCCCAGGACGCCACCGAGGAGGAGGTGCTGCGCGCCGTCGCCCGCACCCGCCTCGACGACCTCGTGTCCAGGCTGCCGGAAGGGCTGGAGACGGCGGTCGGGCACCGGGGCGTGCTGCTGTCGGGCGGCGAGCGGCAGCGGGTGGCGATCGCCAGAGCGCTGCTGCGCAGGCCCAGGCTGCTTCTGCTCGACGAGGCCACCTCGCAGCTCGACGCGGTCAACGAGCTGCGGTTGCGCGAGGTCATCGCCGAGGTGGCGGCGGAGACGACCGTGCTCGTCATCGCGCACCGGCTGTCCACCGTCACCAACGCCGACCGCATCGTGGTGATGGAGGCGGGCGGCGTGCGCGCGGTCGGCACCCACGCCGAGCTGGTCGGCGCGGACGAGCTCTACCGGGAGCTGGCGGCCACCCAGTTCCTCGTGAGCTAACCGTTGTAGTCTTCGGGTGACATAGGTGAATATGTTCATTCAGGAGGTCGCATGAGCCGCACCGTGCGCGCGCAGCGAGGCACCACCCTCACCGCCAAGGGCTGGCCGCAGGAGGCCGCGCTCCGCATGCTCCAGAACAACCTGGACCCGGAGGTCGCCGAGCATCCGCAGGAGCTCGTCGTCTACGGCGGCTCGGGCAAGGCCGCGCGCGACTGGCCGTCGTTCGACGCGCTGGTCAGGACGCTCACGACGCTGGAGGGCGACGAGACGCTCCTGGTCCAGTCGGGCCGGCCCGTGGGCGTCTTCCGCACCCACGAGTGGGCGCCCAGGGTGCTCATCGCCAACTCCAACCTGGTGCCCGACTGGGCCAACTGGGAGGAGTTCAGGCGGCTGGAGGCGGCGGGGCTCACCATGTACGGGCAGATGACCGCGGGCTCCTGGATCTACATCGGCACGCAGGGCATCCTGCAGGGCACCTACGAGACGTTCGCCGCGGTGGCGGCCAAGCGGTTCGGCGGCTCGCTCGCCGGCACGATCACGCTCACGGCCGGGCTCGGCGGGATGGGCGGCGCCCAGCCGCTGGCCGTGACCATGAACGGCGGCGTCGCCATCTGCGTCGACTGCGACCCGCGCTCCGTAACCCGGCGCATCGAGCACCGCTATCTGGACGTCCAGGCCGACTCTCTGGAGGAGGCGCTGCGCCTGGCCTACGAGGCGCGCGACGCCCGCCGCCCCCTGTCCATCGGCGTGGTGGCCAACGCCGCCGAGGCGCTGCCCGACCTGCTCACCCGTGGCGCCGAGATCGACATCGTCACCGACCAGACCTCGGCCCACGACCCGCTGATGTACCTGCCGGCCGGCGTGGCGTTCGAGGACATGGCCACCGAGCGGGACAAGGACCCGGCGGGCTTCACCGACCGTGCCCGCCAGTCGATGGCCCGGCACGTGGAGGCCATGGTCGGCTTCAAGGACGCCGGGGCGGAGGTCTTCGACTACGGCAACTCGATCCGGGGCGAGGCCAGGCTCGCCGGCTACGCGCGGGCCTTCGACTTCCCCGGCTTCGTGCCCGCGTACATCAGGCCATTGTTCTGTGAGGGCAGGGGCCCGTTCAGGTGGGCGGCGCTCAGCGGCGACCCGGCCGACATCGCCGCCACCGACCGGGCGATCCTCGAGCTGTTCCCCGACAACGAGCCGCTGGCCCGCTGGATCAGGAAGGCGGAGGAGAAGGTCCACTTCCAGGGGCTGCCCGCGCGCATCTGCTGGCTCGGCTACGGCGAGCGCGACCTGGCGGGCGAGCGCTTCAACGACATGGTGGCCTCGGGCGAGCTCCAGGCCCCGGTGGTGATCGGGCGCGACCACCTCGACAGCGGCTCGGTGGCCTCCCCCTACCGCGAGACGGAGGCCATGGCCGACGGTTCCGACGCCATCGCCGACTGGCCCCTGCTCAACGCCATGCTCAACACGGCGTCCGGCGCCTCCTGGGTCTCCATCCACCACGGCGGCGGCGTCGGCATCGGCCGCTCCATCCACGCCGGGCAGGTCACCGTCGCCGACGGCACCGCGCTGGCCAGGGAGAAGATCTCCCGGGTGCTCACCAACGACCCCGGCACCGGCGTCATGCGGCACGTCGACGCGGGCTACGAGGAGGCCGCCACGGTGGCGGCCGAGCGAGGTGTACGGATCCCGATGCGTGAGTCCTGATACTCCAGTGGCGGGATGATAATGCCGGGTCTCCGGTGTTGGAGGAGGCGTGACGGGGTTCGACGAGTTGCTCGACGGCCGGAGACTCTCACCGGTGCAACGCAGGATCGCCCATTATCTGGGGGAGCATCTGGAAGAGGCGATCTTTCTGTCCAGTGTGGAGCTGGCCGAGCGGGCCGGGGTGAGCCAGCCGTCGGTGACCAGGTTCGCGGTCGGGCTCGGCTTCGCCGGTTATCCGGAGCTGCGCCAGGCGCTGCGGCCGCTGGTGCTCGGCGGGGCTCCGGAGGGCTCACAGGAGAGTGTGCTCCGAGGGGCCGTCGACCGTGAGATCCGCAACCTGACCGTGGTCCGGGACCGGCTCGGGAGCCTGCCGCTGAAGGAACTGGGGGAGGCGCTGGCCGCCACCGAGCCGCTGCCCGTGCTCGGGCTGAGGGTGTCGGCGGGGCTGGCCACCACCTTCGCCTACTACACCCGGCGCATCCACCCCGACGTGCGGCTCCTCACGCACGGCGGCTCGGAGCTCACCGACGGCCTGCACGCCGCCCGCCGCGCCGGGGCCGAGTGGATGGTGGCCGTGGTGCTCCCCAGATATCCCACCGAAGCCCTCCATGCTCTGCAGTACGCCGAAAAACTGGGATATCGGGTAGCGGTGATCTGCGACCGACCCGACTTCCCCGCCGAGGTGGTGCTGGACGCCCCGGTGGGGGACCGGCTGGTGTTCGACTCGCACGCGGGGCCACTGGCGCTGGCCATGGCCCTGGTGGAGGCCATGGCCGACGCCGCGCCGCTGCGCACCCAGGCGCGGCTGGAGGAGTACGAGAGGATGACGGACGAGACCGGCGCCTTCCTAACCGGCGATCTTCCTTAGCGAGCGCACCGACCAGGTCACGGTCAGCGCCGCGAGGCCCAGCATGATGCCGAACGCCACGGGCACCGACAGGTCGGTCAGGTCGCCGGCGAACAGCGCCCGGCCGGCTTCGACGGGGTGGTAGAAGGGCGTGAACCAGGCGACCCGCTCCAGCCAGTCCGGGCCGAGAGCCATCGGCAGCAGCGCGCCCGACAGCAGCATCAGGGGCAGCGCGAAGAACTGCATGATCTGCCCCATCGCGTTCTCGTCCTGGAGGCTGAGCGCCAGGCCGTAGGCCACGCCGGAGGCGAACAGCCCGGTCACGCCCAGGAGCAGCAGCATGAGCAGCGCCTCCACCGGGCCGATCCGCAGGCCCATGACCAGCGCGATGAGGATCACCATCAGCGACTGGATCATCAGCACCGCCACGTCCCTGAACATGCGGCCCAGCACCAGCGCGGGCCGCCAGGTCGGGCTGACCGCGATGCGCTCCAGCACGCCGCTGCGCATCTCGTAGATGGTGCCGTAGGCGACGCCCATCGAGCCGAACAGCGCGGTGATGACGAGCATGCCGGGCGCGAAGGAGGTCAGGGCCTGGCCGAGGTCGCCGCGGAAGGCCATCCCGGCGTACAGCGGGGCGAACAGCAGCAGGTACATCACCGGCTGGATGATCCCGAACAGCGGCCAGATCGGGTTGCGCATGGTGTTGCGGACCTCGTGGCCGAGGAAGAGCGCGGTGTCCCTGATCATGCGGCGGCTCCCGTGTCGCGCAGCGATCTGCCGGTCTTGGCGAGGAAAACGTCGTCGAGCGTGGCGCGGTCCAGCGAGATGGAGGTGATGCCGAGCCGCTGCTCCTCCAGCGTGCGCAGGAGGACGGGCAGGGTGTGCTCCCCGTCGTCCACGTACACGCGCAGCACGTCGTCGTCGACGCGGGTGTCCCTGGCCATCGGCGCCAGCGTGGCTGCGGCCCGGCCGGGCTCGTCCAGCCTGAGGGTGACCACGTCGCCGGACACCTCCCGCTTGAGGGCGGAGGGGGTGCCGTCGGCCACGACCACGCCGTGGTCCACGATGGCCAGGCGGTCGCAGAGCGTGTCCGCCTCTTCCAGATAGTGCGTGCTGAGCAGGACGCTGGTGCCCTGGTCGCGCAGCTGCTTGATGCGGTCCCACAGGTTGGCCCGGTTCTGCGGATCCAGGCCGGTGGTGGGTTCGTCGAGGAACAGCAGCGGCGGGGTGTGCACCAGCCCGAGCGCGATGGCGACCCGGCGCTTCTGGCCGCCGGACAGGGTGCGGCCCGGCCGGTCGGCGATCTCGGCCAGCTCGAACCTGTCGAGCATCTCGCCCGCCGCCTTCACCGGATCCGGCACCCCGTACAGCTTGGCGGCGAAGACGATCTGCGCCCGTGCGGAGATCTGCTCCTCCACCCCGCCGGCCTGGCTGACGTAGCCGAGCCGGCGCCGGATCTCGCCCGGCTGCTTCAGCAGGTCGTGCCCGGCGATCATGGCGCTGCCCGAGTCCGGCCTGATGAGCGTGGCGAGCATCCTGATCGTGGTCGTCTTGCCGGCGCCGTTGGGGCCCAGCACGCCGTAGATCTCGCCGGCCTTCACCTCCAGGTCGACGCCCCTGACGGCCTCGACCGTCTGGACGCCCTTGCGGCTCCTGGTGGTGAAGGTCTTCTTTAAGCCATGCGCATTGATGATCACGCTTTTGCTCCTTTATGGAAGCTCGTCGTTCTCCACTTTGGTCAGCGCCTGCTCGCACCAGTCGAGCTGGGCGCGCAGGGTGCCGAGGTTGAGCCTGAGGTTCTCGTCGATGTGCCGGGGGGCGCCGAAGCGCTGCTTGACGCCGAGGGCCCGCTCGGAGGTCGCGACGCCCAGCCTGAGCTGCTCGATCCTGGCCTGCAGCGCGCCCACGAGCTGGTGCCGGTCCAGCCGGTCGAGGTAGGTGACCGCCACCTGGAAGGGATCCACGATGGGCTTGAGCTCGTGCCAGGTGGACATGAGCAGGCGGTAGAACTCGAAGCGGCCGTCGTCGGTCAGGGCGTAGACGGTCGAGCCGCCCTTGCCCGTCTCGACCACCTCCATCAGGCCTTCCTCGGCCATCTTGCCGAGCCCGTGATAGATCGAGCCGAACTTGACGTTGGCCCAGCTGTCGGCGCCCCACGTCTCCAGAAGGCGGCGGACCTGGTAGCCGTTCAGCGGTCCGTCGAGGAGGGTGCCGAGGATGAGGATGCGAGTCGTTGACACACTCAAGTTTGAGTTCAAATTTGAGCACCTGTCAAGCGTGAGAGGCTTCCGTTCATGAACGAACGACCTACGGCCCTGGTCACGGGGGCCTCTCGCGGGGTGGGCGCGGCCGTCGCCCGGGCCTTCGCCCCGACCCACCACGTCATCCTCGGCGGACGCGACGAGCAGGCGCTCGCCGCTCTGGCCGCGGAGCTGCCCGACGCGCGCGCCTGGCCGGTCGACCTGACCGGGGTGACCGAGGCGGACGTCGCCGGTGTCGAGCGGCTCGACGTGCTGGTGCACAGCGCCGGCGTCACCACGCTCGGCAAGGTCGGCGACCTGCCCGCCTCGGTGTGGCGCGACACGATGGAGCTCAACCTCTTCGCCGCGGCCGAGCTCACCCGGCTGGTCCTGCCCGCGCTCAGGAGGGCCGAAGGCCACGTCGTCTGCGTCAACTCCGGCGCGGGGCTGCGCGCCAATCCGGGCTGGGGCGCCTACGCCGCCAGCAAGTTCGCGCTGCGGGCCTTCGCCGACGCGCTCCGGCAGGAGGAGCCCGGCCTCCGCGTCACGACGGTCTACCCCGGCCGGATCGACACCGACATGCAGAGGAGCGTGCGCGAGCAGGAGGGCGGCGCGTTCGAGCCGGACAGATACCTCCGGGCCGACAGCGTGGCCCGCGCCGTGCTGGCCGCCGTCAACGCCGGCCCCGACGCCCACCTCACCGAGCTCACCCTCCGGCCGAGCGCGGGTCCCGTCACGTAGAACCTCGCCGTACGGACTTCCGGCCGGGCGTGAGTCGGGCCCGGCCGCATGGTCGGTGAATGGATCCATTCACTAAGGTGAGTCCATGCTTGAGGAACTCGCGCGTATAGGACGGGACCCCGCCACCGACGGTTACCTCAGAGACGCCTGGTCACGGGCGGATCTGGAGCTGCGCGAGTGGTTCGCCGGCGAGACCGCGCGCAGGGGGCTGGACCTGCGCGAGGACCGCAACGGGAACCTCTGGGCCTGGTGGGGCGATCCGTCGCGGGAGCCGGGGGTGGTCACGGGCAGCCATCTCGACTCGGTCCGGCAGGGCGGCGCGTACGACGGGCCCCTGGGGGTGGTGTCGGCCTTCGCCGCCCTCGATGTGCTGAAAAGTCGGGACTTCCTCCCGAGGAGGCCGCTCGGCATCGCCTGCTTCGCCGACGAGGAGGGTGCCCGGTTCGGGGTGCCGTGCGTCGGGTCGCGGCTGCTCACCGGGATGCTCTCGCCCGAGCGGGCGCTGGCGCTGCAGGACGACGAGGGCGACACCCTGGCCGACGTCCTCACCAAGTCCGGCCGCGACCCCCGTGGGCTGGGACGCGACGACGAGACGCTCGCCCAGGTCGCCACCTTCGTGGAGCTGCACGTGGAGCAGGGCCGAGGATTGGTACGCCTCGGCAGGCCGGTGGGCGTGGCCAGGGCGATCTGGCCGCACGGGCGCTGGCGGTTCGACTTCCACGGCAGGGCCGACCACGCGGGCACCACCAGGCTGCCGGACCGCGACGACCCGATGCTGCCGTTCGCCCGCCTGGTGCTGGCCGCCCGCGACGCCGCCGCCCGGCGCGACATCGTCGCCACGATCGGCAAGGTGCGCGTCTCACCCAACAACGCCAACGCGGTGCCCGGTCTGGTGTCGGCGTGGCTAGACGCACGCGGCCCGAACGAGGCGGACGTCCACGCCCTGGTGGAGGAACTGACCGCCCTGGCGGACACAGCCGAAGGCGAAGCGGCCGCAGGCGCGGGCCCGGGTGTGAGGCCCGGGGTGACGGTCGAGGTGAGTGAGGAGTCGTGGACGCCTGTCGTGGACTTCGACCACGGGCTGCGGGAGCGGCTGGCCGCCGTCGTGGGCGGTGACACGCCCGCGCCGATCCTGCCCACCGGCGCCGGGCACGACGCCGGCATCCTGGCCGCCGCGGGCGTCCCGAGCGCCATGCTGTTCGTACGCAACCCCACCGGCGTGTCCCACTCCCCGGAAGAGCACGCGGAGCAGGCAGACTGCGAGGCGGGAGTCGTCGCCCTCGCGAGCGTGCTGGAGGAGCTGTGCCGCTGACCTACTGGTGCGAGCAGGCATGGTTGCCCGGCGGCGTCGTCGCCGGCGTCCTCGTGGAGATCGACGGGACCCGGATCACCCGCGTCGGACAGGGAGAGCCGGGCACGGCGCGCCGCCTGCCGGGGCTCACCCTCCCGGGCCTGGCCAACGCCCACTCGCACGCCTTCCACCGGGCACTGCGCGGCGCGACGCAGGTGGGCAGGGGCGACTTCTGGACCTGGCGCGACCGGATGTACGAGGTGGCGGCCGGTCTCGACCCCGACGCCTACTTCGCGCTGGCCAGGGCCGCCTACGCCGAGATGGCGCTGGCCGGCGTCACGTGCGTGGGCGAGTTCCACTACCTGCACCACGCGCCCGGCGGCCGGCCGTACGACGATCCCAACACGATGGGGCACGTGCTCGTGCGGGCCGCCCGCGAGGCGGGGCTGCGGATCGCGCTGATCGACGCCTGCTACGTCTCGGGCGGCCCCGGCAGGGCACTGGCCGGGGCGCAGCTGAGGTTCGGCGACGGGGACGCCGACGGGTGGGCCGTGCGCGCCGAGGAGCTGGCCGCCGCCTACAAGGGCCAGCCGGACGTGGAGATAGGCGCGGCCATCCACTCGGTCAGGGCGGTGCCGCCGGAGCAGATGCCGGTGGTCGCCGAGTTCTCCCATCGGCACGCGGCCCCGCTGCACGCGCACGTGTCGGAGCAGCGGGCCGAGAACTCCGCGTGCGTGGAGACGTACGCGGCCACCCCCGTGCAGCTGCTGCACGAGCACGGCGCGCTCGGGCCGCGCTCCACCGCGGTGCACGCCACCCACCTGTCCGAGGTCGACATCCAGTTGCTCGGGCACTCAGGCACCTACGTGTGCATGTGCCCGACCACCGAGCGGGACCTGGCCGACGGCATCGGGCCCGCCAGGACGCTGTACGAGCACGGGTCCTCGATGACGCTCGGCTCCGACAGCCACGCCGTGATCGACCTGTTCGAGGAGGCCCGCGCGGTCGAGCTGAACGAGCGGCTGGCCAGCGAGCGGCGCGGCCACTGGAGCGCCGCCGAGCTGCTCGGCGCCGCCACCGTCGCCGGCCACACCTCGCTCGGCTTCCCCGAGGCGGGGCTGCTCGTCCCGGGCGCGTGGGCCGACCTCGTCTCGGTGCGGCTGGACTCGGTCCGTACGGCGGGCACGGCGGGGTTGGAGGCGCTGGCGTTCGCGGCCACCGCCGCCGACGTGCACTCGGTGATCTCCGGCGGTCGCCCGGTCGTCACCGATGGGCGGCACGAACTGGGCGACATCGGGGCCATGCTGGCCGAGGCGACAGGACGGATGCGATGACCACGACGCTGATCGACGGGATCGGGCTGCTCTACACCGGCGACCCTGAGCAGGAGGAGATCGAGGACGCGGCCCTGGTCGTCGAGGACGGTCTGGTGGCCTGGGTGGGGCCGGCCGCTCGGGCGCCGCAGGCCGACGGCCGGGTGGCGGTGGGCGGCCGGGCGGTGATCCCGGGCTTCGTCGACAGCCACGCGCATCTGGTCTTCGCCGGTGACCGCACCGCGGAGTTCCGGGCCCGCATGTCCGGTCAGCCCTACACCGGGGGCGGCATCAGGACCACGGTCGCCGCCACCCGGGAGGCGGGCGACGCGGAACTGGCCACCCGCGCCGCGGCCCTGGTGAGCGAGATGCTCGCGCAGGGCACCACCACCGTGGAGATCAAGAGCGGCTACGGCCTGACCGTCGAGGACGAGCGCCGCTCCCTGGAGATCGCCACCGGCCTGACAGACGAGACCACCTTCCTGGGCGCCCACGTGGTGCCCTCGGACATGGACGCCGACGACTACGTGCGGCTCGTCACCGGGGAGATGCTCCAGGCCTGCGCGCCGTACGCCAAGTGGGTGGATGTCTTCTGCGATCGCGGCGCCTTCGACGGCGACCAGACCGAGGAGATCCTTCGAGCGGGGCTCAAGGCCGGGCTGCAGGCCAGGGTGCACGCAGGTCAGCTCGGCGAGGGGCCGGGCGTGCGCATCGCCTGCGAGCTCGGCGCGGCCTCGGCCGACCACTGCACCCACCTCACCGACGCCGACGTCGACGCGCTCGCCTCGTCGGGCACCGTCGCGACGTTGCTGCCCGGGGCCGAGTTCTCCACCCGGTCGCCGTACCCGGATGCCAGGAGGCTGATCGACGCGGGGGTGCCGGTGGCGCTGGCCACCGACTGCAACCCGGGGTCGTCGTTCACCTCGTCCATGCCGTTCTGCGTGGCGCTGGCCGTGCGGGAGATGGGGATGACGCCGCTGGAGGCCATCAGGGCCGCGACCCGCGGCGGTGCGCGCGCTCTGCGCAGGGCCGACGTAGGCTGTTTGCGTCCCGGAGCGCGCGCCGACCTCGTCGTCCTCGACGCCCCTTCCTATGTCCACCTGGCCTATCGCCCCGCCGTTCCCCTCGTTCACCAGGTGTTCCAGCAAGGTCTCCTCCTTTAGGAGGACATCCAGAACCCTCCGCTGGTCGTAGTCCTTTAGGGAATCTTTGCTTCTGGCCGGACGTTGGCCGGATAAGAACGCAGCTGCGGGAACGAGGTGCCTGGGGATGGCAAGGCCTACGGGGAGTCGCGGACAGGAGCAGCACGTCGCTGATCGAGATCTGCTGGGGACCTACCTGGCGGAGATCGGCAGGGTTCCGCTGCTCACGGCGGAGGAAGAGGTGGAGCTCGCCAAGCGTATCGAGGCGGGCCTCTTCGCCGAGCAGCTGCTCGACAGCGGGGGCTCGGAGCCGCGCACGGGGGATGCGGCGGACGAGGAGCTGGAGAGGCTGGCCATCTCGGGCCAGCGGGCGAAAGACGAGTTCATCCAGGCCAACCTGCGCCTGGTCGTGGCGGTGGCCCGCAAGTATTCGGGGCGCGGGATGCCGCTGATCGACCTGGTCCAGGAGGGCAATCTGGGATTGGTCCGCGCGGTGGAGAAGTTCGACTACAAGCGCGGCTACAAGTTCTCCACCTACGCGACCTGGTGGATCCGGCAGTCGGTCGGCCGGGCCATCCACGAGCAGGCCAGGCCCGTGCGGCTGCCCACGCACGCCGGGGAGCAGATGACCCGGCTGATGCGGGTGCGCAGGGACATGCTGGCGGAGTTCGACGTGGAGCCGACCGACGAAGACCTCGCGGCACTCCTGGAGCTGCCGATCGAGCGGGTGCGCGAGCTGCGCCGCTGGGCGTCCGACCCGGTCTCGCTCCAGCTCGGCGTGGGTGACGAGGACGAGACCGAGCTCGGCGACATGATCGCCGACGAGACGTGGGCCGATCCCGAGCAGCAGGCCATCGACATCCTGGAGCGCGAGCGGCTCGACCAGTGGCTGACGGGCCTCGAAGGCGATGCCCGCGACATGCTGCGCTGGCGCTACGGGCTGGTGGACGGCCGCGAGCACACGCTCACCGAGGTGGGCGAGCGCTATGGCATCGGCCGTGACCGGGCCCGCCGCATCGAGCGCGACGCCCTGGCCAGGCTCCGCAGGATGGCCGACGCCGCCGCCTGACGATCGGGAAGGGGTGCGGGGCCGCCGTCGGCGGCCCCGCACCCCTTCCGCTTGCGGCGGGTGCGCCGTCCCGTGTCAGTCCTGCCGCAGCAGGCGGCGCAGGAAGTCCTCGACGGCGGCCTCCGCCGCGGCGTGGTCGCCGCCCCTGGCCACCAGCAGCGCGCTTTCGTTGATCGCCGCCAGCAGCATGTGGGCGTGCAGGTCCAGGTAGGCGGCCGGAAGGGCACCCGTGGCCTGTAGGGCGGCCTTGAGCATGCCGAACGAGTAGCGCTCCTCCATGGCGCGCCATCGCTCCCAGCCCATCACCGAGGGGGCGTCGATGAGGACGATGCGCTGGATCACCGGGTCTCCGGCGAGCCTGATCCAGGCGAGGACACCGGCCCTGAGCGCCTCGGCGGGATCGGCGATGCCCCGGACGGCTTTCATGAGCTTGACGCCGATGGCCGACTCCGTGGCCTCCAGCACCGCTTCGAACAGCGCGTCCTTGCCCGCGTAGTGATGGTAGAGGGCGCCTCTGCTGAGCCCTGACTCCTGCAGGACCGTCTCGATGGAGGTGCCGTCGTACCCCAGGTCGGCGAACAGCCGCGTGGCGATGGCCAGGACCCTGTCGCGGGTTGCCGCACCGCGTTCCGCCTTGAGGTTCATGGGTCCACTGTAGACAAACCGACTGTCAGTCTGTAATTTCATAGACCGACAGTCGGTTTGTTATGGAGGCATCGTGGAAGGCATCAACTACGTCGACGTCGGGCAGGGCGACGTGGCCCTGTTCGTGCACGGCGTCGGCACCAGTTCCTACCTGTGGCGCAACGTCATCGCCGAGCTCCGCGACGAGCGGCGCTGCGTCGCGATCGACCTGCCGCTGCACGGAGGCAGCGCATCGCGCGACGACCTGTCGATCCCCGCGTTGGCCGAGGCGGTGGAGGAGCTGTGCGCCGGGCTCGGCCTGGACCGGGTCGACCTCGTCGCCAACGACACGGGCGGAGCGGTCGCGCAGGTCTTCGCCGTCACGCACCCCGAGCGCCTGCGCAGCCTCACCCTCACCAACTGCGACGTGCACACCAACACCCCGCCGGAGTCGTTCAAGCCCACGATCGAGCTGGCCGCCCGGGGCGAGCTCGCCCCCTCGGTGGCCGTCCTGCTGGAGAGGCCGGACCTGCTCGCGCACAGCGCGTACGGCGACGGCTACGAGCGCATCGACGACCCCGCCGCGCTGGTGGAGGCCTACGTGCGGCCCATCCTCGCCAAGCCGGACGGCGGACGCGCCCTGGAGCGCCTGCTGACCTCCATCGACGCCAAGGACCTGATCGCCATCGAGCCGCTGCTCACCGTGCTGGCCGTGCCGACGCTCGTGGTGTGGGGCACGGCGGATCCGACCTTCGACCTGAGCTGGGCCCGCTGGCTGCGCGACACGATCCCCGGTGTCAGGGAGATCGTCGAGATCGAGGGCGGGCGGCTGTTCTTCCCCGACGAGCGGGCCGCCGAGCTGGTGCCGCACCTGCGCCGCTTCTGGGGCCGGCCGTAGGCTCTGGGGCATGCATGTGGGGGAGATAGAGACGCTGCACCGCTATCCGGTCAAGTCGATGCTGGGCCAGGAGGTCGCCACGAGCCGGGTGACCGAGCGTGGGCTGGAGGGCGACCGGGGCAGGGCGGTGCTCGACGTCGCCACGGGAAAGATCGCCAGCGCGAAGAACCCTCGGCTCTGGCGGGGCCTGCTGACCGTCGAGGGCGGCGCGGTGCCCGGTGACGAGGAGCTGTCGAAGCTGCTCGGCCGCGAGGTGCGGCTGGTGGACGTGCCCCCGGAGCGGGCCGAGCTGGAGCGGTCGGTGCCGGAGGAGGTGCTCGGTCAGGGAATCGAGGCAGAGGTGGCGTTCACGGTCAGCTGGCTCGGCGGGGCATCGCCCGAGGGCACCTTCTTCGACTTTGCGCCGGTGCACCTGATCACCACCTCGGCGCTGGCCAGGATCGGCGCGCTGGGGGATCGCGGCACCGTGGAGGCCGTGCGCTACCGGCCCAACCTCGTGATCAGGACCGGCGGGGACGCCTTCGTGGAGAACGGCTGGGTCGGAGGCGAGCTGGAGATCGGCGACGAGCTGGTGCTCGGCGTCATCGCGCCCACCCCGCGCTGCGCCGTGCCGACGCTGGCGCACGGAGAGCTGGCGCGTGACACCGAAGCGCTGCGCACGGTGGCCCGGCACAACCGCGTCGACGTGCTCGGCTCGGGGCCGCAGCCGTGCGCGGGGGCGTACGCGCGGGTGCTGCGGCCCGGCACGATCGGGCGGGGCGATCAGGTGCGGCTCAGACCGGCGGCCTGAGCCACCAGGGGTCACGCGAGCGGCGTGAGGTACTTGTCCAGGTCGTCGAGGATCTTGCCGGCGGCCGTGACGCCGATGCCGGTCATCCAGATCTCGTCGTCGACGTTGTGGGCGTTGCCCGACTTCACCGCGCCGAGGTTCTTCCACAGCGGGCCGCCGGTCACCTCGGCCTGCGACTTGGCGGCAGCCTCCCCGTAGGCGGTGTAGAAGACGGCGTCGCCGTCGGCCTGGGCGATGTTCTCCTGGCTCAGCTCGCCGAAGCGCTTGTCCTCCTGCGCGGCCAGCTGCTGGACCTCGGGCCGGGGGATGCCGGCGTCGCCGACCACGATGCCGCTGAACGACTCGGGACCGTACATGCGGATATCCGTCGGCATGAAGCGCACGATGCTGACCTTGAGCTCGGTGAACTTGGCGCCGACCTGCTCGGCCCTGGCCTCGTAGGCCGAGACGAGCTGGGTGGCCCGGTCCTTCTTGCCCACGGCCTCGGCGTCCAGGAGGAAGTTCTCCTTCCAGGTGATGCCGACCCTCTCGGTGAACACGGTGGGGGCGATCTTGCTGAGCTTGTCGTAGAAGGCCGCCTGGCGGAACTTGCTGCCCAGGATGAGGTCCGGCTTGAGGGCCATGATGGCCTCGATGTTCGGCTGCTGGAGGGTGCCGACGGGCTTGGTGGCCGACAGGGAGGAGCCGAGGTACTTCGGCCACGCCTGGTTCTCCGAGGCCTGGGCCGCGCCCACCGGGCTGAGCCCGAGCGAGACCAGCGAGTCGAGCTTGTCGGTGTCGAGCACCACGACCCGCTTGGGCGTCATCGGCACCTTGGTCTCGCCCATGGCGTGCTTGACGGTCCTGGTGGGGCCCGCGTCCTGGGATCCGGTGGCGGTGCCGCAGGCGGCCAGGGCGAGAAGGGAGAGCATGGCGGCTGACGCCAGGGGGAAGCGCATGAGAATCCTTGATCGATTAGGTTAGGCAATCCTAATTTATCGCCTCAAAGGCTCTTAATGATGTCGGTGAGGTGGCCGAAACTTCTGCGAAACACCAGCGCGGCGAGATTCACGAATGTGAAACACACCAGGTCGAGCCACGAAACCGTCGGCGAACACGCTGTGGCAACACGTCACATTTAAGGAGGGTCGCGTCGTGAAGATCGATAGCGGCACCACGGCCTGGATGCTCGCGGCCACAGCGCTGGTGCTGTTGATGACTCCGGGCCTCGCGCTTTTCTACGGCGGCATGACCAGGGCCAAGAGCGTCCTGAACATGATGATGATGTCGTTCGCCGCCATCATCACGGTCACCGTCGCCTGGGTTCTCTTCGGGCACTCGCTCGCGTTCACCGACAACCCCAGCTCCGCCATCAACAACTTCGTCGGCGGCTTCGACGCACTCGGGCTGCAGAGCCTGGTCGACCTTCCCACCAAGGACGACGGCACGGGCATGCCCAGCCTGGTGTTCAGCGCCTTCCAGCTGACGTTCGCCATCATCACGGTCGCCCTGATCAGCGGCGCGATCGCCGACCGGGCCAAGTTCGGAGCCTGGGTGCTCTTCAGCGTCGTCTGGGCGACGATCGTCTACTTCCCGGTCGCGCACTGGGTGTGGGGCACCGGCTGGCTCAACACGATGGGCATCGAGGACTTCGCCGGCGGCACGGTCGTCCACATCAACGCGGGAGCCGCGGCGCTGGCACTGGCCCTGGTCATCGGCAAGCGGAAGGGCTGGCGCAAGGAGCCGATGCGGCCGCACAACCTGCCGCTGGTCCTGCTCGGCGCCGGCCTGCTGTGGTTCGGCTGGTTCGGCTTCAACGCGGGCTCCGAGCTCGCCGTGGACGGCACCACCGGTCTCGCCTTCATGAACACCCAGATCGCCACCGCGGTCGCGGCCGGCGCCTGGCTCATCGTCGAGAAGCTGCGTGACGGTCACGCCACCAGCCTCGGCGTCGCCTCCGGCGCGGTGGCCGGCCTGGTCGCCATCACCCCGGCCTGTGGCTTCGTCGACCCCTGGGCCGCCATGGTCATCGGTCTCCTGGCCGGCGCGATCTGCGCCTTCGCCGTCGGGCTGAAGTACAAGCTCAACTACGACGACTCGCTCGACGTGGTCGGCGTCCACCTGGTGGGCGGCGTCGTCGGCGCCGTCTCCCTCGGCTTCCTCGCCGCCTACCCCTTCCTGGAGCAGCAGAGCGAGGGCCTGTTCTACGGCGGCGGGTTCGGCCAGCTGGGCCTGCAGGTGCTCGGCCCCGTCGCGGTCGGCGGATACTCCTTCATCGTCACCTGGGTCATCGGCAAGATCATCGACAAGACGATGGGCTTCCGGATCAAGGAAGAGGACGAGGTCACCGGCGTCGACATCACCACCCACGCGGAGACCGGCTATGACCTCGGCTCGGTCCACGCCTCGGGTGTCTCATCCCCCAACGGTCCCGTCAGCACCGTTCCGGCACCCAAGAAGGTGGAAGCATGAGGCTCATCACAGCCGTCATCAAGCCCTTCAAGCTCGATGACGTGAAGGCCGCCCTGGAGCAGTTCGGCGTCAAGGGCATGACGGTCAGCGAGGCCAGCGGCTACGGCCGCCAGCGCGGCCACACCGAGGTCTACCGCGGCGCCGAATACCAGGTGGACCTGGTCCCCAAGGTCCGGCTGGAGGTGCTCATCGAGGAGGACGACGCCGAGGACGTGCTCGACGTCATCGTCAAGGCGGCCCAGACCGGCAAGATCGGCGACGGCAAGGTGTGGTCCGTGCCGGTGGACACCGTCATCCGGGTACGCACAGGGGAGCGAGGGCCCGAAGCCCTGTGACGACGGCGTCCAGGCGGAGCTCGGCTAGGGGGAACAGTTGAGGGGCGAGGCGCGCTCATACTCCGCGGCCCGCAAGGAGCGGGCCGCGGACACCGACCGCTGGCTCAAGGACCTCTTCCGTACGGCGAGCGACGGGGAGCACGTCTCCCTGGTGGCGGTGGGCAGCCTGGGACGAGGTGAGCTGGCTCCGGGCAGCGACCTCGACCTGGTCCTGCTGCACAACGGCCGGGACGACGTCGCCAGGATCGCCGACAGGATCTGGTACCCGATCTGGGACTCCGCCGTCGGCCTCGACCATTCGGTGCGAACCGTGGACGAGGCCGTGGCGGTCGCCAGGCAGGATCTCAAGGCCGTGCTGGGCCTGATCCAGGCACGGCACGTGGCCGGGGATCCCGAGCTCACGAGGAAGGCCAGGGAGGCGGTGCTCGCCGAATGGCGGGCCGACTCCAGGCGCAGGCTGGGCGAGCTGCGCGAGGCGGCGGACCAGCGGGCGCAGGTCAGCGGCGAGCTGGCCTTCCTCCTCGAACCCGACCTCAAGGACGGCCGCGGTGGGCTCCGCGACGTCCAGGCGATGCAGGCCGTGGCAGCGGCCTGGGTGGCCTCCGCGCCCGGCCCCCGGGCGCGTGAGGCCTACGAGTTCATCCTCGACGTCAGGCACGCCCTGCACGTCGTCACCGCGCGCGGCGCCGACCGGCTCGTGCTGCAGGAGCAGGACGCCGTGGCGGGACTGCTCGGGCTGCTCGACGCGGAGGCGCTCATGCGCAGGCTCGCCGAGGCGGGCCGGACCATCTCCCACGCCTTCGACGCGACCTGGCGATCGGTTGACCGGTTGCTGTCAGGCCCGGCCCCGCGCGGGCGCCGTCCGCTGGCCGACGGCGTGGTCGAGCATGGTGGCGAGGTGGTGCTCGCCAGGGGGGTCACCCCGCGCAAGGACCCGGTCCTGGTGCTGCGCGCCGCCGCCGCAGCGGCCGAGTCAGGGCTGCCGCTGGCGCCCGCGACCGTGTCCGTTCTCGCAGCTCAGTCCGCCCCCATGCCGGTGCCGTGGCCCGAGGAGGCCCGAGACGCGCTGGTGTCGATCCTCGGTGCCGGCCGCGCGGCCGTGCCCGTGTGGGAGGAGCTCGACCAGGCGGGCATCGTTGTCAAACTCCTTCCTGACTGGGAGCGCGTGCGGCACCGCCCGCAGCGCCACCCGATCCACCGTTTCACCGTCGACCGGCATCTGATCGAGGCCGCGGCGAACGCCGCCAGCCACACGCGCGAGGTCTCGCGCCCCGACCTGTTGCTGATCTCCGCGCTGCTGCACGACATCGGCAAGGGCTGGCCGGGCGACCACTCCTCCACGGGCGAGGTCGTGGTCCGCGACATCGGCGCCCGCATCGGCCTGCCGGCGCAGGACGTGGACATCCTCGCCACGGTGGTCCGCCATCACCTGCTGCTGCCCGAGACGGCGACGCGCAGGGACCTGGACGACCCGGTGACGATCGAGAAGGTCGCCGCCACGGTCGGCACCCGCGAGGTGCTGGAGCTGCTGGCCGCGCTGGCCGTCGCCGACGGCAACGCCACCGGGCCCGCCGCCTGGAATGCCTGGAAGGCCGGGCTGGTCGCCGATCTGGTGCGCCGGGTGCGCTCGGTGCTGTCCGGCTCGCCGCAGCCCAAGGCTCCCTCACTGTCGGCGGAGCAGGCCTCGCTGGCCCGCCACGGGGGCGGCGCCATCCGCGTCAACGGCGGCGCCGTCACGGTGGTGGCCCCCGACCGGGCCGGGCTGCTCTGGAGCGCCGCCGGGGTGCTGGCCGCCCATCGCATGGTGGTCCGTTCCGCCTCGGCCGCCTCCGCGGGCTCCACCGCGGTGATCGAGTTCTCCGTCATCCCCGAGTACGGTTCGCCGCCGGATCCCGCCACGTTGGAGGCGGACCTGCGTCTGGTCCTTGCTGGCCGTCTTGACATCGAGCAGCGCCTGGCACGCCGTACCCGGTCGATGCGGCCCGCCCGGGTTCCCGTCGCCCCACCCCGGGTGACGTTGGTGGACGACGCCTCCGCGACCGCCACCGTGGTGGAAGTCAGGGCCCATGACAAGCCGGGGCTGCTGTGGCGCATAGGCAGGGCGTTCGGGGAGTGCGGTCTTGACGTGAGAGCCGCCCGCGTAGAGACTCTCGGCGCGGAGGCGGTGGACGTGTTCTACGTGGTTGACCGCGCCGGACGCCCCCTCAGCGACGACGCACAGCGCAACCAGGTGCGCGATGCGGTCCTTGCCGCGCTGCGATAACCAGGAGCACACGACTGGCGGTCACATTTGTAACGATTGTGTCCGATTTGCCTGATACGTCAGATGCTGCGGATACCTTGTGGACGGCCTGACGACCCGTGCGGGAAACGGGATGATTGAGGGGTAGCGGGAGCAGTGACTACGGGGAACTCCGACAGCGGCTTCGCCGCCGGGCGGGACCGCGGAAGGCGGTCACTGCCACGACTCGCGCTACGCAACTGGCGTGTGAGATGGCGTCTCACGGCGCTCGTCCTGGTCCCCACGATCGCCGGAGTCGTGCTCGGGGGAGCGCGCGTGGTGGGTTCGGTCCAGAGCATCAGTGACTACGACCGCACGGCCGTCGCCGCCGAGCAGGCCGGCCGGATCCGGGACCTGGTCCAGGCGCTGGGTATGGAGCGTGACACCGGCGGCTGGTCGGACGCCGCCAGGTCGCTGCGCAAGAGGCTCAGCAAGCCCTACGCCGACCGCAAGGCCGAGGTCGACCGGCTGGTGAAGTCCGTGCGGACCGACCTGGCGTCGATGGACGAGTCCTACGGCGACCGCGTCCTGCGCGTCGTCGAGCGCGCCTACACCGACCTGAACTTCCTGCCCAGGACCCGGGCCGAGGGCCAGCGCGACACGACCCGGTACGACACGCTGCTCGACACGCTGCTCCGCCTGCACGACGAGCTGAGCCTGCTCAGCGACGACTCCCAGATCATCGGGCAGTTCCGCGCGCTGAGCGCCCTGACGCGGGCCAAGGAGCAGGTCTCCCGGCAGCGCGTCCAGCTCCTGCGGGGTCACTACAACTCCGCGAGCGTGGACGCCAAGGAGGTCGAGCGGTTCATCGCCGCCAACGCCGCCCAGCGCAGCGAGATCGCCACGGTCGGCCAGGAAGCCGGCGTCGAGATCGGCATGGACCTGCAGAAGGCCCTGACGATCCCCGAGTACTACAACTCCGAGCTGACCAAGTCCCGCGCGGTCACGCTGGCCAGCGGCAAGGCGCCCGGCGTCCGGATCAGGCAGAACCTGCTCGCCCAGACCACGCCCGACAAGTCCGCCCCCGACCAGTGGTTCGACGAGAACAGCACGACCATCGCCGCCCTGCACAGCGTCGAGGGGAAGCTCAGCGAGCAGGTGGCCCTGCGCAGCCAGGAGCTGCGGGACGCCGAGATCCGCAACGCGATCATCGCGGGCGCCCTGATCCTCGGCCTGCTGCTGCTCGTGCTGCTCCTCACCGTCGCCATCGCCCGCTCGATGGTCTCGCCGCTGCGTCGCCTGCGCACCGAGGCGCTGGAGATCGCCGGGTTCCGGCTGCCGGACGTGGTGCGCAAGCTGCGCGTCTCCGGCGACGCCGCACCCGAGGTGCAGCCGATCGAGGTCGACGGCAACGACGAGATCGGCGAGGTGGCCAAGGCCTTCGACCAGGTCCACCGCCAGGCGGTGCGGCTCGCGGGCGAGGAGGCCGAGCTGCGCGGCAACATCAGCGCGATGTTCGTCAACCTCTCGCGACGCACCCAGACGCTGGTCGAGCGGCAGATCTCGCTGATCGACGGCCTGGAGAAGGGCGAGCAGGACGGCGGCAGGCTGTCGGACCTGTTCAAGCTCGACCACCTGGCCACCCGCATGCGCCGCAACTCCGAGAACCTCCTGGTCCTCGCCGGTCACGAGCCCACCCGCAGGCGCAGCCAGCCGGCCAAACTGGTCGACGTGGTGCGCGCCGCCCTCTCGGAGGTCGAGGGGTACGAGCGCGTCCAGGTCAAGGTGCACCGGGCCACCTCCGTGCTCGGCAGCGCCGCCAACGACCTGGTCCACCTGGTGGCCGAGCTGGTCGAGAACGCCATCCAGTTCTCGCCGAACAACTCCCAGGTCGTGGTCTCCAGCAGCCTCATCGAAGGCGGTGGAGCCCTGCTGTCGGTGACCGACTCCGGCATCAGCATGACCGAGGAGGAGCTGGCCGAGGCCAACCGCCGCCTGGCCGAGCCGCCCGTCGTGGACGTGTCGGTGTCGCGCCGCATGGGCCTGTTCGTGGTCGGCCGCCTGGCCCTGCGTCACGGCATCCGGGTCCAGCTCCGCAGGGGTGACGGCAGCGGGCTGATCGCCATGGTGCTGCTGCCGCCGTCGCTCATCCAGGACGGCAACCAGCCGCCCATGCCGCAGCGGCCGGGCTTCGCCGCGGGCGGCGCGCCCGTCGTCCCGCCACGGGCCGCGGTGCCGTCGCAGAACGGCTTCCGCTCCTACGGCACCTTCGACTCCTTCGACTCCGGCGCGGACCGCCAGGCGGGCACCCCCTTCACCGCCGACACCGACGGCGGCGCCTTCAGGCAGCAGTCCTTCGACTCCGGCACCTTCCCGTCGTACCCGAGCGCTCCGCCGCAGGGTCCGCCGCCGCAGGTCCCCCCGCCGAGCGGCCTGCCCTCGCGCGGAGCTCCGCCGAACGGTGGGCTGCCCTCGCGCGGTGCCGCGCAGCAGGGTCCGGGCTCCTACCCGTCGAGCCCGTTCTCGCCGGGGCCCGCCCGGCCGCCCGGTCCCGAGCGGATCGGCTCCTTCCCGTCGTATCCGAGCCCGGACAGCTCCTATCCGACGCCGCCGCCGGCGAGGTACAACACCAATGACGTGCGCAGACCGGAGCCGCCGCCCTCGGTCGAGGTCTCGCCGATGGAGGCCGAGCAGGAGGAATACCTGCCGATCTTCGCCTCCGTGGAGTCCGCCTGGTTCCGAAAGCCGCCGGAGGAGCGGGTACCGGAACCGAACCGGGATGAGCAAACCCCCGCGCAACCCGTACCCTCTGTGGAGGAAACGTGGCGAACCGCCGCGGACGCCGGATGGCGTGCGGCCGCCGCCGCGAGCGATCCGAGCCTCGGCGGCGTCACCTCCGCCGGACTCCCGAAGCGCACGCCGAAGGCCAACCTGGTTCCAGGAACCGCCGGTCAGTCGGAGCAGCCGCAGCAGCGGCAGGCCCCGGCGCCGCCGGTCTCCGCGAACCGGGTGCGCAGCCGGATGGCCAGCTTCCAGCAAGGAGTGCGGCGGGGTCGTGCAGAAGTACGTGAACAGGAGGAACGAGAGTGAGCAAGCGTCCTAGGGAGGGCGAGTGACGACCCTCAGCCATGAGGCGCACCGGTTCGACTGGCTGATCACCGACTTCGTGCGTAACACGCCCGGAGTCGCGCACGCGGTCGTTGTTTCGGCGGACGGGCTGTGCCTGGCCGCTTCCGAGGGCTTCCCGCCGGACCGGGCCGACCAGCTCGCCGCGGTGTCCGCCGGTCTGCTGAGCCTCACCGTGGGCGCTTCACGGGTGTTCGAGGGCGGCTCCGTGTCGCAGACCGTCGTCGAGATGCAGCGCGGGCTGCTGCTCGTCATGGCGATCAGCGACGGCTCGGTGCTGACCGTGCTGGCCGGGCCCGACTGTGACATGGGGTTGGTCGCGTACCAGATGACGCTGCTCGTCGACCGGGCAGGCCAGGCCCTGACACCGGCGCTGCGTGCGGAGCTGCAGGCAGCCAGGACGCGGTGATGCAATGGAGATGATGGGACAGGACCGTGTACGGCAGTGATGGGGCTGGGGACGACGAGCCCCTGTTCCGTCCTTACGCGGTGACCGGCGGCCGCTCAGAGCCGCGTTACCATCTGGCGATGGAGACGCTGATCTCGTCCATGTCGATCCCGGACGACGAGATGGCACTGCTCACTCCCGAGCAGGAGGCGATCATGCAACTCTGCCGCTCGTTCCGGTCGGTCGCCGAGATCTCGGCCCTGCTCCGGGTTCCGCTGGGCGTGGCACGCGTGCTGGTCGCAGACATGTCGGACGAAGGGCTTGTTCGCCTGCACGCGCCACGCCTCAGTCAGGGACAGCCAGACCTCAATATGCTCGAAAGGGTGCTCAGTGGACTTCGCAGGCTCTAGCGCCGGCCTGACCTCGACGAAGATCGTCGTGGCCGGCGGGTTCGGCGTCGGTAAGACGACGTTCGTGGGGGCGGTGTCCGAGATCCTTCCGCTCACCACGGAAGCGGTGATGACCGACGCGTCCGCGGGCATCGACGACCTCGGTCTGACTCCGAACAAGCAGACGACGACCGTGGCCATGGACTTCGGCCGGCTCTCCCTGGATCGCGACCTGATCCTCTACCTGTTCGGCACGCCCGGGCAGCACCGGTTCTGGTTCATGTGGGACGACCTGGTCCGCGGCGCCATCGGGGCCGTGGTGCTGCTCGACACGAGGCGGCTGGCGGACAGCTTCCCGGCGATCGACTACTTCGAGGAGGCCAAGCTGCCGTTCGTGGTGGGCATCAACGGCTGGGACGGGCAGTTCCCGCACACCGACGACGAGGTACGCGAGGCTCTGGCGCTGTCGGCGCACGTGCCGATCGTGCGCACGGACGCGCGTAGCCGGGAGTCGGTCAAGTCGACGCTGATCTCGCTCGTCGAGCACGTCGTCCGTCTGCGTGCGGCGCCGGTTCGATAACCTGATCTCCGGAAATTTCCGGACTTATCACACTACGCTGCTAGATCTTCCGGGACAGATGGTGGAAAAGAGCGTGCATGGTGTGGATCGCAGTGGCGGTGGCGGTGGCCGTCATCGGCGTGATCGTGTGGTCGTTCCGGCGCAACGCGCCCAGCGCTGACGAGCCGGCCGGACAACCCCAGCCCGCGTGGGAGTGGGACTGGGAGTCCCGGCTGGGCGGGGATGCCCGGGTGGCGTTCATCGAGGGCGTGCGGGCCTGCCACGACCAGGTGGGCCCGCTGACCGTCAGCGAGGAGCAGGGCCTCCTGAGAATCTTCGAGCCGCCCCGGCTCATCTCCCTCTACCTGCTCGCCGACCGGTTCGCCGCGCACGGGCAGGACGGGCTGCACGACCCGGAGGGCACCCTGCGCGAGCTGGTGGCCCAGTGCGTCGCCACCGAACAGCCCGGCGTGCTGCACCTGCGCGGCGACTGGCTGAGCGGCGAGGTCGACGGCATGGACAGGCAGGGCTTCGCGGACGCCGTACGCGAGATCGTCTGCCCGGACGGCACCGCGGCCACCTGGTACGCCGACGAGAGCGGCGGCTGCCTGGAGATCACCGTGCCGGCCACGGGAGGCGAGCACACCAACACCATGCTGCTCGACCTCGCCCGCGTGCTCGACCTCTACCAGGCGATGCGCGCCGAGCGGCCCGGGATGCCCGCCGGGGCGCTGCTGCGTGACGTGGTGTTCCGGCTGATCAACGACGGGTCGCCGAGCCTGGCCTGGGCCAGGCCGCCCACCGCGCGCCACCGCGCGCTCCTGCTCGCCGCCCGCCCCACGACGGAGCAGCCGTCGGCGACCTGACGAGTGCTTTCTGCTCTCCGTGATCAGCTGAGCCGCCGTGCGGGCCTGAGTCTTTTACGGCCGGCCCGGGAGGGCCCAGTCGCCGCAGGTGGCTCGGCTCTGTCCAGGGAAACGGTTCTCCGGTGGAGCGGGCCCGGCGCCGTGACGTGCGCATGGTGGGCCGGTCGGGTGGTGAGGTGGGACGCCGAGCACTCGTCCCCCTGCAGCGGCCGGACGTGAATCGCCGGCCCTCGGCCGGTGCCCACATGGCCCGACCTCGGGCGGCGACTTCTGGGGACCTTGGAGCCTACGGGCGGGGGCCGGTGCGGCGCTGGTGCACCAGGGCCTCGATGCCGTCGAGGACGCGCTGAAGGCCGAACTCGAAGGCGGCCTCGGCGCTGTAGGCGCTGCCCTGGGCCTCGCCGGCGGCCTGGCCGACCCGCGCGGCCGTGGGGAAGCGGCTGACGTCGGCGATCCGGCTGAAGAACGGCGCGTGGGCGGCCCACCACTGCTCGTCCGACAGCCCGGTCCGGCTCTCCGCCTGCGCGGCCTCCACCGCACCCCTGGCCGTGCCGTGCACGAAACCGGTGATCAGTGTGATCACCGAGTCCATCTCCACGTCGGTGAGTCCGATGCCGTCGACGGCACGCAGCTCGTAGTCGTACTTGGCGGTGACGTTCGGGCCCAGCACCGGCCGGCTCGCCGCCACCTGCAGCAGCCACGGGTGGCGCAGATAGAGCGTCCAGTTCTCCCTGGCGATCGCCTCCAGCCGCTCCCGCCAGCCGCCGGACGGGTTGTCGGGTCTGATCGTCTCGCCGTAGACGGTGTCGAGCATGACGTCGAGCAGCTCCGGCTTGCCCGGCACGTAGGTGTAGAGCGACATCGTGCCCACGCCGAGCTTCTCCGCCACCCGGCGCATGGACAGCGCCTGGAGCCCTTCGGCGTCGGCCACCTCGATGGCGGCCCGCACGATCCGGTCCACGCTCAGATCCGGCTTGCCCTTGCGGCTGGTGCGCTCGCTGGTGCGCCAGAGCAGCGCCAGACTGCGCGCGGGGTCGCCCTTACCGCTGTACTCGACTGTCACGTACGTACGGTACACCGTACGGTTGTTGTGGTGGGGACGGAAGCGTTCCGAGGCTCACTCGGTGACCGGTTCGGGGTGCCGATCACCGCGGTGGCGGTGGAAGGGGACGGGCTCCGGGGCCAGGGGGGTGTTGCCGAGGATGAGGTCGGCCGCCTTCTCGGCGACCATCATGACCGGGGCGTAGATGTTGCCGTTGGTGACGTACGGCATGACCGAGGCGTCCACCACCCTGAGGCCGTCGAGGCCGTGGACGCGCAGCGTGTCGGGGTCCACGACGGACATCTCGTCCACGCCCATCTTGCAGGTGCACGACGGGTGGAGGGCCGTCTCGCCGTCGCGGGCGACCCACTGGAGGATCTCCTCGTCGGTCTCGACCGAGGGGCCGGGGGAGATCTCGCCGCCGTCCAGGTCCGCCCAGGCGGGCTGGGACAGGATGGCCCGCGCGTGCCTGATGGCCTCCACCCACTCGCGCCGGTCCTGCTCGGTGGACAGGTAGTTGAAGCGGAGCGCGGGCTTGACCCGGGGGTCCGGCGAGGTGATGCGGACCGAGCCGCGGGCGTCGGAGTACATCGGGCCGATGTGCACCTGATAGCCGTGGCCGCCCGCCGGGGCGCTGCCGTCGTAGCGGACGGCGATCGGCAGGAAGTGGAACATCAGGTTGGGGTAGGCGACCTCGTCGTTGGAGCGGATGAAGCCGCCCGCCTCGAAGTGGTTGGTGGCGCCGGGGCCGCCGCGCAGGAAGAGCCACTGCGCGCCGATGACCGGCCTGCGCCACTTGGCCAGCGACGGCTGCTGCGACACCGGCCGGGTGCAGGCGTGCTGGACGTACACCTCCAGGTGGTCCTGAAGGTTGGCGCCCACGCCGGGCAGGTCGTGCACCACCTCGACGCCGAGGGGCTCCAGCAGCGAGGCGGGGCCCACGCCGGACAGTTGCAGAAGCTGGGGGGAGTTGATGGCGCCGCCGCTGACGATGACCTCGCCGGCGGAGATCCGCTCGCCGTCGCAGATGACGCCGGTCGCCCTGGTGCCCTCGAAGACGATCCGCTCGACGAAGGCCCGGGTCCTGACGGTCAGGTTGCGGCGGCGCCGTACGGGATGCAGGTAGGCGCGCGCGGCGCTCAGGCGGCGGCCGCGGTGCAGGTTGCGGTCGAAGGCGGCGAAGCCCTCCTGCTGGAAGCCGTTCACGTCGCCGGTGAGCGGGTGGCCGGCCTGCTGGACGGCCTCGAAGAACGCCTCGAACAGGGGGCCCCGCGCGGGGCCGCGCTCCAGCTTGAGCGGCCCGGCGCCACCCCGGAAGTCGGAGCCGGGGTCGGCCAGGCAGTTCTCCATCTTCTTGAAGTACGGCAGGCAGTGCGCGTAGTCCCAGTGCTTCATGCCGGGATCGGCCGCCCAGCGCTCGTAGTCGAGCGGGTTGCCGCGCTGGAAGATCATGCCGTTGATGCTGCTGGAGCCGCCGAGGACCTTGCCGCGGGCATGGTAGACGCGGCGGTCGTTCATGTGCGGCTCCGGCTCCGACTCGTACTTCCAGTCGTAGAACCGGTTGCCGATGGGGAACATCAGCGCGGCGGGCATGTGGATGAACACGTCCCACCGGTGGTCGGCCCTGCCCGCCTCCAGCACCAGCACCGACACCGACGGGTCGGCGCTGAGCCGGGCGGCGAGGGCGCAGCCCGCGGAGCCGCCGCCCACGATGACGAAGTCGTACCTCACCGGGGGACCCAGTCCTTCCAGACGATCTCGTTCTCCTCGACCCACCGCTTGGCGGCCTGCTCGGCGGTCAGCTTGCGGTTGATCATGTCGCTGGCGACGGCGTTCTGGTCGTCGTTGCTCCAGCTGAAGTTGCGGACCAGCTCGTAGGCCTTGCCGCCGCGCTCGGCGAACCGCTTGCTGACGATCTTGTCGAGCAGGTAAGGGGGATAGTCGCAGGCGACCTTCGCCGCGTCCTTGTCGCAGCCTATCGCGTGCGGCGGAAGATTGATCTTTACCAGCTTCACCTTCGTGAACAGCCATTGCGGCTCGTAGAAATACATCAGCAGCGGCGTCTTGTTCTTGGTCGCCGCCTGGGCGGCCTTGATCAATGCGGCTTCGCTGCCGGAGTAGACGACCTTGTAATTCAGGCCGAGGTTCTTGACGATCGCCTCGTCATTGGTGACGAACGTCGGGTCGCCGTCGAGCACTTGTCCAAGATCTCCGGATCTTGATGTCTTGAAGAGATCCGCATACTTGTTCAGGTTCCGCCAGTTAGTGATGTCCGGATATTTCTTGACCATCCACTCCGGGACGTACCACCCGATCACCCCTTTGTTGCCCGTGAGGCCGGCGGAGAGCGCGACCTTTTTGCGCTCGATGAACTCCTCTTTGAGGTGGTTGTGGCCCCAGTTCTCGACGATGACGTCGACCTCGCCGTTTTCGAAATCGCCCCAGGAATCGTCCTCCTTGGCCTTCCGCGTCTCGACCTTGTATCCGAGCTCCCGTTCGAGCAGGTAGGCCAGCACCGCGGCCTGGGCCTCGTAGCCGGCCCACGCGTGGATGTCGATCCTGACCGTGCGGTCCGCCCCGGCTGCCGGGGCGGGGGCCTCACCGGTGCAGGCCGTCAGGAGCAGGGCCAGCAGCAGCGGCCCGGCGAGCGTCTTGGTTCGCATGAGAGTCTCCGCGACCGTGACCCCGCCCTGGCGGCGAGGTCACGGGTCAACAGGGGGCGGGGAGTGTTACTTGGGGATCCAGGCCTGCCACTTGGCCGTGTTGGCCTCGACCCACTTCTTGGCGGCCTCTTCGCCGGACATGCCGTTGTTGGTCATGTCGTCGGCGACGGCGTTCTGGTCCTCGTTGGTCCAGCTGAAGCTCTTGACCAGGTCGTAGGCCTTGCCGCCGCTGTCGGCGAACTTCTTGCTCACGATCTTGTCGAGGTCCATCTCCGGGTAGTCGCAGGCGACCTTCTTCGGGTCGGCGTCGCAGCCCTCGGTGTAGGCCGGCAGCTTCACCCTGACGAGCTCGGTCTTGCTGAACAGCCAGTGCGGGTCCCAGAAGTAGAACAGCAGCGGCTTCTGCTGCGCCTGCGCCTGCTGGGCGCCCTTGATCAGCGCGGCCTCGCTGCCGCCCGTGACGATCTTGTAGTCCAGCTTGAGGTTCTTGATGAGCGCGGCCTCGTTGCTGACGTACGACGGGTCGCCGAACAGCAGCTGCCCCTTGTCACCGGACTCGGAGGTCTTGAACAGGTGGGCGTACTTGTTGAGGTTCTTGTAGTCGGTGATGTCGGGGTACTTCTCCGCCATCCACTTGGGGATGTACCAGCCGATGACGCCCTTGTTGCCGGTCGAGCCGGCCTCCACGGCGATCTTCTTCTCCTCGATGAACTGCTTCTTGAGGTCCGGGTGTCCCCAGTTCTCGATGATGACGTCGACGTCCCCCGTGCCGAAGCCCTCCCAGGCGAGCTGCTCCTTGATCTCCGGCAGCTCGACGGTGTATCCCAGCTCGTTCTTCAACAGGTACGCGACGACGTTGGCACTGGCCTCGTAACCCACCCACGGGTTGATCGCGATCTTCACGGTCCCGGCCGCGCTGGAGGCGGAGGCGGTGCCCTGCGGAGCGGCGGAGCTGGGCGAGGTCTCCACCGTGGCCCCGCCGCATCCCGCGGCGAGCCCGAGGGCTAGCAGGCCTGCGAGCAGGCGAATCTTCATGTGACTTTCCTTTTGTGGGGGGATGAGCGCCTGTCGGCGCCCTGCGTGATGCGGTCGAGCATGACTCCGAGCAGGACCGTGGCCACACCGGCGACGAATCCCATCCCGAAGTCGGTCCGCTGGGAGAAGCCGAGCACCACGTCGTAGCCGAGGGCCCCGGCCCCGACCAGCGCACCGACGACCACCATGGCCAGCGTCATGACGATGCCCTGGTTGGCGGCGAGCAGGATGGCCTTCCTGGCCATCGGCAGCTGCACCTTCCACAGGAGCTGCCCCGAGGTCGAGCCGGCGGAGGCGGCCGCCTCGACCACGGTCGCCGGCACCGTCCTGATGCCGTCCTCGACCAGCCGCACGACCGGGGGGACGGCGAAGATGATCGAGGCGAAGATCGCGGTGAACCGGGTGGTGCCGAACAGGGCGAGCGCCGGCAGCAGGTAGACGAACGCCGGCATGGTCTGGGCCGCGTCGAGCAGCGGGCGCTGGACGGCCGAGTATCGGTCCGACCGGGCGGCGGCCACGCCCAGCAGCAGGCCGATGACGAGGGTGACGACGACGGCGACGGCGACCGTGGTGAGCGTCCGCATCGAGTGCTCCCAGGTGCCGAGCAGCGCGATCGCCAGCAGGCAGCCGAGGGCCGTGAGCGCCGGTCGTAGCCCGCTCACCCGCCACGCCACGAGCAGCACCGCGGCGGCGATCAGCCACCACGGCGCCGAGGTGAACAGGTTCTCCAGCGGGTTCAGCAGGAGGTTCGAGGTGGCGTCCTTGATGAAGGTGGTGACGCCGTACCAGCTCGTCTCCGCCCAAAGGACGGCGTCGTTGATCTCGGAGACGAGGTTGACCGTCAGGTTCTCGGGCCACTCGCGCGGCAGCAGCTGGGCGGCGACCAGGCCGGTGGCCGCCAGGACGGCGGCGGCGATCAGGCTGGTCCAGCCGATCTTGTTACGCGGGTCGCGCCTGGCCACCGAGACCATCATCCGGTCCAGCACCACGGCCATGACGACGATCGCGATGCCGGCCGGGAGCATGATGCCGACCTGCGCGCGCGACAGGCCGCGGATGATGTCGGAGCCGAGGCCGGGGGCGGAGATCAGGTTCGCGATGACCACCATGGACAGCGCCATCATGATGGTCTGGTTCACCGCCAGCGCCATCGTGGACCTGGCCAGAGGCAGGTGCACCTTGAACAGGGTCTGCGTCCGGGTGGCGCCGAGGGAGGCGGAGGCCTCGACCGCGGTGGGGGAGACCCGCTCGATGGCCAGCGCGGTGATGCGGATCGCCGGGGGGATCGAGTAGATCATCGTCGCGATGGCGCCGGCCGGCGCGCCGATGTGGAAGAACAGCGCCAGCGGAGCCAGATAGGCGAACGTCGGCATGATCTGCATGACGTCCAGGACCGGCGTGATCGTCCTGCGCATCCGCTGGGAGAGCCCGGCCCAGATGCCCAGCGGGACGCCGATCGCCAGCGACAGCAGCACGGCCGAGGCGACCAGGGCGAGGGTGTCGACGCTCGACTCCCACAGCCCGAGGACGCCGAAGGAGCAGAACCCGGCGACGGCCAGCAGCGCGACGCGCCAGCCGCCCGCCAGCCACGCCAGCGCGCCCATGACCCCGATCAGGCCAGGCCACCCCAGCGCGTACAGGGTGGTCTGGAACAGGCCGAAGACCGCGCCGACGAAGACCCGGATGTAGTTGAGGAAGTACAGGAAGACCGGGTTGTCGTTGCGGTGGTCGTCGATCCACTCGCGCAGCTCGGTGACCGCCGCGAACTGCGGGGCCTCGCTGTTGTGCGGCAGCGTGCCGCTGCCTCGGAAGACCAGGTACGCCGCCACGAACAGCAGCGCGATCCCGGTGGGGGCCGCCCACCCCGGTATCCGGAGTCTGGAAGGTGTGCTGACGGCCGTGCTGCTCATGCGGTCGTCACCGCGTCCTGACCCGAGAGGAAGGTGAGCAGGTCCACCCGGTCGACCACGCCGGTCAGCTCGTCGCCGTCGACCACCCTGATCGGGCGGGAGGAGGACGAGGCCGCGCCGATGGCGTCCTTGATCAGCGTGGTGGCGGGAAGCCGGGGGCCGTCCAGGGGCTCGCCCGGCTCGGGAGAGCGGGCGATCCAGCGCAGGGTGAGCACGTGGCTCCGGGGGACGTCGCGCACGAAGTCGGCCACGTAGTCGTCGGCGGGCGCGCCCACGAGCTCCTCGGGTGTGCCGAGCTGCACGATCGAGCCGCCTCGCATGATCGCGATGCGCTCGCCCAGCTTGAGCGCCTCGGACAGGTCGTGCGTGATGAACACCATGGTCTTGCCGACTTCCCGGTGCAGGCGGATCACCTCGGCCTGCATGTCCCGGCGGATCAGCGGGTCGAGCGCGCTGAACGGCTCGTCGAACAGCATCACCTGGGGCTCGACCGCGAGCGCGCGGGCCAGGCCGACGCGCTGCTGCATGCCGCCGGAGAGCTGGTCGGGATAGGCGTCGGCATAGCCGTCGAGCCCGACGAGCGAGAGGATGTCCGCGGCCCGCGCGTGCCTGGCGGCCTTGGCCGTGCCCTGGATCTCCAGGCCGTAGGCGACGTTGTCGATCACGCGGCGGTGCGGCAGCAGGCCGAAGTGCTGGAAGACCATGCTGACCTGGTGGCGTCGCAGCTCACGCAGCCGCGACGGGGAGGCGGCGCCGACGTCCTCGCCGCCGATCGTGATCCGGCCGCAGGTCGGCTCGATGAGCCGGGTCAGGCAGCGCACCAAGGTGGATTTGCCGCTGCCCGACAGGCCCATCACGACGAAGACCTCGCCTGGGCGTACTTCGAAACTCACGTCTCTCACGGCAGCGGTGCAGCCGGTCTTCTCTCTTAGTGCGGCGGGCTCCAGAAACCTGTCATCGCAGTCCAGCACCCTTTCGGCCTTGGGACCGAAGATCTTCCACAGTCCTTCGACGCCGATGGCCGCACTGTCGGGAGAAACCCGCACCACTCGCCTCCTCAACTTGAGGGGCTCAACATATGTGCTGAATAACGGAAATCTCAACGCTGTGACCCTCTGGAGACCTGCGTGCTCCTGTGGTGTTACGGGCTTGGAACGTGACAATCGCCCATAAGTGGACATTTATCCGCTTAATGGATTATTTCGCGCTGGGGGCTCTATATAAGTGGAGCTCCAGGTTCTATGCTCATGCGTCACACTGCTCGACTTATGTCGCGTTATGTTCGCTTGGCCGGGCTGGCCGGTATGTGTTCCAATTACCCGAGCTTGCTGGATTTTCCCCACGGGTCACAGGACCTTCATATAGCGCCGATTCGGGCGAGAGGTTGCGTTCGGTGAGTACAGAGTTAGGACAGCGGCCACCAGAGGAAGGCAACTGGCGGCTGCGCAACTGGCGCGTCCGAGCGCGGCTCGTCGCGCTCATTCTCGTCCCGACGGCCGCGGCCGTGCTGCTCGGCGGCTTCCAGGTGTTCGCCTCGACCGGCGCCGCGGCCGACTACGCACGCACCAACCAGCTCGCCCAGCTCTCCGAGCAGGTCGGCGAGCTCACCCACGTGGTCGCCGGCGAGCGCGCGCGGACCTCCTGGTACATCGCCAGGAACCGCCCGGCCAGCGGCCTGCCCCCGGTGCGCGAGCAGATGGACCAGGTGGACGCCGCGATCAAGGAGGTGCGGGGCAGCGCCGACCAGCTCCTGTCCGCCGTCACCGGCCGCACCGCCGACCAGATCGAGAACATGCTCAACCGGCTCGACGACCTCACCGGCCTGCGGGAGCAGGCACTCGACGCCGACCTGCTGCCCGCCGCCTCCGTCGAGCTCTACACCACCGTGATCAACGACCTGCTCTCCGTCCACAACGAGCTCATCAAGGGCAGCCAGGACGACGAGCTGTTCCGCCAGTCGCGCATGCTCGACGCGCTCGCCCGGGCCAAGGAGAGCGTCTCGCTCCAGCAGGCCATGCTGACCACCGTGCTGGCGGAGGGCGCGTTCAACCAGGAGCAGCTCAAGCGCTTCCTCGGCGAGCTGTCGCGGGAGGACAACGAGCGCAAGGCCTTCGCCGACGAGGCCACCGCCGTCGAACGGCGCTACTTCGACGAGACCGTCAACGGCCGATCCGCCGACAACATGCTGTTCCTGCGCGAGCTGGTGCTCATCAGGGCCACAGCCGGGCAGGCCCTGCGCGGGCTCGACCTCGCCAACCGCGACGACGCCGGGCAGTGGTTCGAGGCGTCCAACGTGGTCGTCGACTCCATGCGCGTGGTCGAGCAGCGGCAGGCCGCGGGCATCGTGACCCGCAGCGAGGCGCTCAGCGCAGACGAGCGGCAGCGCGCGTACGTGATCGCGGGCGCGGTGATCGCGCTGCTCCTGGCCGTGCTGCTGATCACGACCGGGGTGGCCAGGTCCCTGGTGCGCCCGCTGCGCCGGCTGCGCGCCGAGGCTCTGGAGATCGCAGGCAGGCGGCTGCCGGACTTCGTGCAGCACCTGCGCGAGTCGCGGGACGGCGTGGTGGACGCCGAGGTGCCCCCCATCAACGTCTTCTCCAGGGACGAGGTCGGCGAGGTCGCGCGGGCCTTCGACGAGGTGCACCGCGAAGCGGTCCGGCTGGCGGGCGACGAGGCCCGGCTGCGCTCCAACGTCAACGCGATGTTCGTCAACCTGTCGCGGCGCAGCCAGACGCTGGTCGAGCGGCAGCTCAGCCTGATCGAGCGGCTGGAGCGCGGCGAGCGCGACGACGGCAGGCTCGGCGACCTGTTCAAGCTCGACCACCTGGCCACCCGCATGCGCCGCAACAGCGAGAACCTGCTGGTCCTGGCGGGCCAGGAGGCCGCGCGCCGGTGGAGCGAGCCGGTCGAGCTGATGGACGTGGTACGGGCCGCGCTCGGCGAGGTGGAGAGCTACGACCGGGTCAGCATCCAGGTCCAGTCGGAGGTGGCCATCGCGGGGCAGGCCGTCAACGACGTGGTCCACCTGCTGGCCGAGCTGATCGAGAACGCCGTCTCGTTCTCCTCCCGCGACACGAAGGTCGTCATCTCCAGCAGCCGGATCGACGGCGGCGGGCTGATGGTCTCGGTCACCGACAACGGCATCTCGATGAATCCGGAGGAGCTCTCCGAGGCCAACTGGCGCCTGGCGAACCCGCCGGTGGTGGACGTGTCGGTGTCGCGGCGGATGGGCCTGTTCGTGGTCGGCCGGCTGGCGTTGCGGCACAGCATCAGGGTGCAGCTCCGGCGCCAGGACATCGGCGGGCTGACCGCCATGGTGCTGCTGCCCGAGACGCTGCTCACGGCGATGCCCGGCGCCGAGCCGCCGTTCGCCCGCGTGCCTGCTCCGGAGCCGATGCCGTACGCGAAGGTGCCGATGCAGGCCACGCCGTCGATGCCGGGTCCGGGCCACCCGTCGCTGGACCTGACCCCGACACCGGAGCCCACGTCGTGGTTCGGCTCGCAGCACACGCACTCCGTGGAGCTGCCGCCCGAGCCGCCGGCTCCGTCCGAGCCACCGCCGCAGGGCGACTTCCTGCCCATCTTCGCCTCCGTCGAGTCGAGCTGGTTCACCAAGCCGTCGTTCACTCCCGACCGGAGAGAGTCCGTCCCGCCGCCGGACCCCGCCTGGTCGTCGTCGGGCGAGCCGTCGTGGTCTTCTACGGACGAGCCGTCGTGGTCTTCGACGGGCGACTCCTCGTGGCCGTCGCAGGCCGAGCCCTCGTGGCCCGGCGACACCTCCTGGCCTCCTCGGCGCGAGCCGTCCCAGGACGACGGCCCGCGCCCGGCCGCACGGCTGGACGACGGCCCCGCGATGCCGCCGCCCGCCGGGCCCGGCGAAGCCCCTGGCTGGTCCTCGCCCGCGGACAGCGGCTGGCAGGCGGCCGGGGCGGCCCGCGAGCCGGCTCTCGGCGGGACGACCAGCTCGGGACTGCCCAAGCGGACCCCGAGGGCGAACCTGGTGCCGGGCTCCGCGACGCCCGCGCCGTCACCGATGCCCGCGCCTCCGGTGTCCCCTGATCGGCTTCGCAGCAGGCTCTCCAGCTACCAGCAGGGCGTGCGCAAGGGGCGCGCCGAGCTAGAGGAGGACTGATGGTGAACCTGAGCCAGGCGGCCAGGGACGTGAACTGGCTCGTCAGCGGCTTCGTCGAAGAGGTGCCCGGGGTGGCGCACGCCGTGGTGGTCTCCGCGGACGGGTTGCCGATGGCCTTCTCCCGCGGGTTTCCGCAGGACCGCGCCGACCAGCTCTCCGCGATCGCGGCGGGGCTGGTCAGCCTCACCGCGGGATCGGCGCGGGTGTTCGAAGGCGGCGAGGTCGTGCAGACCCTCGTCGAGATGCAACAGGGCCTGATGCTGGTGATGTCGATCAGCGACGGGTCGAGCCTGGCGGTGCTGGCCGCGCCGGACTGTGACATGGGCCTGGTGGCCTATCAAATGACGATTTTGGTGGAACGTGCGGGGCAGGTGCTCACGCCTGACGTGCGCGCGGAACTCTCGAACGCGCGCCCCTGGTGATGGGAGTGGACGTTGGCATCGTGGCATGGCGGGGAGCCGGAGCCCGAGCGCAGCTCATTGGTGAGGATGTACGCCGTCACCGGCGGCAGGACCGCGCCGCGCAGCGCCCTCGCCATGGAGGCGCTCGTCTCCTCGGCGACGTCGGTGCAGCTCGGCCCGATCTACGCCCGGGAGTTTCGGCAGATCAGCGAGCTGTGCCGCCAGATCAGATCGGTGGCGGAGATCTCCGCGCTGCTGGCCATCCCACTCGGCGTGGCCCGGGTGCTGGTCGCAGACATGGAGGCGGAAGGGCTGGTCAGGGTCTACCAGCCGCAGTTGGAGGCGGGCCTGCCCGACAGGAGCCTGCTCGAAAGGGTGCTCAGTGGACTACGCAGGCTCTAGCCCAGGCCTGACCTCGACGAAGATCGTGGTGGCCGGTGGCTTCGGCGTCGGCAAGACGACGTTCGTCGGCGCGGTGTCGGAGATCATGCCGCTGACGACCGAGGCGGTGATGACGGACGCCTCGGCGGGGGTCGACGACCTGTCGCTCACGCCGAACAAGACGACCACGACCGTGGCGATGGACTTCGGCCGGGTGTCGCTGGACCGCGACCTGATCCTCTATCTGTTCGGCACGCCGGGCCAGCACCGGTTCTGGTTCATGTGGGACGACCTGGTGCGCGGCGCCATCGGCGCGGTGGTGCTGGTCGACACCCGCCGCCTGGCCGACAGCTTCCCGGCGATCGACTACTTCGAAGAGGCCAAGCTGCCCTTCGTGGTCGGGGTCAACGGCTGGAACGGGCAGTTCCCGCACATGGAGAACGAGATCCGCGAGGCGCTCACCCTCTCGCCGCACATCCCGCTCGTCCGCACCGACGCCCGCCAGCGCGAAGCGGTCAAGGGCACGCTGATCACCCTCGTGGAGCACGCGCTGGCGGTCCGCCCGGCCTACTGAGGTGGTCTACCCGGCCGACCACCAGCTGGCGGCCACCAGCTCCGCCACCAGCGTCTCGGTCAGCAGCCGCACGTCGGCGTCGCCGTCGTGGACGTACCTGACGGCGGCCGTGGCGTCCTTCACCTCGGCGCCCACGGCCACGACCGTGGACCCGCGTTCGCGCACCCAGTCCATGGCCTGCTCGTCGTAGCGCGAACCGGGATAGAGCAGGGCGCGGTAGTCGAGGGTCTTGGTCAGGTAGACGTCCACGTGCGCCCAGTCGCCCGTTTCGCAGGCGTCCGCCGGGCGGCGCGGGCCTTCCCTGACCATCAGCGCCGACTGCTCCGCCGACGACAGCCGCTCGGCCGGGGCGATCGCATACACGCCGTGCGGGCCGTCGAGCAGCTCCAGCACCGGCGGCAGCCACTCGTCCCTGCGTTCCAGCAGGTCGGCGGTGGCCTCGGCGCTGCGTCGCACCAGTGCCGCCACGTCCCTTCCGGACCCCGTGAGCCGGGACTCCAGGGCGAGCAGCAGGGCGAGCGTGTGCTGGAAGGTGCGGCACGACACCCCGCCCGCCTCCACGCCCGCGTGCATGGGGATCACCAGGTCGGCCGCCCGCGCGAGCGCGGAGTCCGGCGTGTTGGTCAGCGCCGCCACCGGTGACGCGCCGCCCGCGTAGCGGGCCACCGCGTCCAGGGTCTCGCGGCTGGTCCCGGTCGCCGAGATGGGCACGACGAGCGTACGGCGATCCTGGGGGAAGGCGGCCGACGCGGAGGCGTACTCGGCGTAGGCGTCGACCCCCGCCGCGCGCAGGCGCAGGGCGGCGACCCCCGCGGCGTAGCGGGAGCTGCCCATGCCGAGGAACAGCACGCGTTCGACGTCCCCGGGCAGCGCCCCGAAGGGGTCGGCCGTCTCCAGCGCCTCGGCCAGGGCGGCCAGGGCGGCCGGCTTGGCCTCCAGGTCGGACAGGTAGAGCTCGGGGTTCATCGGTTCTCCTCGGGATACCAGCTGCGCAGCACGCCCATCGGGGCGTAGCGCCATCGAGGCAGGTGACGGGCCGCGTAGATCAGCTCCCGGCACTCCTGCTCGATCTCGAAGGGGCGGATCAGGGACTCGTCCAGCAGCCCGGCGGCGTCGCGCCCGGCCAGGCGGTCCCGGTAGGCGGCCAGCATGAGCGCGCGGGCCTCGGCGGCCCAGCGGGCGGCCGCGCCCGGCGGGGTGCCGCGGCGTCTGATCGCCACCTGGGCGACGTGCTGGAGGCTCGTGGTGAGCTGGGCGACGTCCCGGGCGGCGGGCTGGTAGAGGTCGCCGCCGGTGACGGTGGGGTTGCCGTCGAAGTCGATCACCGCGTAGCCGTCGCGCCACTGGAGGATCTGGCCCACGTGGAGGTCGCCGTGAATGCGGATCCTGGGCGAGGTGATGGGCTCGGCCAGGGGCGCCAGCTCGGCCCGCATCCGCCCGGCCCAGGCGGCCAGCCAGTCGCCGTCGTCACCGTCGGTGAGCTCCAGGGCGTCGCGCAGCGCGGACTCGCCCCTGACGGCCGCGTCGGCACCGGGTGGGGGCGGGTCCTCGCCGGGGAAGGTGGCCAGGGCGAGGTGCAGGTCGGCGGCGAGGTGGCCGAGCGCGGGTGCGAAGGCGGTGCGGTCCGCCTCGGCCTCGTCGGCGCACCACTCCCAGCCGTCCCTGGCCTGCGGCAGATAGCCCGTCACCAGCGCGAGCAGGACCTCGCCCGATTCGTCAGCCCGGGTGAGCGCGGCATACGGCGGCGCGGTGTCTTTGAAGCCCACGTCAACGAGGTGAGCGAACACCTCGGGCGTGGGGTGCGGCAGCGGGACCGGAGGTGTGAGCCATTTCACGACGACCCGGTCATCCACCACCACCGAGTAGTTTGTCTGATCTACGTGCGGCCCGAAGTCTCGCTCGGCCGGGACCCCGGTGTGGAGATCCGGGAGACCGTGCGAGATGGTGGGCAGCGGAAGGTACCGGCGGACGGCGAACGGCGTCGGCACCGGCCCTTCCAACAGGGCGAGGAGAGCGGCTGTGAGACCGCGGTCTCGGCCGGTGAGTGGATTATCACCGAGTGAGATCAACCGGTTCCATATTGAATCCGAATTCAACAGTTAGACCAAACTTCCAGCTAGCAATGTCCGCCAAAGTCTTGCTCATGTTGATTTCTGCTGCAACACTCCTGCTCTGGTCTGCCGTGCCCGGTTGGTCGCGCGACCCCCCGTACATCGAAATTCATAAGGAGTAGCGGCCGTGTTCCGTACCCGGTTCACCCGTCGTCTTCCGGCTGCTGTAGCGGTGGCCGGCCTCGCGCTCGCCGTCGCGGCGTGCGGCGGTGAGTCGACCAACAGCGCAGAGACGGCACCTCAGGCGACAGCCGCCCAGCTCAAGGCGGACGCCGATCTGTCGAAGCAGTCACTCACAGTGACCGTTTGGGACGGTTACACGCCCAAAGAGCTGCAGGAGATGGTGAAGAAGGAGCTGAAGATCTCCGATCTGAACGTCACCCTGCACGAGACCAACGAGGTCGCGATGACCAAGCTCACCACCGGTGGTGACAGCGGCATCGACGTGGCGTTCGTCTCGGGCCAGTACGCGCAGGCGCTCAACGAGCAGGGCCTGCTGGAGCCGATCCACCCTGAGCTGATCCCCAACCTGTCGAACCTCTACCCCGAGGCCACCCAGCTCTCCTACGACAAGGGCAACAAGTACTCGGTGCCCTACACCTGGGGCACGACCGGCATCTGCTACCGAAGCGACCTGGTGAAGGCGGAGCCGAAGAGCTGGAACGATCTACTCAAGCCGCCGGCCTGGGCCGAGAAGAAGGTCACGTTGATGACCACCGAGCGCTGGCTGGCCCTGCCCGCCCTCAAGTCGCTCGGCTACTCGGTCAACACCGACAAGGACGAGGAGATCGCCAAGGCCAAGGAGCTGCTGCTCGCGGCCAAGCCGCACCTCCTCGGGTTCGACGACACGACGTTCGGCGACAAGCTGATCAGCGGCGAGGCCGTCATGGTCGAGGCGTGGGACGGCTGGTGCCCGACCACGGACGCGAAGCAGAACATCAAGTTCACCGTGCCGAAGGAGGGTAGCGACCTCTGGGTGGACACCATGGTGATCTTGAAGTCCTCCAAGAACAAGGAGGCCGCGCACGCCTTCATCAACTACATCCTCGACCCTGAGGTCCACCGCTGGGCCGCCGAGAACATCAACTACAAGGTGCCGAACAAGGCCGCCATGGACAAGGTCAAGATCGCCCCGGGATCGCTGCTCGGCATCAAGCCGGCCGAGCTGCTCAACGGTGAGGCCATCATCGACCTGGGCCAGGCGTCGACCAAGTTCACGCGCCTGTCGTCCGAGGTCAAGGCCGACTAGTTGCAGTGAAGGTCGAGACTCGAGCCCGGCCGGCGTCCCCCGCGCGGGGGCGCCGGCTGGGCGCATTCGTTTTCCTGGCGCCGGGGCTGACCTATCTGGTCGTGCTGCTGCTGGTGCCGCTGGCCCTGGTGCTCAGCTACACGGTCTTCCAGCGTGGCCGCTTCGGCGGCGTCATCTACGAGTTCACCCACGAGAACTTCACCCGCCTGTTCGACCCCCTCTACCTGGGCGTGGTCGGCACCTCGATGAAGATCGCGGGACTCACCACGCTGATCGCGCTGCTGATCGGCTACCCGACGGCCTACCTGATCGCGCAGCTTCCGCGTAAGTGGAAGACGATCGCGCTGGTCGCGATCGTGCTGCCGTTCTGGACCAACTTCATCATCCGGGCCTACGCCTGGATCATGCTCCTGAGCGGCCCCGGACTGATCAACTCCGGCCTGGGCGTCCTGGGGCTGGAGCCGGTCGAGCTGCTCTACAACCAGGGCGCCGTCGTCACCGGCCTGCTCTACTCCTACCTGCCGCTGATGGTGCTGCCGCTGTACGCGACGATCGAGAAGCTCGATCCGCAGTTGCGGGAGGCGTCGGCCAACCTGGGCGCCTCGGCGTTCACCACCTTCCGCAAGGTGACGCTGCCGCTGACGGTGCCGGGCGTGATGACCGGCTGCCTGTTCGTGTTCGTGCCGAGCTTCGGCAACTTCGTCATCCCCGAGATGCTGGGCGGCGGCAAGACGGTCATGGTGGGCAACCTGATCCGCACCGAGTTCCTCTCGGCCCGCGACTGGCCGTTCGGCTCCACGCTGACGCTGGCCCTGATCGCGGTGCTGCTCGTGCTGCTGATCGCGCAGGCCTGGGTGGCGCGCCGTGCGTAGGTCGAGACTCCTGCACGTGCCGTTCTGGGCCACGTACGTGTTCCTGTACGCGCCGATCGTCGTGCTCGTCGTGATGTCGTTCAACGCCGGCGAGTCGGCCTACACCTACGAGGGCTTCAGCCTCAAGTGGTACGGCGAGCTCGCGGCCGACGAGCGGATCATGGACGGCCTGGTCAACACGGTCATCGTGGCCGCGGGCGCGACGGTGATCGCCACCGTGCTCGGCACGCTGCTCGCCGTCGGCCTGGCCCGCTACACCAGGTCCAAGACGCTGGACGCGGTCGCGCTGATGCCGGCCGTGCTGCCTGATCTGGTGCTGGCGATCGGGCTGCTGCTCTTCTACGGCATGATCCAGCTCACGCTGGGCCTCTACTCGGTGATCCTGGCGCACGGCGTGTTCGCGATGGCGTTCGTGGCCGCGGTGGTGCGCACCAGGCTCTCGGGCAGCGACACCTCGCTGGAGGAGGCCTCGCGCGACCTGGGCGCCGGTCCGGTGACCACATTCATGAAGGTGACGCTGCCGCAGCTCGCGCCGGGCATCGTGGCGGGCGCGCTGCTGGCGTTCACGCTGTCGCTGGACGAGTTCGTGATCGCCTTCTTCACGGTCGGCAACACCGAGCAGACGCTGCCGATCGTCATCTATTCAATGATTCGTTTCGGGGTGACCCCGAAGATCAACGCGCTGGCCGCGGTCCTGCTCCTGGTGAGCTTCACCGCGGTGATCGTGGGGCAGCGCATGACCAAGATCGGGGAGTCACGTGCTCAAGATTGACGGGATCACCCGCAGGTTCGGCGACGTCACCGCGCTCGACGGCGTCTCGCTGGAGATCGGGCAGGGGGAGTTCTTCGCCCTGCTGGGCCCCTCCGGCTGCGGCAAGACCACGCTGCTGCGCATCATCGCCGGGTTCGAGACGCCCGACAGCGGCACGGTGACCCTCGACGGCCAGGATCTGCTCGCCAGGCAGCCCAACCAGCGGCCGATCAGCCTGATGTTCCAGTCGTACGCGCTGTTCCCGCACATGACCGTGGCCAAGAACGTCGCCTACGGACTGGAGCGCGAGAAGCTGCCGCGCCAGGAGATCAAGCAGCGCGTCGGCGAGGTGCTGGAGACGGTGGGGCTGTCGGCGCACGCGGGCAGGAAGCCGCAGCAACTGTCCGGCGGCCAGCGCCAGCGCGTCGCCCTGGCACGCTCCATCGTCAAGCGCCCGCGCCTGCTCCTGCTGGACGAGCCGCTGTCGGCCCTGGACAAGAAGGTCCGCGCGGACATGCAGTTGGAGCTCAAGCGGCTGCAGCACGAGGTCGGCATCACCTTCGTGGTCGTCACCCACGACCAGGAGGAGGCCATGTCGCTCGCCGACCGCATCGCGGTCTTCGACACCGGCCAGGTGCGCCAGGTGGACGAGCCCGTCGCGCTGTACGAGCGGCCCCGCACCAGGTTCGTCGCCGACTTCGTCGGAGCCAACAACCTGTTCGAGGGCACGTTCGGCGCCGAGGGGGCGGTGCGGACCGAGGACTTCGGCCTGCTGCCGGGAAGGCCACTGCGTGAGCTGGAGACGGGGACCAGGGCGCTGCTCGGCATCCGGCCGGAGAAGCTGGAGCTGCGCGACGCGTCGGCGGGGCGCGGTCTGCGGGGCTCCGTGCTCGACGTCAGTTTCTACGGCGGCGTCTCGCACATCTCGGTGGACGTGCCCGGCCGCGCCAAGCCGGTGCTGGTCGCGGTGCAGGGCGCGAGCGAGGTCAAGCCGGGCGCCGAGGTCAAGCTGCACTGGAAGACCGACGACGCCGTGATCATCCCGGTGGATCAATGAAGCAGGTCGTTGCCCGTCACCGTGCGCGCGTAGCTCAGGATCAGCTCGGCCGCCTCCTCAGGGCCGATGAGCGGATGCCTGGCCGTGATGCGGTAGCCGTAGGCGTCCTCCAGCGCCACCAGGTTGCGCGAGATCGACAGCGCGTCGGCGGTGAGCCTGAAGACCCCGAGCGCGGACCCCGTGTCCAGGATCGACTGGTACATCGACACCTGCCGGTCGTAGAGGGAGGTGAGGAGCACCCCGTAGACGCGGTGGCGTCCCGCGGCTCCGCCCAGCTCGTTGAGCAGCCGCACGTCCGGGTCGAGCGGCCCGGTGGGCAGTCCCGACTTGATGGTCAGCACGAGCTTGGTGACAGGGTCGGTGAGGGCCGCGATCTGCCGCAGCCGCTGCTCGTAGAAGCGCTCCATGCCGGCGTGCTGCGCCTCGACCAGCAGTTCGCTCAGGTCGGGGTAGTGGTAGAGCACGGCGCCGGAGGTCAGCCCGGCTTCCTCGGCCACGTGGGAGAGCTGGACCCCGTCGATGCCGTGCCGGATGATGGCCCGCCGTGCCGCCTCGATCAGGTCGATGCGCCGGTCAGTACGGCTCTTGCGCTGGGCCATCTTCACCACCTTGCCCTTTTCTTCGACCGCAGTTCAGGAATCCGTGACCATAGTGCCCTGAAGTTGACCTTCACGCTAGACAAGTATTTGAATTCCCCTTCAAATCGCTAGTTCTCCCGGAGTGTCCATGTCTCTCACCATCCTGTTCATGCCGGAAAGCGCCTACGGGCCGACCAACAACTCCATCGGCATCGGCGACATCCTGCGCCACCGCGGCCACCGCGTCGTCTTCGCCGCCGAGGCGTCGTGGAAGGGCAAGCTGGAGGCGCTCGGCTTCGAGGAGGACCTGGTCGACCTCGCCCCTCCCGCCGAGGAGGAGCAGGACGCCGGGCAGTTCTGGAAGGACTTCATCCGCGAGACCGCTCCTGAATACCGCAAGAGCACGCTGGCGCAGCTCGAGACCGTCACCAAGCCCATCTGGGACTCCCTGATCGACGGCGCCAAGTACTGCGAGCCGCAGCTCAAGGAGATCATCGAGCGGGTCCAGCCGGACGTCATCGTCGAGGACAACGTGATCACGTTCCCGGCGCTGCTCACGGCCGGCAAGAAGTTCGTCAGGATCGTCTCCTGCAACCCGCTGGAGGTGCGCGGCGAGGGCATCGCGCCGGTCTTCTCCGGCCTGCCCGCGGACGACCGCACCGAGTGGGACGCCTTCCGCGCGGAGTACGACCGCACCCACCGCGAGATCTGGAGCGCCTTCAACGAGTGGTGCGTCGAGCAGGGCACCGAGCCGCTGCCCGACCTCGACTTCATCCACGAGGGCGACCTGAACCTGTACGTGTTCCCGGAGATCCTCGACTACGCCGACGCCCGGCCGCTCGGCGAGAGCTGGCACCGGCTCGACTCCTCGGTCCGCGAGACCGACGAGGAGTTCGAGCTGCCCTTCGAGCGGAACGAGGGGTCGCTGGTCTACTTCTCGCTCGGCTCGCTCGGCTCCTCGGACGTGGAGCTCATGCAGCGAGTGGTCGACGTGCTGGGCACCACCCCGCACCAGATCATCGTCTCCAAGGGCCCGCTGCACGAGGAGATCAAGCTCGCCGACAACATGTGGGGAGCCGAGTTCCTGCCGCAGACGAAGATCATTCCGCTGTGTGACCTGGTCATCACGCACGGCGGCAACAACACCACCACCGAGGCGCTGCACTTCGGCAAGCCGATGATCCTGCTCCCGCTCTTCTGGGACCAGTACGACAACGCGCAGCGCGTCGACGAATTGGGTTATGGTGTCAGGCTTTCGACCTACGCTTTCACGGACGAGGAGCTGAAGGGCGCGCTCGACCGCCTTCTCGGTGACGGCGAGCTCCGTGCGAGGCTCGCCGCCGCCGGTGAGGAGATCCGCGGCCGCGACGGGCTGCGCAAGGCCGCCGACCTGATCGAGCAGCTCGGCCGGAAGTAGGCACGGCCTCCCCGGGCCGGCAGGTACCAGCAGGAAAGATATCCATGCGTGAATTGATCAACCCGGCCACCGGGCTCGTGTGCGCCGAGGTGCCGGACACCCCCGTGGCGGCCGTGGCGCCGATCGTGCGGCGGGCCAGGGACGCGTTCGGCGAGTGGGGCCAGACCACGCCCGCCGAGCGTGCCCGGCTGCTGCTGCGGGTGGCGGACCTGGCCGAGGCCGACGCCGAGGAGCTGACCAGGCTGGAGGTGGAGGAGACGGGGAAGCCCGCCGCCGTGTTCAGAGACGGTGAGCTGCCCTTCGCCATCGACAACCTGCGCTTCTTCGCCGGCGCCGCCCGCTCGCTCGACGGGACGGGGGCCGGGGTGTTCAGCGCCGGCTACACCTCGGTCATGCTGCGCCGCCCCGTCGGGGTGGTCGGGTCGATCGCGCCGTGGAACTTCCCGTTCGTCATGGCGGTCTGGAAGGTCGGCCCGGCCGTCGCGGCCGGCAACGCGGTGGTCATCAAGCCGGCCCCGCAGACGCCGCGCACCACGCTGCGCCTGGCGGAGCTGTTCGCCAAGGCGGGCGCGCCCGACGGCCTGGTCCAGGCCGTCACCGGCGGCGCCGCGGTGGGGGAGGCGCTGGTCACGGATCCGGGCGTGGACATGGTGAGCGTGACCGGCTCGACCGAGACCGGCCGGGCCGTGATGACGGGCGCGGCCACCACGCTCAAGCGGGTCCATCTGGAGCTCGGCGGCAAGGCGCCGGCCCTGGTCTTCGAGGACGCCGACCTGGCGGAGGCGGCCCGGGGCGTGGCGCTGGGCGCCACCTACAACACCGGCCAGGACTGCACGGCGGCCACCCGCGTCTACGTCGCCCGCGAGGTCTACGGCGAGGCGGTGGAGGCCCTTCGGGCAACTCTTGCCGAAATCCGGGCCGGCGACCCCTGGGATCCGTCGACGGACATCGGCCCGCTGATCTCGTTGGCGCACCGGGACCGGGTGCACGGCTTCGTCTCCCGCTCGGGCGGCCGGATCCTGCACGGCGGGTCGCCGGTCGAGGGACCCGGGTTCTTCTACCCGCCCACTCTTGTGACCGACGTCGCCCAGGACAGCGAGATCGTCCAGGGCGAGCTGTTCGGGCCCGTGCTGGTGGTCCTGCCGTTCGACGGCGAGGACGAGGCGGTCAGGCTGGCCAACGACACGCGCTACGGCCTCGCCTCGTCGGTGTGGTCGCGTGACGTCTCCCGCGCGATGCGCGTCTCGCACCGCCTCGACGTGGGCGTGACCTGGGTCAACGATCACCTGCCGATCGCCAGCGAGGCGCCGCACGGCGGGGTCAAGGGCAGCGGGTTCGGCAAGGACATGAGTCAGGAAGCGGTGCAGGAGTATTCGGTGACGCGGCATCTGATGATCAAGCACGCGGCACCCGTGGAGCGCGATTCGTTCCGCCCTGCCTAAAAACGTGTACGGCGCTATGTCCCCCAAAGTCCACCTGTGGGGGCGTTTGATGGGATATGTTCGGTTGGCCGATCTGGTACGGGTTGTGTTCCAATTACCCAGCCCGGCAGAATCCCATGCGCCACATGCGTGTCTGATTTTCTTCGAGCACGTAACGGCGAGAGGTTGCGAGAGTCAGTGAGGACGGAAAACCCCAAGCACACGAGGCCGGGGGAGTACACAGGCGGACGGTTCCGGCTGGCGAACTGGCGCGTGCGCTCGAGGCTGGTGGCGCTGATCCTCATTCCCACGATCGTGGGTGTGCTGCTCGCAGGCCTCCAGCTCGCCAACGCCATCGGCACCAGCAGCGAATACCGCCGGCTCACCCAGGTGGCCGAGCTGGTGCAGCGCGTCGGCGTGCTCTCCCACGAGCTGGGCAAGGAACGTACCCTCAGCGCGTGGTACGTCGCGGACGGCCGGCGCGCCGGCCGGATGGCCCAGCTGCGCACTCAGCGTGGAACGGTCGATGCCGCGAGGAAGCGCGTGCTCGAAGCCACGTCCGCCATCGACGCCTCCCACTCGGCGCGTGTGCGCGCCGAGGTCGAGGAGATGAACCGGTGGCTCAACGGCCTTCCGGGACTGCGTGAGTCGATCCTCGGCCAGAGCGTCCCGCCCCGAGCCTCGATCAGCACCTTCTCGCGGCTGATCGAGGTCCTCGCCGCGCTCCAGGGAGACCTGGGCGAGGGCGTCAGCGACGACAGCCTCCAGGGAGACGTGGCCGGGCTGCGCGCACTGCAGCGGGCCAAGGAGGAGGTCTCCCGCCAGCAGGGCATCATGGTCGTCGCGCTGGAAGAGCGCTCGCTCGACTACGACGACCTGTCCGACTTCCTCGGTTCGTGGAACCGACAGCAGTCCGAGCTCGCCGCCTTCGAGCAGGAGGCCACCCCGCAGGATCGGCGGGCCTACCAGCAGGCCGTGCGCGGCATCCAGATCGACCGCGCCGACTCCATGCGCCAGCGCGCCCTGGCCCAGCTGCGCGAGTACGGGCGCATCAGGGACCTCGACGTCACCTCGCGCCGGGACATCAACCTCTGGTACGAGAGCACCCTGCTGACCACCAACGCCATGCGCAAGGTCGAGGACGCCCTCGCCACCCGGATCGTGACGCAGACCCGCGAGCTCAGCGACACCGAGCAGCGCAACGCCATCATCTCCGGCGCCACCATCCTGGTCCTGCTGCTGCTCGTGCTGGTGATCACCACCCGGGTGGCCGGTTCGCTGGTCCGCCCGCTGCGGCGGCTGCGGGCCGAGGCTCTCCAGGTCGCCACCACCCGGCTGCCGGAGACCGTCCGCGTGCTGCGCGAGTCCGGCGACGGCGCAGAGGTGCCCGACGTGCCGTCGGTCGGCATCACCACCCGCGACGAGATCGGGGAAGTGGCTCGGGCCTTCGACGAGGTCCACCGCGAGGCGATCCGGCTGGCCGGTGACGAGGCCAAGCTGCGCGCCAACGTCAACTCGATGTTCGTCAACCTGTCCAGGCGCAGCCAGACACTGGTCGAGCGGCAGCTGCAGCTCATCGAAGGCCTGGAGCAGGGCGAGGAGGACGAGAACCGGCTCGCCAACCTGTTCCGCCTGGACCACCTGGCCACCCGCATGCGCCGCAACAGCGAGAACCTGCTGGTTCTGGCCGGTCAGGAGGCCGCGCGCAAGTGGAGCGAGCCCGTCCCGCTGGTCGACGTGGCGCGCGCCTCGCTGTCGGAGGTCGAGAGCTACGAGCGGGTCCAGATCCAGATCGCGTCCGGCACCCAGATCGCCGGCCCGGCCGTGACCGACGCGGTGCACCTGCTGGCCGAGCTGATCGAGAACGCCGTCTCGTTCTCGCCGAGAGAGAGCAAGGTCAACGTCACCAGCGCACCCGTCGACGGCGGCGTGCTCGTGACGATCACCGACCTGGGCATCGGCATGAGCCCCGAGGAGCTGGCCGAGGCCAACTGGCGGCTGGCCAACCCGCCCGTCGTGGACGTCGCGGTGTCGCGGCGCATGGGCCTGTTCGTGGTCGGCCGGCTGGCGCTGCGTCACGGCATCCGCGTACAGCTCCAGATGCGTGAGCGCGGCGGGCTGAGCGCTCTGGTCATGCTGCCCGACATGCTCCTGGTCGGCGTGCAGGGCACCGGGCCGCAGCAGCGCTCCCAGTACGACGCGTTCACCACCTTCGACCCGAGCATGTTCGACCAGAGCCCGGCGACGAACGGCTCCGGCGTCTACGCGGCGCCGTCCGGCCTGTCCTCGATGCCGGCCAGGCTCGACACGGCCGACGTCAGAGGCCAGGACGGCCCGCCGATGGACACGCAGTGGCCCGGCTCGCTGCCCGTGCCGGGGAGCGAGGCCTGGCCGCCGTTCGCCGAGCCGCAGAAGCAGCAGGAGCAGCCCTGGCCGTCCTTCGGCGAGCAGGCGCCCGCGCAGCCGCAGGAGGAGCCCCGCTGGCCGTCGTTCGCCGAGGAGACGCCGCCGCCGGTGCGCGAGGAGCAGCGCTGGCCCTCGTTCGCCGAGGAGCCGCCGCCGCTCACGGACGAGCCCCGCTGGCCGTCGTTCGCCACGGAGCCGCCGGCGCAGCCGCAGGAGGAGCCGCGCTGGACGTCCTTCGGCGACCAGCCCCCGCAGCGGCCCTACACCGAGGAGGCGGCCCCGTCGCCCTTCGCGGCCGAGGAGCAGCGGTGGTCGTCGTTCGCCGCTGACGAGCAGCGCTGGTCGTCGTTCGCCGATGGCCCCCAGGCCCCCGAGCCCTACGGGCAGAACGGCCATTCCGCGGTCAACCCGTTCGGGCCGGGCGACTACTCCTCGCAGGACCTGACCGGACCGCTTCCCGTGGTGCGCAGCTCGCCGATCGAGGAGGAGAGCGAGGAGTTCCTGCCGATCTTCTCCTCCGTCGGCTCGGACTGGTTCCGCCGCCCCGAACCCGAGCAGTTCGTCTCCAGGGAGCCGGAGCAGTTCGCCCCCCGGGAGCCGGAGCCGCCGGCGCAGCCCGCTCCCTTGCAGGTCGAGGCCGTCTCCGCGGACAAGCCCCCGCTGCCGCAGCGCAGGCCCGGCGAGTCGGGTGTCAGCCCGTCGTGGTCGTCTCCCGCGGACAGCGGCTGGCAGGCCGCCCAGGCGGCGGCCCAGCCCGCGCAGGGCGGCACCACCTCGTCGGGTCTGCCGCGGCGCGTGCCCAAGGCCAACCTGGTGCCCGGTACGGCGAGTCTGGCTGAGCCCCCAGTAACCTCACCGGCGCCGCAGATCTCTCCCGAAAGGCTGCGAAGCAGATTGTCCAGCTTCCAGCAAGGTGTACGGCAAGGCCGCGCGTTCACCCGCGGAGACGAGAATGAGGAGGAGAAATGAGAGAACTGAGCCAGGGAGCGCGTGGCATCAACTGGCTGATCACTGATTTCGTCAACAACGTGCCTGGTGTGGCGCACACCGTCGTGGTTTCGTCTGACGGTCTGCCGCTGGCTTTTTCCGAGGGATTCCCCAAGGACAGGGCCGACCAGCTCGCAGCGGTGGCGTCGGGCGTGATCAGTTTGACCCAGGGTGCGGCCCGCGTCTTCGAGGGCGGTATGGTCACCCAGACCGTCATCGAGATGCAGCGCGGACTGTTGATGATCATGTCGATCAGCGACGGTTCCTGCCTTGCGGTGCTCGCCGCGCCGGACTGCGACATGGGCCTGGTGGCCTACCAGATGACGCTGCTGGTCGAGCGTGCGGGGCAGGTGCTCACACCGGCCGTACGCGCTGAACTGCAGGCGGCCCGCCCCCGCTAGCCGGGCGGTGACAGGAGATCATGGTGTCAGGTCAGGGTTGGGCTGGTGATAGCACTCCGCCGCATCCGTCGGCTTCCCGTCCGCCGAAATCCAGCTCCCTGGTGCGGCCCTACGCCGTGACCGGGGGGCGAACCGCGCCGCGGATGAAGTTCGCCATGGAGGCGCTGGTGTCCTCCGTGACGTCCGAATACCAAGACATTTCACTACTAAGTCCGGAGTATCAGGCGATCATTCAGCTGACCCGGAACGTCCGGTCGGTTGCTGAGATCTCCGCCCTCTTACGCCAGCCTCTCGGGGTGGTCCGGGTGCTGATCGCCGACATGGCGTCGGAAGGCCTGATCCGCGTGCACCAGCCTGCGCTGGACGCGGGAAAGCCGGACCTCAACTTGCTCGAAAGGGTGCTCAGTGGACTTCGCAGGCTCTAGCGCCGGCCTGACCTCGACGAAGATCGTCGTGGCCGGCGGGTTCGGCGTTGGCAAGACGACGTTCGTGGGAGCGGTGTCCGAAATCTTGCCGCTGACCACGGAGGCGGTGATGACCGATGCCTCGGCGGGGGTCGACGACGTCTCGCTCACGCCGAACAAGACGACCACGACCGTGGCGATGGACTTCGGGCGGGTGTCGCTGGACCGGGATCTGATCCTGTATCTGTTCGGCACGCCGGGGCAGCACCGGTTCTGGTTCATGTGGGACGACCTGGTCCGGGGTGCGATCGGCGCGGTGGTGCTGGTCGACACGCGCCGGCTGGCCGACAGCTTCCCGGCGATCGACTACTTCGAAGAGGCCAAGCTGCCGTTCGTCATCGGCATCAACGGCTGGGACGGGCAGTTCGCCCACGCGGAGGAGGAAGTGCGCGAGGCGCTGTCGCTGGGCGCGCACACCCCCGTCGTGCGGCTGGACGCCCGTTCCAGAGACTCGGTCAAGACCACGCTGATCACGCTGGTGGAGCACGCGCTGACCCGCCACACGCACGCCCCCGCCTGACCTGAGCGCCTCAGCGGTGCCGTGGGGGCACCGCTGAGGCGGTCGGGCCCTAGCGCGCGACGGTGTGCCCGCGCACCAGGCGGCCCACCTCGGCCCTCAGGTGGACGAAGTCCGGGTGCTCGCGGCTGCTGATCTGGTCGCGCGGCGCGGGCAGGTGCACGTTCAGATCCCCGACCACGTGTGCGGGCGCCTTGGACAGCACCACGACGCGGTCGCCGACGTAGACGCTCTCGTCGATGTCGTGCGTGATGAGCACGATCGTCATCTGGTGGAGCCGGCGCACCTCGAGCACGAGGTCCTCCAGATCCTCGCGCGTCTGCGCGTCGACCGAGCCGAACGGCTCGTCCATGAGCATCAGTGTCGGCCGGTAGGCCAGCGCGCGGGCGATCGCCACCCGCTGCTGCATGCCGCCGGACAGTTGGAAGGGATACTTGCGGCCGGCCTCGGCCAGTCCCACCGACTCCAGCGCCTCTTGCGCGGCCTGACGCCGGCCCCGCCTGTCCAGGCCCTTGCGGCGCAGCGGCAGCGCGACGTTGTCCGCCACCGACATCCAGGGGAACAACGAGCGGCTGTAGTCCTGGAACACCACGGCCAGATTGTCGGGCGTCTGCTTCACCAGCACGCCGTCGACCTTGATCTGCCCGCTCGTAGGAGTGATCAGCCCGGCGATGGAGCGCAGCAACGTGGACTTCCCGCATCCGGATGGCCCGACGATGCACAGCAGCTCGCCCTCGGCCACCTTCAGATCGAGGCCGTCGATGGCGCGGTGCTCGTTCGGCCCACCGCCGCCATAAATGTGCGTGAGGTTTTCTATCTCAAGCAAGCGAATTCCTAGGGGCGAGTCCAGAGATAACACGGTGACTCTATCGAAGCCGTCATTAGTTGCACATGCCTACGGTTCATTACGCCTGGATCGGCCGTGAGCAGGTTTCACTGCTGTCATCGCCGATCGCGCTGGAGCCATTCGATGACACGCATATTCGCAGGTCACGTAGCTGTCATCGGCATTGCCGTGGCACTCGCGCTGGCCGCCTGCGGTGACGGTCCCGGGCATCGGGACGGGCAGCACCTGGAGCGGACCACCGTCAAAGTCGGCGTGCTGCCGATTCCCGATTCCGCGCCCCTGTATGTCGCCCTGGCCAATGGCTTCTTCGAACAGGAGGGCCTCACGGTCCAGCCTGTGACGATCCAGGGCGGCGCGGCGGCGTTGCCGCAGTTGGAGAGCGGCGCGCTGGACGTCTCGCTGTCGAACTACGTCTCCGCCCTGCTGGCGGCGAGCAAGGGAGTGCCGATCAAGATCGTCGCGGATCTCTACCACGCCAGGCCGAACGTCTTCGACATCGTCGTCCCCAAGAACTCGCCGATCACCGGCGTCGCCGGGTTGAAGGGCAAGACGATCCTGGTCAACACCCTGAGCAACATCGGCACGCTGAGCGTCACCGAGACCCTGGCCGGCGCGGGCCTGACCCCGGCCGACGTGAAGTTCGTCGCGACGCCGTTCCCCGACATGACCAGCACCCTGATCTCCGGAGGAGGGGACGCCGCCTGGATGACCGAGCCCTTCCTCACGCTGGCCGTGCGCTGGCAGGGCTTCCGGGTGATCGCCGACACCATGACGGGCAAGCTGGCGGACCTGCCCATCGGCGGGTGGATCGCCATGGACGAATGGGTGCGGGACAACCCGCGGACTCTGGCGGCCTTCCGGCGCGCCCTCGACAAGGGCCAGCGGCTCGCCGCCGGCGACCGCGAGGAGGTGGAGGCGGTGCTGCCGTCCTACACCCGGATCGACCCCGCCACCGCGTCGGCGATCGCGCTCGGCGGCTTCCCGACCAAGCTCGACCCGGCCAGGCTGCAGCGCGTGGCCGATCTCATGCTCCGCTACGGCTATGTGAGCGAGCCCATCGACGTCAAGTCCGTCGTGGCGGCCGCGCCCGGATGAGCCTGGGCGGGGCCATGACTATGTAACGATCTCGCGCGTAGGTAGTCTGAGGTGCCTTATGGATGGGTTCAGTGAGGCGGAGCTCGCTTATCTGCGCACACACGACCTGGCCAGGCTGGCGACGGCCACGGCCGCCGGGGCGCCGCACGTCGTCCCCGTGCGCATCCACCTCGGGGTCGAGCGCAACGTGATCGGCATCGGCTCCTTCCTGCTGGCAGAGGGCGGCCGCCCCCGCCGCTACCGGCACAACGTCCAGGACAACGACCAGGTCGCGCTCGTGGTGGACGACTTCACCGAGGACGGCCCGCGCGGCGTCGCCATCCACGGGGTCGGCAGGATCCACGCCGAGGGCGGCGAGCGGCTGAACCCCAGGTTCGAGCCGGTCTGGCTGGCGATCATGCCCACCTGGATCTCGTCCTGGGGAGTCGACACCTCTCCCTACGCCCCGCCCTTCAGCCGGTGGGTCGCCGAGGGGCTGTGAGCGCCCCTCACGCCTCCACGTGCTGGGCGCTGTGGTGCCAGGCCAGCACGCGGCGCTCGACGAGCAGGAACAGCTCGTTGAGCAGATAGCCGAGGATGCCGAGCAAAAGGATCCCGGCCCACATCGCCGGCAGGTTGAACGTCGAGTAGGCGACGGTGAGCTGGAATCCGATGCCGTCGGTGGTCCCGGGCAGCAGCTCGGAGAAGACCGTGACGATCAGCGACAGCGACAGGGCCAGGCGCAGCCCGGCGAAGATCTTGGGCAGTGCTGAGGGCAGGACGATCAGCAGGACCCGCTCCGCGCGCGACAGCCGGAAGACCTGTCCCGTGTTCAGGTGCAGCGGCTCGACCGAGCGGGCGCCGTCGGCGGTGTTGAGCAGGACCGGCCACAGGATGCTGAAGACGATGAAGGCCAGCTGCATCCGCAGGCCGAACCCGAACACCACCAGGAAGACGGTGACCAGCGCCGGGGGCGGGATCGCTCGCAGGAACTGAAGGACGCCGTCGAGGTAGTCGTACGCCCTGGCGGAAAGACCCAGCGCCAGCCCGAGGGCGACGCCGATGACCGCCCCGCCGGCCAGGCCGCCCGCCATCCGCCCCAGGCTCGGCAGGACGTTCTGGACGGCCAGGTCGGTGAGGAACAGTCTGCCGGGCGGGCCGGAGAACCACATCGCGTGCATCCGGGTCACGATGGTGGACGGCGGCGGGAAGAACGGGCTGCCGGCGGTCCGCGTGCCCCACTCCCACACCGCCACGAGGACGACCAGCAGCAGCCAGCGGGAGGCGAGAGCCCGGGCCAGCCGGCCCATGAGCGCGGTCACCGCCCGGCTCCCGCGGCGAGCGGTGCCCCGGCGGGGCTGCCGAGCCTGGCGTGCTGCCAGGTGAAGAGCCGGCGCTCGGCCGCGACCAGCAGCGAGTTCACCACCACCCCGAACAGTCCCACCCAGACGACCCCGGCCAGGATGTCGGCCATCCGCGCCGGGACCGCGATCCCCGCGAAGAAGATGAACACCCCGATGCCCTGGCCCCGGCCTGCCACGATCTCGGTGCTCACCGTGAGGATCAGCGCCACTCCTGTCGCCAGCCTGAAACCGGTCATGATGAACGGCGCGGCCGAGGGCAGGGAGACCCACCACAGCACCGACGGCCCGCGGAAGCCGTAGGAGCGCAGCGACTCCTTGGCGACCGGATCGACGCCGCGCAGGCCGTACATGGTGTTGTAGAGGATGGGCCAGAGCGAGGCGTAGATCACGAGGGTGACGCGCAGTTGCAGGCCGGTGCCGATGACCAGGGCCACCAGCGGGATGAGGGCGACGGACGGGATGGGACGCAGGAACTCCACGATGGCCCGCGTCGCGGAGTCGATCACCGGGACGCTGCCGAGCAGCAGCCCGAGGGGCACCGCGATCAGTGCCGCGACGGCGAGCCCGATGGCCCAGGCCAGCAGGCTGGTGGCCGCGTGGGTGCGGAAGGCCGGATCGAGGACCAGCTCCCCGGCCCGCAGGAGGACCTCCGAAGCGGGTGGCAGGAAGCCCCCGTCGACGAGCCCGGCCCGCCCGAGAGCCTCGAACAGCGCGGCGAAGACGATCACCCCGACCGCCCGGCGCGACCACCGTGCGGTGGTCCGGGACGAGCGGTCAAGGGTGCGGGCGCGGGTGCTCACCCGGAGGTGGTGGGGGACATCAACGACTTGACGTCGATCTCCTTGGTGAGCCATTTGGCTTCCAGCATCCAGTCGGCCACGCGCTGCAGCCGCACCGGGTTGTCGGAGCTGGAGAAGAACGGGAACGTCACGGTCGCCGCGGTGGCCTTGTCGATCTGCGTGAAGTTCGGCAGCACGTCGACCACCATGCCGCGGTTGCTCTCCATCATCTTGGCCGCGTTGTGGAGCGCGCGCTGGAACGCCGCCGCCGTCTTGGGGTACTTGTCGTACCACTCCTGCGTGCTGACGTATCCCGAGATGGGGAATTCGGCAGCGGGGCCGGAGGCGGGATCGAGAATCTTTCTGGCGCCCATCGAGGACGTCGCCGCCGTTACCATCGGCTCGCCCAAATAGGCGGCATCGAGCTGACCCTTTTGCCACGCGGGCATGATGTTCTGGAACGTCACCGCGACATATTTGATCTTTGCCGGATCGACGTTGTTGGCTTTCAGGACCTGGGTGAGCGCAAGTTCCTGAAAATTGTGCAAGACGTTCACATTGATCGTCTTGCCTTCGAGGTCTTTCGGAGACCTGATTGGCGAGTCAGGCAAAGCCATGATACTCAGCGAGTCCGGAGCGGCGCGCGATCCTTCGGCCAGGATGCGCAGCTTCAGCGCGCCCTGGTCGTGGGCCTGGAACATCGACACGTAATTGCCGAACATGGCGTCGATCTCGCCGTTGAGCATCATCGGAATGGCCTCGGGCGCCGCCTGGACGATCTCCGGCGTGACTTTGAGGCCTTCCTTCTCGAAGAGCTTCTGGTCGATGGCGACGAACATCGCGGCACTGTCGATGGCCGGCAGGGCGGCGATCTTCAGTTCGGTCTTCTCCAGACCGCCGTTGTCGGCGGCGGCGGTCGGTGGCGGACTGGCTGAGTTGGGGTCGCCGCTGCATGCGGTGACTCCCAGCGCCAGGGCAAACCCGATGATGACGGCCCTGGCGGGACGGCCAAGCCTCATGTCGGGGACTCCCTTCACAAGATGAGGTGGAGCCTGGAGGGGGAATTGGGGTGGGTGTTACTCAGGAGGCTGTGTACGAGACGTACAACAGGACCTGACGGTAGCACCACATGATGCGCCATCATCGCGAAAATAACACTTGTGGTTGCATCGCCAGTTTGGCGCTATATCGTAAGGATTGACCCGACCAGTAAACAGTCTTCGTGCTTTCGCCTATTTTGGCGCGGTTCGTTCCAGCCGTGCCCTCGGTGGGAGGAGGTGGCGCCTGGGTATCCGGATGCCAGTGGGGCGAGTCGAAGATCGGCTCATGCGGGCTACGACGGGCCGTCTATTTCACCATTCAACGACGGCTAGACCGATCTTGTTACATTTATGGGACAAAGAAGGATATATGCCCCAGTACGGCATTCCTAGTGTTTGGCCCTGGTCGTCGCCGTATGCTCAAATGGCCCTCATCTCGATAGTACACAGAGCCCCACATGCAATGAGCAAGCATGGTGATCGAGATTCCCCCTGAGGGGCGAGAGGTTGCGAAGGCAGTGACTACGCAGAGCGCTGGAGCTTCCGCTGACCACGAGCCGCACGGCCACCAGAAGCGCCGGATGCCCAAGCCTGCGCCGAGGCGATTCAGGCTGGGCAACTGGCATGTGCGATCGCGCCTTGTCGCGCTGATCGTCGTCCCCACGGCTGTCGCCGTGGCACTGGGTAGCTTGAATGTGATCACCTCACTCAGCGACGCGCGGACCTACCAGACCCTGCGCGAGGTCGCCGAGTTCAGCGAGTCGCTCGGTGCCGTCAGCCACGAGCTGTCCTTCGAACGCGACGAGACCGCCCTCTACATCGCCCAGAACCGGCCGCCGGCCCGCGAGCCGCAGCTCCGCGGCACCTACGACCAGGTCGACGACCTCATCGCGGAGGCCAAGCAGCGCGCCGCGGTGATCCAGGACACGCATCCGGCCGCCGTGCGCCCGGTGCTGCGGCGCCTGCAGGAGGTCTCGACCCTGCGCGACACCGCCGTCAAGGGCAAGATCCAGCCACTCCCGATGATCCAGAAGTACTCGCAGATCATCGCCGCCCTGGTGCAGTTCCACGACCAGGTGGGCCAGGTGGCCGTGGACGACGTGGTCTCCGACAGCGCGGGCTCGATGGCGGCCATCGCCAGGGCCAAGGAGCAGGCGTCCAAGCAGCGTGGCATCCTGGCCAGCGCTCTGGACAAGAAGGGGTTCGACGCCGGCGAGCTCGACGCGCTCACCGCCGCCAAGGCCCGCGAGGAGAGCGAGGAGACCCTCTTCGGCACCCTCGCCACCCAGGAACAGCTCGAGCTCTACCGCAACAGCGTCGTCGGGCGCGACGTCGACCAGACCGACCTGTTCCGCCTGAGGGCCATCGCGCAGTCGTCGGAGAGCAAGCCGCTGAGCATCGGCGTCAAGCCGACCAGGGACGTGGCCACCTGGTTCGACGTCAGCACGGGGAAGATCGACGCCCTGCGCAACGTGGAGAAGACCCTGTCCTCCTCCGTCATCCTGCGCGCCCGCGCCTTGGAGGACGGCGCCAACAGCTCCGCGCTGTTCTCCGGCGTGCTCATCCTCATCCTGCTGGTCGTGGTGCTCGCCATCATCGCGCTCATCGCCCGCTCGCTGATCAGGCCGCTGCGCAAGCTGCGCCGCGAGGCGCTGGAGGTCGCGGGCCAGCGCCTGCCGCAGACCGTCAGGCAACTGCGGGAGAGCGCCGACGGCGTGGCCGGCCCGGTGGTGCCGATCGGCGTCACCACTCACGACGAGATCGGCGAAGTGGCGCGGGCCTTCGACGAGGTGCACCGCGAGGCGGTCCGCCTGGCGGGCGAGGAGTCGCGGCTGCGCAGCAATGTCAACGCGATGTTCGTGAACCTGTCGCGGCGCAGCCAGACGCTGGTCGAGCGGCAGATCACCCTGATCGACGGGCTGGAGCAGGGCGAGCAGGACGAGCAGCGGCTCGGCAACCTGTTCAAGCTCGACCACCTGGCCACCCGCATGCGGCGTAACAGCGAGAACCTGCTGGTGCTGGCCGGTCAGGATCCGCCGCGCCGCTGGAGCCAGCCGGTCAAGCTCGTCGACGTGGCGCGTGCCTCCCTGTCGGAGGTGGAGAACTACGAGCGCGTGGTGCTGCAGGTGCCCGACGGCGTCTCGATCGCCGGGCAGGCGGTCAACGACATCATCCACCTGCTGGCCGAGGTCGTGGAGAACGCGCTGTCGTTCTCACCCCGCGAGACCCGGGTCACGCTGTCGGGCAGCCGGATCGACGGCGGCGGCGTGATGCTGTCGATCACCGACTCCGGCATCGGCATGACCCTGGAGGAGCTCACCCAGGCCAACGAGCGGCTCACCGACTCGCCGAGCGTGGACGTGTCGGTGTCGCGCCGGATGGGCCTGTTCGTGGTCGCCAGGCTGGCGCACCGGCACGGCATCAGGGTGCAGCTGCGCCCGCACGGCTCGGGCGGGCTGACCGCCATGGTGCTCATTCCCGAGTCGCTGCTCGCCCATTCGCCGGCTCTCGCGGGCGCCTCCAGCGGCCCCCGCGAGGAGCCGTACGTGGGACCGCAGTCGGCGCCCCCCATGCTGGAGTGGCAGACGGGCGCCTATCAGATGGGCCCGGGGCATCCGTCCTACCCGTCCAACCCCGAGGGGCCGGGCTGGCCCGCGCCGCCCTGGCCGCCGAACGGAAGCGGCGGCGGTGGCGGCTGGCCGGCGGACAGCGGCGGAGGCTGGCCCGCCGACCAGCACGGCGACGGCCGGCCCACCGACCCGCGCGTCATCGGCGGTGGCTACGACTCCGCCGATGTCTGGATGCCCCCTCGGGGACCCGGCTGGAACGGCAGCCAGCTGCCCAGGCGTCCCGCGCCCGAGCAGCAGCGACCGGGCTGGGCCCACGGCGAGCGCATCGACCCGCCGCAGCGGCCGAAGTACGACTTCCCCGAGATCGAGCCGGCCGCGCCCGGTTCCGGTCCGGTCGCCAAGCCTCCGGGAGACGACTACCTGCCGATCTTCGCCGCGGTCGAGTCCGCCTGGTTCGAACGCGGCGGCAGCAGCGCCACCTGGAGCTCGACGAAGGCGGATGAGGGCTGGTCGGCGGCGAAGGCGGCGGTGGAGCCGGTGCGCGACGGGGCGACGGCCGCCGGGCTGCCCAAGCGGGTGCCGAAGGCGAACCTGGTGCCCGGCTCGGCCGAGACGGCGTCCGCGCCGCGCGGCGTCACGCCGATGCCGTCGGTGTCGCCCGATCGGGTCCGATCACGGCTGTCGAACTTCCAGCAGGGCTTCCGCGCCGCACGCGAGGACATCAACGGCGGGCGGGCCGGCGGATCCGGATTCGGCGGGCCGATGCGCGCCGTGGACGGCGTAGACGAGCCGGAGGAGGGCGCATGAACGAGCTGAGCCATGCCGCGCGTGGTGTGGACTGGCTGATCACCGACTTCGTCAGCACGGTGCCCGGGGTGGCACACGCGGTGGTGGTGTCGTCCGACGGGCTGCCGCTGGCCGCCTCGTCGGGGTTCCCGGCGGACCGGGCGGACCAGCTGGCGGCCATCGCCTCCGGGCTGGTGTCGCTGACCCAGGGGGCGGCGCGGGTGTTCGAGGGGGGTGTGGTCAATCAGACGATCGTGGAAATGCAGCGAGGTCTGATGCTCATCATGTCGATTTCAGATGGTTCGTGTTTGGCGGTTTTGGCGGCCCCAGACTGTGATATGGGGTTGGTGGCGTATCAGATGACACTCATGGTGGATCGAGCCGGTCAGGTGTTGACGCCGGCGGTCCGTGCGGAACTGCGTGCGAGCCAGACCAGGTGATGTGGTGACGGATCCACGGTGGAACAGCGGCGGTTGGGAGCCCGAGTCCCAGCCGCGGTTGCAGGCTGATCCGGCCTCGCCGGTGCGGCCGTACGCGGTGACCGGAGGGCGGACGGCGCCGCGCGTGAAGCTGGCCATGGAGGCGCTGGTCTCCTCGGCCACGGCCGAGCACCGGGAGTTCTCGCACATCACGCCGGAATACCAGGCGATCTCCCAGCTCTGCCGGCAGGTCCGCTCGGTGGCCGAGGTGTCGGCGCTGCTGCGGATTCCGTTGGGTGTGGTTCGGGTGTTGATCGCGGACATGGCGGCGGAGGGGCTGGTGCGGGTGCACCAGCCCGCGCTGGACGCCGGCAGGCCGGATGTCAACTTGCTGGAAAGGGTGCTCAGTGGACTACGCAGGCTCTAGTCCGGGGCTGACCTCGACGAAGATCGTGGTGGCCGGCGGGTTCGGCGTCGGCAAGACGACGTTCGTCGGCGCGGTGTCGGAGATCATGCCGCTGACGACCGAGGCGGTGATGACGGACGCCTCGGCCGGGATCGACGACCTCGGCATGACGCCGCTGAAGTCGACGACGACCGTGGCGATGGACTTCGGCCGGGTGTCGCTGGACCGCGACCTGATCCTCTATCTGTTCGGCACGCCGGGCCAGCACCGGTTCTGGTTCATGTGGGACGACCTGGTGCGCGGCGCCATCGGCGCGGTGGTGCTGGTCGACACCCGCCGCCTGGCCGACAGCTTCCCGGCGATCGACTACTTCGAAGAGGCGCAGCTGCCGTTCGTGGTCGGGGTCAACGGCTGGGACGGGAAGTACGCGCACAGCGACAGCGAGGTGCGCGACGCGCTGTCGCTGGCCGCGCACATCCCGCTGATCCGCCTGGACGCCCGGTCGAAGGAGTCGGTGAAGAGCGCGCTGATCCACCTGGTGGAGCACGCGCTCACGGTGCGCACCGCGGTGCCGGGCTGGAGCGGCTGAGCGGTCTCAGCGCACGCTCCATGACGGCCGCTCGTTGAGCGCGCGCACGTCCGAGTCGGTGATCGCGTGCTGCGCGTCGGCCATGGCCGCCAGCTCCTGCTCGCCGAGCACGTCCGCGATGTCGTCGAACCCGTGCGGGGCCCGCTCGGCCACCAGCAGGGTGGTCTTCTCGACCGGCAGGGTGCGGTGCGCGAGCACCAGCTCGGAGGTGACGGGCCTGCGCTCGGCCTCGTAACCGGCCAGCGCCTCGGCCGGGTCGGACACGGTCGCCAGGTGGCGGGCCAGCACCCGGGCGTCCAGGATCGCCTGCGAGCCGCCGTTGGAGCCGATCGGGTACATCGGGTGGGCGGCGTCGCCGAGCAGGGTCACCCTGCCCTCGCCCCAGAAGGGCAGCGGGTCCCGGTCGACCATCGGGTATTCGAGGATCCGCTCGGAGGCGGCAATCAGCGAGGGAATGTGGAAGTGCTGGTAGTCCCAGTCCGCGAAGTGCGGGGCCACGTCCTCCAGTCGCCCGGGGCGCGACCAGTTGGCCTCGCCGACCACGCCGGGCTCGGCCACCTTGACCTCGGCCACCCAGTTGACCCACCGGGGCTCGGCGACGGAGATGTGGTAGGAGACGAACTTGGCCGTCGAGTTCGTGCCGGAGGCCAGCACGGTCGAGCCGTCCAGGACCTTGTCCCAGACGGCCACTCCGCGCCACATCCGGATCCCGGTCCACAGCAGCGGATCGTCGTCGGGGTGCAGGCGGGCACGGACCGACGACAGCACGCCGTCAGCGCCGATCAGCACGTCCACCCGTTCGCGCGTGACCTCGCCCGATCCGGCGTCGCGCAACGTGACCGTGACTCCGTCGCCGTCCTGCTCGTACCCCTCGAAGCGGGTGGCCAGCCGTACCGGCCCGACGCGCTCGCGTACCGCGTCGAGCAGGATCATCTGCAGCTCGCCGCGGTGGATGGAGTACTGCGGCCACCGATAACCTGCCGACCGGCCGCGCGGCAGCGCGAGGATCTCGCCGCCGAACCGGTCGGTGAAGGTCATGAAGGTGGTCTCCACACCGGTCGCGGCCAGCTCGCCGTCCAGACCGAGCTCGGTCAGCTCGCGTACGGCGTGCGGCTGCAGATTGATTCCGACGCCGAGCGGTAACAGCTCGGCGGCGCCCTCCACCACTTCGCAGTCGAGACCCGCGGCGTGCAGGCTGAGCGCGGTCGTCAGCCCCCCGATGCCACCGCCGATGATCATTACTCGCATCTGCTCTCCTCCGGCGGACTCCGCCTGTCATGGAAAAGGGGGGAGCGCCTGGCCAGGCGCTCCCCCCTCCCGCGTGCCCGGCCCTCGACGGGCCGGACCCGGACTTCTCGTTCCAGTGTCAGCGCTCGATCGCTACGAGGCCTTTTCCCCGATGATCAGCGGGGCGACCTCGAACTTCTCCTTGATGTAGCCGAACTCGAGCATCAGGTCCGCCACTCGCTGCAGTCGCGTGCCGTTGACCGAGGTGGAGTAGCCGCCGAGCTGCATGAGGTCGGCCGTGGCCTTGTCGATCTTCGTGTACTTCGTCAGGGCCGTGTCGACCTCGGCGGAGTTGGAGATGGCCAGCTCGATGGCCTTGGTCAGGGCCCGCTGGAAGGCGGCCACGGTCTTCGGGTTCTCCTGTGAGAACTTCTCGGTCGTGAGGTAACCCGCGATCGGGAAGTCGGCGGTGGGCCCGGTGAACATGTCCGACAGGACGACGGCGCCGTTCTTGCTGGCGGCCACCTGATAGAAGGGCTCGGGCAGGAAGGCGGCGTCCACCTGGCCGGCGTCGAGGGCTCCGGGCAGGTCGGGGAACGGGCGCTCCAGGAACTGGACGTCCTCGGGCGTCAGGCCGTTCGTCTTCAGCAGGGCGCTCACCGAAAGGGTGGCGATGTTGTTGAGGGTGTTGACGCCGACCTTCTTGCCCTTGAGGTCGGACACCTTGGTGATGGTCGAGCCCTTCTTCACCATGAGCATGAAGTTGGCGGGCTTGGCCGCGTAGGCCTCGCCGACGATCTTGAGCTTGGCGGTGCCGCTGGAGGCGGCGAGCAGGGCGGAGACGTAGTTGCTGTGGAGCACGCTCAGCTTCTCGCTGAGCAGGTCGGACATCGCGGCCCCGCCGCCCTGGATCGTCTCGATCTTGACGTTGAGACCCTCGGCCTTGAAGAAGCCCTTGTCGATGCCGATCTGGATGGGGGCGACCTCGGGCAGGGGCAGCATGCCGACGATGATGTCGGTCTTTTCTGGCCCACCTGCCTGTGCGGTAGTTCCTGAATCGCTGCCTCCACCGCAGCCGGAGGCGAGCATTGCGGTGGCAGTGAGTAAGAGAGCGGAAATTCGAAGGCGGCGCCGGAGACCGGACATGAACGCTCCAGGGGGAAGACGCAATTGATACGCACGCAGGCGTGATCTTGAGGAGAGAGAGCCTAGCGCAACAGGACTTGTGGACTCATCGTCAAATCGTGAAGTGTCACGACATCTAGCGAAATGTCCCGTATAGGAGGTGTGGTGCCGAATAGGTGATATACAGGGGATTTTGGGGGTATTTGGCAGAGTGTTCCATTATCGGAACGCTCATTACCTTGCGGGACGCCTGGTTTCGCATGTCAGGCGGTCCCCTTCGACGAGCTGTGCCAGCTCAGCGCCCGCCGCTCCAGGACCAGGAACGCCTGGTTGAGCAGATATCCCAGAATGCCGAGCAGGATGATGGAGCCCCAGACGCCCGGCAGATCGAACGCGCGCTGCGTGGCCCGCAACTGGAAGCCGATGCCCTCGGTGCTGAAAAACTCCGCGATCACCATGAGGATCAGCGCCAGTGAGAGGCTGAGCCGCAGCCCGGCGAAGATCTTCGGAGCGGCGGACGGCAGGATGATCTCGAACAGTCGCTGCCTGCCCGACAGCTTGAAGGCGCGGGACGTCTCCAGGTGCAATGGCTCGACGTTGCGGGCTCCGTCGGCCGCGTTGAAGAGCACCGGCCAGATGATGCCGAAGGTGATCGTCGCGACCTGCATCTGGGTGCCGACCGAGAACAGCGCCAGGAACAGGGGGAGCAGGGCGGGCGGCGGCAGAGCCCGGCCGAACTGGATGAGCGGGTCGATGAACCGGAAGAGCAGCGGGGAGCGCCCGAGCATGATCCCGAGCGTCACGCCGATCAGGCCGGCCACCACCCAGCCGCCGAGCAACCTGCCCAGGCTGTGCGGGAAGTTGCCCAGCGCCGTGTCGTTGAACCACAGCTGGGTGGGCGGGCCGGTGAACCACAGCTCCCGCATCCGCAGCACGATCGTCGACGGCGGCGGGAAGAACGGATGCTCCATCGCCCGGGTCGCCACCTCCCACACGATCAGCACGACCGGTACGACCCACAGCCGCAGCAGGTATGCGGCGAACTTGCTGATCACTGTGCTGCTCCTACCCGGGTCGAGTGCCAGTGGAAGATGCGGCGCTCCCCCCACACGAACGCGGCGTTCGTCAGCAGGCCGAGCACGCCTGCCCAGACGGTGGCGGCGATGGTCAGGGTGAGGCCGTCCGGGCTGCTCTCCGCCAGGATGATGAAGGTTCCGATGCCGTCGGAGCCGCCGCCGATCAGCTCGGTGCTGATCGCCAGGATGAGGGCGATCGTCGCGGACACCCGGATCCCGGTCGCGATGAAGGGGGCCGCGCTGGGCAGGGAGACCCGCCACAGCACCGACAGGTGGCCGAACCCGAAGGTCCTCAGCGTCTCCTTGGCCAGCGGGTCGACGTCTCTGAGGCCGTAGATCGTGTTGATCAGGATCGGCCACGTCGAGGCGTACACGATCATCGCGATCTTCATGTCGAGCCGGTCGGAGAAGATGAAGCCGGCCAGCGGGATCAGCGCCACGGACGGGATGGGGCGCAGAAACTCGATCAGCGGCCGCAGTGCCCTCTCGATCGCGGGCACGCTGCCGAGCACCAGCCCGGCCGGTACGGCCACCAGCACGGTGACCAGCAGGCCGAGCGCCCAGCCGAGGAAGGTGGCCCCCACGTCGGCAAGGAACTCCGCGTCCGTGGCCAGCTCGGCCGCGTTCGCCAGGACCGTCGAGGCGAGCGGGAACTGGACCGTCGAGATGAGACCGGACCTGCCGGCCGCCTCTGCTATGCACAGCAGGCCCGCGACTCCGATGGCGCCGCAGACTATCTGGCTCTCCAGTGCGCGATGGACGGTCAGGCGCATGGGAACGCCCCAGCGCCGGACGGGGGAAGCGTCATTTGAGCTCTCTCCAGAGATCCGTCTGACCGATTCCGTATCGGGTCAGACAGGAGGAAGACGGGCGAGTTGCGAGTCAGAGTAACGGAGTAGATCAACCGGAATCCGGTAAACCCTGCGCGGATGAGGGATTCCCGATAGAAGCCTAGATGTGATGTATTGAGCTGTTTGTCTGTTTTGCGTAGTGCGCAAGATTATCGATCTGACATGGCCTCCCACCTGCGCAATTAAAGGTTAAACCAGTCCGGTTTGAGAGGTTATGGGGTTTAGTGTGAATATTGTGACGCTTGAGGTATTGGCCGATTTAATGTGGGTGTGCTCAAATAAGCACTCGCCCCATGGGGGTTTCGGCGTCACGCCAAACAGGCCTGATGTGATCCGCGCGCGTCAGATTGTCCGAGGAGAGGTTGCACAAGTCGGTGAGGACTGCATCTACCCGCGGGAGCCGTGCGCCCGGCACTGAGACTGCGAGCCCCTCGGGCACCCCCTCGGTGCCACGCCAGCCGGGCCAAGGACGTCCCCCGAGGAACGACCACAGGGTCAAGCGGCCCCCGAGGACCGCCCTGCGCAACTGGCGTGTGCGCTCGAAACTGCTCGCCCTCATCGTCATCCCCACCGTCGCCGCCCTGATCCTCGGCGGGACCAGGGTCACCGCCTCGATGAGCAGCGCCATCGAGTATCAGCGCGTCAATGAGATCGCGGTGCTCGCCGGCCAGCTGGCCGAGCTCGGGCAGGAAGTGGAACTGGAACGTGACCTGACCGCGACCCACGTCGCGCAGGGACGCAGGGCCAGCGGCCTCGGCAAGGTCGAGACGCAGTACGCGGTCGTCGACAAGGCCGTGCAGGCCGTACGCGGCGGCATCGAGGAACTCGCCACCTCCGACAGCGCCGAACGCGCCGAGGCGGTACAGATCCGCAACCGGCTCGACGAGCTGCCGAACGCCCGCAAGGTGGCCACCGGAACCCAGCTGGACACCCGTACCGTCATCCGCCTCTACGAGCAGGTCATCCGCGACCTGATGGCCTTCAACGACGACATCGACCGCGGAGCCGTCGACGAGGAACTCGCCGACGCCGTCTCCGCGTTCGCCGCTCTCACCCGGGCCAAGGAGCGTGCCTCGGCGGAGCGCGCCATCCTCATGGCCGGCCTGGCGAACAGGCGGCTCGACGCCGCGCTGCTCGACGACTTCCTGGCGGCTCGCGCCCAGCGATCGAGCGAGCTGACCACCTTCCGGGCTCACGCGACCATCGCGCAGCGCCAGTTCTACGAGGACAACGTCAGCGGCCAGGAAGTCGACCGCGCGGAGGGCATCAGGTCACGCGCGCTCGTGCTGACCGCCGACGGCGACCTCCTGGTCGACAAGGCGCTCGGCCCGCGCAACGGCAGCCTCTGGTTCGACTCGATGACCGACACCCTGGACCGCATGCGCAAGGTCGAGGCCCAGATGGCCGACACCATCGTGCTGCGCAGCAGCGCCCTGCAGGCGGCCGAGCAGCGCACCGCGCTGATCGTCGCGATCGCCATCGTGGCGCTCCTGCTCGTGGTGCTCGCCGTGACCATCATCATGGCCAGGTCGCTCGTCCGCCCGCTGCGCAGGCTGCGCGGCGAGGCCCTGCAGATCGCCGGGCAGCGCCTGCCGGAAACCGTGCGCAAGCTGCGCGAGTCGGAATCGACCGAACAGCCCGAAGTCGAGCCCATCGGCGTGGTGTCGCAGGACGAGATCGGAGAAGTGGCGCGCGCCTTCGACGAGGTGCACCGCGAGGCGGTCCGCCTGGCGGGCGAGGAGTCACGCCTGCGGGCCAACGTCAACGCGATGTTCGTGAACCTGTCCAGGCGCAGCCAGACGCTGGTCGAGCGGCAGATCACCCTGATCGACGGGCTGGAGCAGGGCGAGCAGGACGAGCACCGGCTGGCGAACCTGTTCAAACTCGACCACCTGGCCACCCGCATGCGGCGTAACAGCGAGAACCTGCTGGTTCTCGCGGGCCAGGACCCGCCGCGCCGCTGGAGCCAGCCGGTCAAGATGGTCGACGTGGCCCGCGCCTCCCTGTCGGAGGTCGAGAACTACGAGCGCGTGCTGCTGCAGGTCCCCGACGGCGTCTCCGTGGCGGGCCAGGCCGTCAACGACATCATCCACCTGCTGGCCGAGCTGGTGGAGAACGCGCTGTCGTTCTCCCCGAGGGAGACCCGGGTGACCATGTCGGGCAGCCGGATCGACGGCGGCGGCGTGATGCTCTCGATCACCGACTCCGGCATCGGCATGACCCAGGAAGAACTGGTCCAGGCCAACGAGCGGCTCACCGACGCGCCCGCGGTGGACGTGTCGGTGTCGCGCCGGATGGGCCTGTTCGTGGTCGCCAGGCTGGCGCACCGGCACGGCATCCGCGTCCAGCTCCGCCCGCAGGGCGGCGGCGGGCTCACCGCGATGGTCCTGGTGCCGGAGAGCCTGCTCGGCACGCAGACCCCCACCTACGACAACCCGGCCTCCATGGACCGGAGCCGGGCGGACGCCTTCGCCCCCTCCGCGGCCGCGGCCGCGCCTCAGTGGCAGGGCGGCGGCTACCAGATGGGTCCGGGACACCCGTCCTACCCGTCCAACGGCGACCCGAGCGCCTCCTGGCCCTCGGGAGCCCAATGGCCGTCGGCAGGCGACGCCTGGCCGTCCAACCCGCGCAGCAGCAGCGGCGGGTTCGACACCGACGACGTCTGGATCCCCTCGCGAGTCCCCGGCTCCTGGTCCAGCGAGAGCAACCCGCTGCCCAAGCGCCCCACCGACCCGCTCCCCGGCCGCGCCTTCGACGACCGGCCGAAGGCCGCTTCGCAGCGGCCGAAGTACGACTTCCCGGAGACCGAGTCGGCGGCGACCGGCCCCATCCCCGCGGTCCCGGCGGCCGGCGACGAGTTCCTGCCGATCTTCGCCGCGGTGGAGTCGGCCTGGTTCGACCAGGGCGGGACCGGCTCCACCTGGGGCTCGGCCACGTCCGACGCCGGCTGGAGCGCGGCCCAGGCCGCGGCCGAGCCGGCGCGCGACGGCGCGACGGCCTCCGGGCTGCCCAAGCGGGTGCCCAAGGCCAACCTCGTGCCGGGCTCGGCCGACACCGCGTCGGCCCCCAAGGGAGTCGCCCCGATGCCCACGGTCTCACCGGACCGGGTGCGCAGCCGCCTGTCCAGCTTCCAGCAGGGCTTCCGGGCAGCGCGTGACGATATCAGCGGGGGCCGGGCACAACCACCTGGTCAGCGGAACCACGAGAACAGGGAGGAGGGCGCATGAACGACCTGAGCCACGCGGCTCGCGGCGTCGACTGGTTGATCACCGACTTCGTCGGCTCGGTGCCAGGCGTCGCCCACGCCGTCGTCGTCTCTTCTGACGGCCTGCCGCTCGCGGCCTCGTCGGGCTTCCCGCCCGACCGGGCCGACCAACTGGCCGCGATCGCTTCCGGCCTCGTGAGCCTCACCCAGGGCGCCGCCCGGGTGTTCGAAGGCGGCGTGGTCAACCAGACGATCGTGGAGATGCAGTTCGGGCTGATGCTGATCATGTCGGTCAGCGACGGCTCCTGCCTGGCCGTACTCGCCGCGCCGGACTGCGACATGGGCCTGGTGGCCTACCAGATGACCCTGATGGTGGACCGTGCCGGTCAGGTACTCACTCCGGCGGTGCGCGCGGAGCTGCGTGCCAGCCAGACCAGGTGATGTGAGTGACAGATCCCAGATGGAACAGTGGCGGCTGGAACAGCGGCGGTTGGGAACCCACACCCCCGCGTGCCGCGGACCCGGCCTCGCCGGTGCGCCCGTACGCCGTGACCGGCGGACGGACGGCGCCGCGCGTGAAGCTGGCCATGGAGGCGCTGGTCTCCTCGGCCACGGCCGAGCACCGGGAGTTCTCGCACATCACGCCGGAATACCAGGCGATCAGCCAGCTCTGCCGGCAGGTCCGCTCGGTCGCCGAGGTGTCGGCGCTGCTGCGGATGCCGCTCGGTGTGGCGCGCGTGCTCATCGCCGACATGGCGGCGGAAGGCCTGGTCCGCGTGCACCAGCCGCAGCTGGACGCTGGAAGGCCAGATGTCAACCTGCTCGAAAGGGTGCTCAGTGGACTACGCAGGCTCTAGTCCCGGGCTCACCTCGACCAAAATCGTGGTGGCCGGTGGCTTCGGAGTTGGCAAGACGACGTTCGTCGGCGCGGTGTCGGAGATCATGCCGCTGACGACCGAGGCGGTGATGACGGACGCCTCGGCCGGGATCGACGACCTCGGGATGACGCCGCTGAAGTCGACGACGACCGTGGCGATGGACTTCGGCCGGGTGTCGCTGGACCGGGATCTGATCCTGTATCTGTTCGGCACGCCGGGGCAGCACCGGTTCTGGTTCATGTGGGACGACCTGGTCCGGGGTGCGATCGGCGCGGTGGTCCTGGTCGACACCCGCCGGCTGGCCGACAGCTTCCCGGCGATCGACTACTTCGAAGAGGCGCAGCTGCCCTTCGTGGTGGGTCTGAACGGCTGGGACGGCGAATACCAGCACAGCGACACCGAAGTCCGCGACGCTCTCACCCTCGCCCCGCACATCCCGCTCATCCGCCTGGACGCCCGCTCCAAGGACTCGGTCAAGAGCGCGCTGATCAACCTGGTCGAGCATGCCCTCTCGGTTCGGATGGCCGTGCCAGGTTGGAACGGCTAATGAAGCGGATAGGCTGAGACCAGACCCACATTCGCTTCGAGGACTGGCCTACCACGTGTTCGAGACGCTTTCCGACCGGCTGACATCGGTCTTCTCCTCCCTCCGATCCAAGGGGCGGCTGTCCGACGCCGACATCGACGCCACCTGCCGCGAGATCCGCATCGCGCTGCTCGAGGCCGACGTCGCGCTGCCGGTGGTCAAGGCATTCGTCGCCCAGGTGAAGGAGCGCGCCCGCGGCTCCGAGGTCTCCCAAGCGCTCAATCCGGCGCAGCAGGTCGTCAAGATCGTCAACGACGAGCTGATCGAGATTCTCGGTGGCGAGACCCGCAGGCTCCGCTATGCCAAGACGCCGCCGACCGTCGTCATGCTCGCCGGCCTCCAGGGCGCCGGCAAGACCACGCTGGCGGGCAAGCTCGCCAGGTGGCTGCGCGAGCAGGGCCACGTGCCGATGCTCGTCGCCGCCGACCTGCAGCGGCCCAACGCGGTCCAGCAGCTCCAGGTCGTGGGCGAGCGCGCGCAGGTCGCCGTCTACGCCCCCGAGCCCGGCAACGGCGTCGGCGACCCGGTCGCGGTCGCCCGCCAGTCGATCGACGAGGCCAAGCGCCAGCAGTACGACATCGTCATCATCGACACCGCCGGCCGCCTCGGCATCGACCAGGAGATGATGCGGCAGGCCGCCGACATCCGCGACGCGGTCCAGCCCGACGAGGTCCTGTTCGTGGTCGACGCCATGATCGGCCAGGACGCCGTCACCACGGCCCAGGCGTTCATGGACGGCGTCGGCTTCGACGGCGTCGTCCTCACCAAGCTCGACGGCGACGCCCGCGGCGGCGCGGCCCTGTCGGTCAGGCACATCACCGGCCGGCCGATCATGTTCGCCTCCACCGGTGAGAAGGTCGAGGACTTCGACGCCTTCCACCCGGACCGGATGGCCTCCCGCATCCTCGACATGGGTGACATCCTCACCCTGATCGAGCAGGCCCAGAAGACGTTCGACGAGGAGCAGACCGCCAAGATGGCGGGCAAGCTCACCTCGGGCGAGAACTTCACGCTCGAGGACTTCCTCGAGCAGATGATGATGGTCCAGAAGATGGGACCGATCAAGAACCTGCTCGGCATGATGCCCGGCATGGGGCAGATGCGCGACCAGCTCGACTCCATCGACGACCGCGACCTCGACCGCATCGCCGCCATCATCCGCTCGATGACGCCGGGGGAGCGCCAGGACCCGAAGATCATCAATGGTTCCCGGCGCGCCCGCATCGCCAACGGCTCGGGCGTCACGGTCACCGCGGTCAGCAACCTCATCACCCGCTTCTACGAGGCCCAGAAGATGATGAAGCGGATGGCGGGCGGCATGGGCATCCCCGGCATGCCCGGTGGCAGGGGCAAGGCCGCCAAGGGGCAGAAGAAGACCAAGAAGGGACGCCGCGTGAGCGGCGACCCGCGCAAGGCGGCACTCGGCAAGCAGCCGACGGAGGCGCCCGCCGAGCCCAAGCAGGGCGGCGTGCTGGGCAACCTCGGCGGCAAGCTGCCTCCCGGCATGGAGCTGCCGCCCGGTTTCGACCCGTCCAAGCTGAGGCTGCCCGGCCAGAAGTAAACTTCTGCTCCCGGCCTGGCATGAAGTCGAAGGCAGTGCCGTACGTCTGGCACAATTGCATGTTGGAACATCGTGACCAGGCGGGTGCCCTCTCACCTCCCGCCGGCCGCGCCTGTCCCTGGAGCGGACCCGCATCGTGCCCCACTCGATGAGGAGCCCGCTCACCCGCGCTCGAATGCAGGAGAGACCACACCCGTGGCAGTCAAGATCAAGCTCAAGCGGCTCGGCATGATCCGCAACGCTCAGTACCGCATCGTCGTCGCCGACAGCCGCACCAAGCGTGACGGCCGGGCGATCGAAGAGATCGGCCTGTACCACCCGAAGCAGGACCCGTCGCGCATCGAGATCGACGGCGAGCGCGCCGCTTACTGGCTGGGTGTCGGCGCGCAGCCGACCGAGCCGGTGCTCAAGCTGCTCAAGCTCACCGGTGACTGGCAGAAGTTCAAGGGCGAGCCCGCCCCTGAGCCGATGAAGGTCGCCGAGCCCGCGCCCGACCGTCACGCCCTCTACGAGGCCGCGGCCAAGGAGACGCTGTCCGGTGGCGACACCGGCACTGCGGCTACGACGCCGAAGAAGGCCAAGAAGAAGGACGAGGCTGAGGCCGCCCCCGCCGAGACCCAGGCCGAGGGCGAGGCCTGACGTGCTCGAGGAGGCTCTCGAGCACCTCGTTAGAGGCATCGTCGAACATCCAGACGATGTCCGGGTCCGTGCTCGCCGCATTCGCAGCGGGCGCGTCCTGGAGGTCCGGGTGCACCCCGAGGACCTGGGCAAGGTCATCGGACGCGGCGGGCGCACCGCCAAGGCGCTGCGCACAGTCGTGAATGCCCTGGCCGACGGGAAGTACGTACGGGTCGATCTGCTCGACCTGGACGAAGCAGTCCGTTAGCGTCAGGTTCGCGCGCCCTCATCGGTTCATCCCGATGGGGGCGCTTGCGTTAGAGAGGGTAGGTTCACGTGCAGTTGGTCGTCGGCCGGATAGGCCGCCCGCACGGTGTGCGCGGCGAGGTGACCGTGGAGGTGCGCACCGACGATCCCGATCTGCGCCTCCCCGTCGGCGCGTCGATCGCCACGGACCCCGCCGAAAGGGGGCCGATCGTCATCGAGGGCCGCCGCTGGCACAAGGGCATGCTGCTGCTCACCCTCGCCGGCGTCGCCGGCCGCGACGCCGCCGACCAGCTGCGCGGCACGATGCTGGTGATCGACTCCGCCGAGGTGGAGCCCTCCGACGACCCCGACGAGTTCCACGACCACCAGCTCATCGGGCTCAAGGTGGTGACCGTCGAGGGCGAATCCGTCGGCGAGGTCACCGACGTGCTCCACCATGGCCAGGACCTCCTCGTCGTGCGGCGCGGCGGCCAGGACGACGCGCTCATTCCGTTCGTCAAGGCGCTGGTGCCGGAGGTGGATCTGGCCGGCGGCAGGCTCGTGGTCGCACCACCCGAAGGGCTGCTGTGAGCGCGGTGCGGCTCGACATCATCTCGATCTTCCCTGAATACTTCGCGCCGCTCGACGTCTCGCTGATCGGCAAGGCGCGCGAGCGGGGCACCCTCGACGTGCGGGTGCACCAGCTGCGTGACTGGGCGCACGACGTGCACAGGACCGTCGACGACACGCCCTACGGCGGCGGCCCCGGCATGGTGATGAAGCCCGAGGTGTGGGGCGAGGCCATCGACGCGGTGATCGGCGACGGCGCCCCCCGGCTGATCGTCCCGACGCCCAGCGGCCGGCCGTTCACCCAGGAGCTCGCCCAGGAGCTGGCGACCGAGCCCTGGCTGCTGTTCGCCTGCGGCCGCTACGAGGGCATCGACTCCCGGGTCATGGCCGAGTACGGCTCACGGCTGCGGGTCGACGAGGTGAGCATCGGCGACTACGTGCTGGCCGGCGGCGAGGTGGCGGTGCTGGTGATGGCAGAGGCCATCGGCAGGCTGCTGCCTGGCGTCCTCGGCAACGCGCACTCGGCCGTCGACGACTCCTTCGCCCCCGGCGCCATGCGCAACCTCCTCGAAGGCCCCGTCTACACCAAGCCGCCGGTCTGGCGGGGGCACGAGGTGCCTGCCGTGCTGCTGTCCGGACATCACGGGAAGGTCGCCAGGTGGCGGCGTGACCAGGCGCTTCGCCGTACCGTGAGCAACAGGCCCGAGCTGGCGGCGGCGCTCGACCCCGGCACGCTCGACAAACACGACCGGCGGCTGCTGGAGGAGCTCGCGTTTCGCCTCCCGCCGGAAGATGTGGCACACTGAAGCGTTGCCAACCGTCATGTGGTTGGTCAGCCATGCCCGGGAAATGGTTCCGGGTCCATCAAATCAGCAGGCGCGTCCGCCGCGAGCTCAAGCCGGGTGGACCTCCGCGTGCTCGCGAGACTTGAGGAAAAGCTCTCATGAACACGAAGATCCAGGAGCTCGAGAAGTCGACCCTGCGCACCGACGTGCCGGACTTCCGGCCCGGCGACACGCTCGAGGTTCACGTCCGAGTGGTCGAAGGCAACCGCTCCCGCGTCCAGGTCTTCAAGGGGTTCGTGCTGCGCCGCCAGGGCAGCGGCGCCCGCGAGACCTTCACGGTCCGCAAGGTCAGCTACAGCGTCGGCGTCGAGCGCACCTTCCCGGTGCACAGCCCGGTCATCGAGAAGATCGTGCTCGTGACCCGTGGCGACGTGCGCCGCGCCAAGCTCTACTACATGCGTGACCTGCGCGGCAAGGCTGCTCGCATCCGCGAGAAGCGTGACGCCACGCCCGCCAAGTAAACGCAGCTCGTTCTTCCAGATGGCCCGCCTGGCGTGCGGGCCATCTGGCTTTTGCGGGGGCCTTCCCTTTATGTGGAGCGACTCGTGCTCGGTGTAGCGTCGGTCGAGGCTTGTCGGGCCTGTACATCATCTAGGCTCGTCAGCAATGACTAGCGAGAGCCAGGAGCCCGGCGCGCCGCGCCGCCCTGTCGAGGACGAGGTGGACGTGGTCGCCGAAGAGACTCAGAAGCCGGCAGCAGACGGGAAGAAAGAGAAGAAGGGGTCGTTCTGGAAAGAACTCCCCGTCCTGGTCGTCGTGGCGCTGGCACTGGCGCTGATCATCAAGACGTTCGTGATCCAGGCCTTCTACATCCCGTCCGAGTCGATGGAGAACACTCTCCTGAAGAACGACCGGGTGCTGGTGAACAAGCTGGTCTACCACACGCGTGACATCGAGCGCGGTGACGTGGTCGTCTTCTCCGGCGTCGACTCCTGGGACGGCGAGTTCGAGCTCGAAGAGCCCTCCAACCCCGTCGCGGGCTTCTTCCGCTGGGTCGGCACCGCGTTCGGCGTGGTCCCCGGCGAGAAGGACTACATCAAGCGGGTCATCGGCGTCGGCGGCGACCACGTCAAGTGCTGCGACTCGCGTCAGCGCATCACCGTCAACGGGGTGGCGATCGACGAGACCACCTACCTCTACCCGGGCAACCTGCCCTCCAGAGAGCCCTTCGACATCAAGGTGCCGCCGGGGCGCCTGTGGGTCATGGGCGACCACCGTCAGGTCTCGCTGGACTCCCGCGCCCACACGGGCGACCCTGGGGGCGGATCCATTCCCGAAAGTCAGGTCATCGGACGGGCGTTCGTGATCGTCTGGCCGTTCTCGCGAGCTTCGTCGATCCCCATCCCCGACACCTTCGCGCAGCCCGCGCTCCAGGCGCTCGGCGGGTCGGTCCCGCTGGTCGCGGGGTTCGCGCTGGCGGCTCCTCTGGTTCTGGTCCGGCGACGCTGGATCGGGGCAAGGCGTTGATGGCCGTCACCAAGAAGGCGGAGGGTGTGGAGAAGAAGAAAAAGGGCGGTTTCCGGGAGACGATCGTCCTGCTGGTGATGGGCGTGGGGATCGCGCTGCTGCTGCAGGCGTTCGTGGTCGGATCCTTCTACATCCCCTCCGAGTCGATGGAGAACACCCTCCAGGTCAACGACCGGGTCTTCGTCAACAAGCTCGCGGGCGCGCCCGAGCGGGGCGACATCGTGGTGTTCAAGGGCTGGAACGGCGAGGACACCATCAAGCGGGTCATCGGCGTCGGCGGCGACAAGGTCGTCTGCTGCGACTCCAAGAAGCGCATCACGATCAACGGCAAGCCGCTCGAAGAGTCCTCCTACCTGTTCCCCGAGGACTTCCCCTCAGGCGACAAGTTCGACGTCACGGTGCCGGCGGGCAAACTCTGGCTGATGGGAGACCACCGCAGCGCCTCGGCCGACGCCCGAAGCCACATGGAGGAGCCGGGCAAGGGGTTCATCGGGGTGGACGCGGTCGTCGGCACGGCAGTGGTGCGCTACTGGCCGCTGTCGCGGGGCATGATCTTCACCAAGCCCGAGAGCTTCGCCAAGGTCAAGTAGAGCGCGCTTGCGGTCGCGGTTTGCGGCGATTGGGGCGTACGCTTCCTGTGTCATGACAGTTGCGTTCCGCCCTCGACCGAGCGTCGTCCGGCGCGATTCCGGACTTTACGCCTACGAGCGGGCGCTGGCCCGGCGCGGCCTCACCCCCATCGCCGGGGTCGACGAGGCCGGTCGCGGGGCCTGCGCGGGCCCGCTGGTCGTCGCCGCCGTCATCCTGCGCAAGCAGATCGACGGGCTGGCAGACTCCAAGCTGCTCTCCCCGGTGGTGCGCGAGCGCCTGCACGAGCAGATCATCGCCACCGCCCACGTCGGCGTCGTCATCATCCCGCCCACGGAGATCGACGCCAGGGGGCTGCACAAATGCAACCTGTCAGGAATGCGGCGGGCCGTCGCGCAGTTGTCGTGTGACCCTGGGTACATCCTCACAGATGGCTTTCCGGTGCCGGGCCTTCCGGCGCCGTCGCTCGCAGTGTGGAAGGGGGACCAGGTGGCCGCCTGCATGGCGGCCGCGTCGATCGTGGCCAAGGTGACGAGGGATCGGCTGATGGTCGCACTGGACGGCGACTTTCCTCTGTACGGTTTCGCCGACCACAAGGGTTATGTCACGCCACAGCACCGCCTGGCACTGGAGACGCACGGCCCGTGCGCGCACCACCGTTACTCCTTCGTCACGGTGGCCAGGGAGATGGGCGAGAATGAAATGGGGGCCGGGGTTGCCTGAGCAGGCACACCGGGGGACCGGTACGACAGGAGGACCGCGATGAGCGCAGAGGATCTCGAAAAATACGAAACCGAGATGGAGCTGCAGCTTTACCGCGAATACCGCGATGTCGTCGGTTTGTTCACCTACGTAGTGGAGACGGAGCGGCGCTTCTACCTGACGAACTCCGTCGACCTCGACGTGCGCACCGCCGAGAACGGTGATGTGTTCTTCGACGTGAAGATGCAGGACGCCTGGGTTTGGGATATGTACAGGCCTGCGCGGTTTGTGAAGAACGTCCGCGTCGTCACGTTCAAGGATGTCAACGTCGAAGAGCTGGCCAAGGCCGACCTGGAGATGCCGAAGGAGGGCTTCTCGGGGTAACCGGGACGGAGATCGGGCCCCGCGACGTAACGTCTGTGGGGCGTCCTCCGTGTTGGTGCGCTCCCGCGTGTCTGTCCCGCACCGGTATGTAGGTCCGCGCTGGTGTGCACGTGTCTGTGCCGCATGGCGCGTGGACCTGACCGCACGTGTCTGCACGCGGGGAGCGTCCACCGGCGGGGGAGGCGCGGCAGTGGCGATGCGGGCTGGGCGCAGCGTTTGGCGCAGTTATCCACAACCTCGAGCCGCCCGCCCGCCGCTATCCCCAGAACCGCGCTCGGCAGCCGGCCGACCACCCTGAGTAAGCGAAGGTCAGTGCCGGAGGTGGCACATGGCCGCGAAGAACGAACTCGGCAGGCACGGCGAGCAACTCGCCGCTGACTACCTGCAAGCCGAGGGCATGACAATCATCGAGCGCAACTGGCGCTGCCGCTACGGAGAGATCGACATCATCGCCGAAGACGGCCCCAGCCTCGTGGTCGTCGAGGTGAAGACCCGTTCGAGCGGATCCCACGGCACCGCACTCGAGTCCGTACGACCGGCCAAACTGGCACGCCTGAGGACCCTGGCCGCCAAATGGCTGGCAGGCCAGCCCCGCGCCTTCGCCACGGTCAGGATCGACGTGATCGCCCTTGAGCGCTTCGCAGGCGACTACTCCCTGCGTCACGTGCGGGGGGCGATCTAGGTGGCAGTCGCGCGCACCCGCAGCGTCGCCCTGGTCGGAGTCGCGGGCCGCCCCGTCGAGGTGGAAGCCGACGTGGGCAACGGCTTGGCGTGCATCCACCTCATCGGCCTTCCCGACACGGCACTGAGCGAGGCCCGCGAGCGGGTCAGGTCGGCGATGGTCAACAGTCACTACCCCAGCGGCATGGGCAAAGAGCTGGATAAATGCTCATTCGATCACCCCTCGGGCCGTCTCTGGGCCGTCAGCCGAGAAGCGATCTTGTGCGGTAGGCCGTCTTAGCGCAGCGTCGATGATCTTCCGCATACGCTGCTCCGACTTCGGCATCAGGTGTGCGTACGTCCGAAGTAGCAGGGCCCCGCCGTCGCCGTGCCCCAACCAGTCAGCCACGGCCTTAGGACTCTCCCCCTCGGTCAGCAGCACGCTCGCGAAGTAGTGCCGCAGCATGTGCATGCCGTGCTCGCGGTAGGCGTACCCTCGCTTTTCGCCGCTCAGCAGCGGCGGCACGATACCGGCCTGAACCAGTGCTCGCCGCCACACTGGTAGGAAAGTGGCCTGATGGATCGCCCGGCCGTTGACGTTGGTGAAGAACAGCTGTGCAGTGTGCGGCGGCCCATCCACGTCCACCCATGGCAGCGTCACCGTGACCGGCTCGACCGCGCGCATGTGCTCAGCGAGAGCGATCTTCACGCTCTCGGGCAAGGGCACGTCCCGCGGCTTGCCCCCCTTGGGTGGAGCGAAGACCAGCTTGTTGCTCAGGATCTTCACCTGGCGCTGAATGTGCGCCACGCCGGGAAGCCAGTCGATGTCATCAGGACTGAACGCGAAGATCTCGCCTTGCCGTAACCCGACGCCCGTTCCTACCTCCACCATGGCCTGATAGCGCGCCGGCAGTGCGTCCGCCACGTCGAACACCTGATCGGCCGTCCAGGGTACGAGCTTCTTCTTCATCACAGACGGCAACACCACGGTCTTGGTGATAACCGGATTCTGGACGATCAGCTTGTCGCTGATGGCGACGGAGAACACCAGCTGGACGTGCGCCATGATCACGGTAAGCGTGGTGGGCGAGAGGTCTCTCGACAACTGCTTCACAAGGCTCTGGATGATGCTGGGGCGCTGAGAGAGCAGGCCGATCTCCTGCGACCCGATTAACGGATAGACGTGCTTGGTGAGCCGCTGGCGCATCTTGGCGCGGGTGCTCGGGTTCAGCGTGCGGTTCTCGATCACCTCCTCGGCGATCTTCCGGAAGGTCACCTTCCCGGCATCGGGATCGATGTACGTGCCGCGTTGCACGTCGGCCTCGACATCGACTTTGAACCGGTCGGCCTGCACCTTCTTGGCGAACGACCGGTTGCGCTCCTGGCCATCGGGATCCATATACCGCACCCGCCACCGGGCACCCTTGCCGAACCGCTCAGGGTCTTTCTCCATGACCGGCTTGCCCTCGTCGTCAAGGATGACCTTCCCGGCAGCGTCACGGGACTTTCGCATCCACCTGTCTTGGATGTGCGCCACCGCCAAGCCTCACTTCCGTTCAGGTCGCAGGCTCATCGATAAAGGCGAGCGAGCTTTCGAGTCTCGGGGGAGTGATGTCCAGCCGGCGCATCTCAGTGCGAATGTGCGACAGCTGCTTCTCCAGCGTTCGCGACCGAGCCTCATCTTGCTCCGCTCGCTCCAGGCCGGCATCTCGATCCTCGGAGTTGGCTGCTTCGCGCGCTACCTTGCGCTGGAATTGCGCGCGCCGCAGGGTGTTCTTGAGATCGATTACGCACTCCTCGTGAAGTCGGTAGCTGTCCAGAGGGGCAGTGCTAGTTCGCCATGTCTCTTGGTCGGTCTGCTCGACGACCCATCCGAGCGTGCTCGGATCCTGCTCAGTGAATGCCTGTTCGCCTGTGAACCACTTCAAGGATTCCCACGCGTCAACTTCGAGGCCTGGAAGGATCTCCAGGTCTTTCTGGCGTCCCACAGGAAACAGCAGCAGGATCGCCGGCACTTTCAGAGCTTTCGCAACGACGACCAACTCAGCGACGCTCATCGTCGGCCGACGTCCGCTCTCTAGGTTCGCGATCGCAGAGCGAGACAAGGTCAGACCCAGTGCCGCGCAGGCGTTCGAAAGATCCTGGGCGCTCATCCCTCGCTGGTTCCGATAGTGCTGAATTTCTGCGGCGATGGCCTTGGTCAGGCGGGCCTGCCAATCAGTTTGTGTCACTGGCACACAGTAGATGCCCGCGTTGACAGAAGGCAACACTGTCTGATTGTGTGTGTCTGTGCCTAACTATCAACGGGAGGTTAGTGTCATGGAGACACAAGACCCCTATCGGACGACGGCTGAAGTGGCGGACCGCTACCGGACGTCGCCTGGAACGGTTCGCTACTGGCGGCATGCGGGCATCGGCCCGCGCGGCGTGAAGATCGGTACGAAGGTGCTCTACCGGGAGTCCGAGCTGCGCCGTTGGGAGCAGCAGCGCGAGGCTGCGGAGAAGATCGGCGCCGCCTGATGGCTCCGGACAACAGAAGGGCGGACCCTCCCAGCCCGGAGGACCCGCCCACAAGATCAGCGTTCAGCGACGCCACCAACGCGACCACGGTACAGCGCAGCAACGACAGGCGCCACGCTTCGCGACAGCTCCCCATCGTGCTGTCTGCGACGGTCTACACCCCCGCGTACGGCATGGTGTTCGCCCTGATCGTCACTGACGACGCTTGCCCGGCCTGCGGATTCTGGCACTCGCACCGGCTTAAGTGGCCGGCGCCCGTGCTCGTCACTCGCAAGGCGCGGTGCGGCCAGCGCTACGAGCTCGCCTTACACCCGCCGCGCGCGATCAAGCGAAAGCGGGTCGCCTGATGACCTCGACCATGCTGGCCGCCGCACTGGCCTACGTGGAGCGGGGATGGCCGGTGTTCCCGATCATCCCGAACGGAAAGCGCCCCCTGTTCAAGTCCGTACATGCTGAGGGTGACCCCCTACGGGAGACCTGCAAGGGAGCGTGCGGCCAGATCGGACACGGCCTGTACGACGCCACTACCGACATTGAGTTGGTCTCGCGGTGGCTGACGACCTGCCCGAACGCGAACCTCGCAGTGCCTACCGGCCTGGCCACCTTCGATGTGCTCGACGTGGACGTGAAGCCGAAGGGCGCAGGATGGCCAGCGTTCAACCGGCTCAAGGCCGAAGGCTTGCTTCCCGAACCGTTCATGGTCGTGCAGACGCCATCGGGGGGTCTGCACGCCGGTTACGCCGGAACCGACCAGGCGTGCGCGAGCCTCGTCCAGCACTTCATCGACTTCAAGAGCACGGGCGGCTATGTGGTCGTCCCGCCGAGCGTGGTCGACGGCAAGCCGTACAGGCTCATCTCAGAGCGTCCCCACGCGCGGAACCAACTCAGCTGGTCTTCGGTGCGGGAGTTCCTCGACCCGCCCAAGCCCGTCCAGGCCACTCTCAAGCGCGCCAGCAACGGCACGGGTATCGACCATCTGGCCGTGTACCTCGCGGGCAAGCGGCGGCCAGGCAGGAACGCAGCTCTGTTCTGGGCCGCGTGCCGGGCTGTGGAGAACGGCGCCAGCGAGGCAGAGCTTCACGCCCTGTACCGCGACATGGACTTTGACCGCCACTTCGACGAGCGACAGGCCGCCCGCACGGTGGCCGACGCGTTCCGCAGAGCCACCAGGAGGAGCGCGTGACGCTGCAACTTGTCGGCGACCCGGGTGATGACTCCGAGCCCACGTCATCCGTGCCGGTCGACGGCTCCGAGATCCTCGGCCGGGTGGAGAAGTTTGCGAATCAGTACCTCTGCCTGCCGAACGAGCACTGCCTGCCCACTGTCACGCTGTGGGCGGCTCACACGTATGCCGCCGAGATGTTCTACACCACGCCTCGCCTAATCTGCAGCTCGGCTGAGCCTGAGAGCGGCAAGACGCGGGTGCTAGAGGTGTTGAACCTCTTGGTCCACAAGCCCGAGATGATCCTTTCTCCCACCACGGCCGCCCTGTTTCGCATGCTGTTCGACGGCCCGATGACGCTCCTGTTCGACGAGACAGACACGATCTTCAACGTCAAGAACGCGGGCAACTTCGAGGATCTCCGCGGCCTGCTCAATGCCGGCTACAAGCGTGGTGCCACCATCCCGCGCTGTGTCGGCGACGCGTCCAAGATGAGGGTCCAGCGGTTCAAGGTGTTCGCACCTGTGGCGCTGGCAGGTATCGCGGGCGGCATGCCCGCCACGATCACGACGCGAGCGATCACACTCCACATGCGCAAGCGGGCCGCGGGGGAGCATGTCGAGCCGTTCTATGAGGAGGACGCCGAAGAGGAGGCCAAGCCCATCTCCGCCGATCTGGCCGCATGGATGGAGCCTCTCGCGGCAGACCTCGGTAAGGCCCGACCGGATATGCCCTCGGGCGTGGTGGACCGTCCTGCGGAGGTCTGGAAGCCTCTCCACGCCATCGCTGACGCGGCAGGCGGGGAATGGCCGGACCGTGTCCGCGAGGCGTGCAAGTTCTTCGTACTCGACCCGAGTCGCCGGCCGCTCTCGCTCGGCGTTCGGCTGCTGGCCGATCTGCGCGAGGTGTTCACGGTCCGGGACAAGGACGGGAAGATCACTGCTCATCACGAGCGGCTGCGTACGGAAGAGATCCTCTCCGGTCTGGTCGCCATGGAAGAGGCGCCTTGGGGCAATTTGTACGGCAAGGCGATCGATGCCCGCAGGCTCGCCGCGGAACTGCGCGGCTACGAGGTTCTGCGCAAGACGTACAAGGACCCCTCGGACAAGGCGGTCAAGGGCTACATGGTGGCCGGGCACGCCGACAAAGAGGGTGTGAGCGTCGGTCTTGGGGACGCCTGGAACCGGTACCTGCCCTCACAGCCCGACATTCTCGGTAACCCCGGTAACCCCGGTAACTCTGCTGGTGAGCCGGTTACCGCTGGCTCGCCGGTTACCGCAACATCGGTAACCGAGGATGCGCCCCAGGCTCCGGTTACCGCAGTTGCGGTAACCGAGCAAACTGCGGTAACGGTCCTGACCAGCGAAGTTACCGCCGTTACCGGGGTTACCGCGAATACCGCCGATGTCCACCCGGATCAGCTCCAGGTGTCCGGCACCCTACCGCCTGACCCTGTCTCCAAAGCTCCGGTGAAGCCCGTACGGCGGAAGTGCGCGGACTGCCGGAAGTCCATCCCCAAGACCGCACGGGCCGATGCCAAGTACTGCTCGCCCACCTGCCGTAAGCGCGCCAACCGCCACAAGACCAAGGAGACCTCATGACCACGCCGCCGCGCGTAGAACTCACCCTGTTCAACGGCCCCGCAGACGGCGAGTGCTCAACCTGTCGAGAGACGTACGAGATCCGCGCCTACGCAGCGTTCGTCGACGGCGACCAATGGACCTGCCCGCGCTGCGCAGACCGGCACGCCCGCGGCCTACAGCAGATCATCAAAGGCCTCGACCTCGTCCACGAAGCCCTCCTGCTCGACGTGTTCACCCGCCCCACCACCGGTACCGACGCCCGCGCCATCACCTGGGCCATCCGGCGCCTGGCCGACCTCGTCGACGACGTCATGGCCGACCGAGTCAAGGTCAGCCTCCGAGTCCACATCCAAGAGGGCATCACCCCGGACGAGGAAGGCCAGTACATCGGCGTACTGATCAACCACGACGTCACGCAGTTCTAACCCCCATCGACACGCAAGGAGTGCTCCCATGTCCGAGCAGAACCCCGAGACGCCCGGCCGCAGTGACGCCGAGCTGGCCGACCAACTTCGCGCAGGTGTGGCAGTCATCGCCGCGGCGCACCAGCTCCACGCCGGACAGCTCGACAACGTCGAGTTCGGTCGACTGGTGGCCGGCATCGGCCGTGACCACTTCCCCGAGGCGCCCGTACAGCTCGTGCTGCCGGTGTCGTGGCTCGCGCTCAAGCTGGCCGCACTGGTCGCTGAGCTCACGGGCCAGGACCTCGCCACGGTCATGCAGTGGCTCGGCGCCGAGGCCGCAGACTCCTTGAAGTGACCTTGTCGGCCCGAAGTGGCATGATTGTGACTGGCAGAACGACAGGGACGCCTCGCGGTGACCTCTTCGCAGCCCTCGGGACCCTGTCCTGCCAGTCGCAGAGGTCGACGGTCACGCTCTCCGAGCACCGTCTCTGACCCGCCACTGGCAGCCGCGTCCCCTTGTCGTCTGCGCTCAGTCGCCGCCTTCGTATGAGGCCGCACTGATGCGTCCACAGTTCGGGAGCCTTTCATGGCGCACATCACCACCTACGAAGAGATCGTCCAGGAGCACGGGGAGCCGTCCGAGGGCGGTGGCGGGGAATGGCTGGCTCGCCACTGTGAGCAGCTCGCCGAAGCCCACCGGGGCATGCTCAACGGCGTCCTCGAAACCGTCAAGCAGGAGCAGCGCGACACGCTGACAGCCAGCGAGAAGCGCCGCTTCGACGCCCACAAAGAGCAGGTCGACAAGCTGCGAGCTGCTGCCACCTTCTACGGCGCTCGGGAACGTCGTACTGCTGAGCTGGCCGCCAAGTACGGCCAGGCCGGCGAGCAGCGCGAGCGAGGCATGCTCAGCGTCTCCTCCAACGAGCCGACCTACCGCCGGCACGACCCTCAGAGCCCGTCGTGGGTGCGCGACATGGTGAACCTGTCGCTGCGGTCCGACCCTGACGCCGCGGACCGGCTGCGCCGCAACAACCGCGAAGTAGCGATGGAGACCCGCGCGCTCAGCACCACGGACGGTGCCGGTGGAGACTTCGTGCCACCCCTGTACATGGTGCAGGAGTTCGTTCGGCTGGCCAGGCCGGGCCGCGTCGTGGCCAACCGCGTCCGTAACGCGCCGCTGCCGGCCGGTACCGACGCCATCACCCTGCCGCGGCTCGCCACCGGCACCGCCGTGGCCGAGCAGGCGACGCAGAACACCGCCGTGCAGAACACCGACGCCACCACGAACGGCGTCACTGCGAACGTGGCCACGATCGCCGGTCAGCAGGTCGTGTCCGTCCAGCTCGTCGAGCAGTCGCCGATCAACATGGACGAAGAGCTGCTGCGTGACCTGCTCGCCGATCTCGCGGTGAAGGTCGACACGTTCGTTATCAACAACAACGCCGCAGGCAAGCGCGGACTGCTCAACGTGACCGGCGCCAACGCGATCACCTACACCGACGCGTCCGCCACCGTGGGCGAGCTGTATCCCAAGCTGGCCGACGCCATCCAGCAGATCAGCACCACCCGCTACCTGCCGCCTGACGCGATCTTCATGCACCCGCGGCGCTGGGCATGGATCCTGTCGGCCGTCGACACCCAGACCAGGCCGCTCGCAGTACCCGCCGCGAACGCCCCGCAGAACGTCATCGCCGCCGTGGGCGGGGTGGCCGCCGAAGGGTTCGTCGGCAGCATGCAGGGGCTTCCCGTCTTCGTCGACCCGAACATCCCCGTCACTCTCGGCACCGGCACCAACGAAGACCGCATCATCGTTGCCCGCACCGAAGACGTGATCCTGTACGAGTCCGCACCGCGAGCCGAAGCCTTCCGCGAACCTCTCGCCGCGAACCTATCGATACTCCTGCGGGTGTATGAGTACGTCGCTTTGCAAAGCGAGCGATACCCCAAGAGCCTTAGCTTGATCGGCGGAAACGGCCTTATCCCACCTGTTTTCTAGGCCCCCATGAGCGGGACGCGTCGGGCGTCAAACGGCGAACTGAGCTGACCTTCAGGCAGCCCAGCCAACCCAAGGCAGGAGAGGTCTCCCAATGGGAGGGAACCGCAGACCCAGCCTGCGCCCGACGCATCCAACAATTTTTTAGCCACGAAGCTCCCGTGACCCCCAGACAGGCGGCTCTTTCTGTGCGAGGCCTGAAACAAACGAGGTGTACCTGAATGTCCGAATCCGTTGCGGTGGAGCCTCCTGCGGGTACTCGCGAGTCCGGCCGGCGTCTGTGGGCGTCGGTGCTCGCTGAGTACGACCTGGAGGAGCACGAGCTGGCGCTGTTGCGGGAGATGGTGCGCACGGTTGACCTGCTCGACGAGCTGGACGAGGCGGTTCACGCTGACGGGCTCATGGTGACCGGTCCAGGCCTGCAACAGCGCGTCCATCCGGCCGCGGTAGAGGCTCGCCAGCAGAAGATCGCGCTTGCTCGGCTTGCGGCTGCTCTGCGGTTGCCTGCGGGCGAGGAGGACGACGCGCAGAAGGGCGCCAGGCGGCCTCAGAGGCGCGTGGGCGTGCGAGGCGTGTATGGCATCAGAGGAGTTGTGTCATGAGGCGTAGAGGGAGCTCGGAGGGGCGGTTTCTGACCCGTACCCCGCAGGAGTGGCACGCTCTGATGCCGTATCAGAGCGTGGCGATGATGGATTCGCTGCCGAAGCTGGCCGGTGGCGTGCTCGCGGCGCGGGGCATGCTCGCGAGCGAGGAAGTTGCCCGGCTGGAGCGGATCGCGGCGGGGGTTGAGGGGCATCCCACGATCGGCGTCGACGCTGCCGGGCGCATCTTGGGGAGGCGTTCGTGAGGCGGCGTGTTCCTGCGCGGCCGGCGGGTGTGCCACCTGCGCGGGTGGAGCGGTTCCGGTTGGAGGACTGGAAGGATGATCCTGCCGATCCGTCGTGGGTGTTCCTGGACGGGGCGTGGTTGCGGGCGTTCAGGCGGTTCCGTGAGGCTCGCCGGGCGTGGCTGGGGTCTCAGGATGGCCAGGGCCCTACGGCTGGGTAGCGGCGGTACGGAAAGGTTGGCCCCGCCCTGACCCTCCAAGGCGGGGCGGGGCCACACTCCCCGGTGTCCGCGCTAGGGGCCGGGGTTGAACGCCCGGCTCCCGCGATCGATACAGGGCTTTGAGGAACTCTGCCGAAAGCGGGAGCCGGGCTGTCTTAGGTGGCAGGGCCGGTGCGGCGAGCCTGCTTCATGCTGTGGACGCTCAGGTTCTCCAACGGTCCGAACTCTCGGTTCACCCAGCCGAGCGCGCCGGAAGCCTCGCCGTTCAACAGTTCGATGATCGGCTCTTTTGACGTCGGGCTGACCCTGCCGGTGTCGAGCCACACCCTGCCCTCCCGATCCGACCAGGCCGGGATGAAGCCGCCACTCATGCCGGGTCGCCCGTGCGGTAGGCGGCGGCAAGCCGCAGGATCGCCGCTGCCACGTGGATATCGGCGCCCTGCTCGACGACGGCTGTCTGGCCGCTGCGCCTGTGGGTGAGCACGATGGCGCCGGACTCATCACGGCGGACGTCGCACTCCGGGATCTCTGGCAGGGGGCGGAGGGTCATGGGCAGACGATACGTCTAACACGTACAGCTCGTACAGCCTGTCTAATACGGACCGTATGCGCAGGTCAAATAGGCCGTCCGTAACGTTAAGTACGTGAGTGTTGACCAGCTCAACCCGGAACCGCTGTGGTCGCAGCTTGCCGCCATCCTGCGCGAGCAGATCAAGGCCGGCGACTACGAGCCGCGCCAAGTGCTGCCCAGCGAGGCACATCTACAGCAGGAGCACGGGGTGGCGCGAGGCACCGTACGCCGCGCCGTCCGGGCACTGGCCGAAGAGGGCTACGTGGTGGTGATCCAGGGCCGCGGGACATTCGTCGCGCCGCGGGAGTCCTGGCCGGAGTCGTAGCAGGCCGCGCAGGCGGCAATCCACCGTTGCTAAACTTGAGTTTAGCAACGTGGTGTCCGCCCCACGTGCGCAGGCGGCAATCCACAGAGGGGTCCTCGAAGGACCTCAGTACGCACTAGTGCGTACCCCTCGCGTAACGCGAGTGATCCACAGACCTCCTTGGAGAAGGCCAGTGCGCGGGGCCCGTGGCACCTCGCGTAGGGGCTGGGGTGCCACGTGTGAGGGTGTTACAGGTCAGAAGGGGTGCCACGCGGTGTGGCACCCCTCCGTGGCCCCTCGTGGCACCCGACCGTGGCACCCCGTGGCAGCTTGATCAACAACGGTCGCGCGCGACTCCCACGCGCAGCCGTACGAGGATCACACCTCCGGGCGGTTCGGCATCAGGTAGCGCTGTGCGGCCTCGTCGTAGCCCGCCAGTACGCCCGCCTCGACCAGGCGCCGTAGCTGCTTCTGAATCCACGCCCGCGAGATGTCGGTGGTCTCCCACAGCGGCTTGAACGCGCCGGAGGAGAAGTCCCGGGCGCCCTCGTCCCACAGCTCTTGCAGACGAGCCATGAGAGCCGCGCCGCGCTGCTCTGGCGTCATGCTCTGGGCAGGCGGGGCGAACGTCAGCGGCGGCTCGCCCTCGTCCAGCTCGGGGATCTCGTCGTCGATGTCCGCCGTCACGTCCGGATCGGGGTCATCTGTGTCTAGGTACTCCCTGGCCACGTTCTGCACCTCCTCATCATCGTCGTCCTGGCCGTCGTCGCGCTCCAGTAGGCCGACCGGCGCGGTAGCCGCCTGGCTGCCGCCGTGCAGTCGAGACAGGGCCGCGGTGGTGGCGTCGACAGGCTTGGCCGCGGCCGGCCACTGAGCGCTGTGGGCGCGCATGGCCGCGTTGGCCCGCTCGTCGTCGAAGTCGCCCTTGTCGTCGAGGCCCCACGCGTAGGTGCGCAATGGCATCGCGATCCGGCCGTCGTCGATGCCGGGCACGTCCAGGTAGGCCATGCCGGGCTGCTTGTTGCTCCACAGCTCGGGCCGGGCGCCGGCGTCCTGCTGGGGCTCGGACAGGCCAAACGAGGCATCGCCCCCGGTCTGCACTCCGAAACACATGTTGCCCAACTGGCCTCTGGCCAGCGTCGGCATCTGCGAATAGTCCGACCGCTGCAGGGACAGCACGATCGTGCCGCCCGCCGACCGGATCGCCTTCAGCATCGACAGGAACAGCTCCTGCTCCTTGTCGCTCAGGCAGTCGTAGATGTCGGGGAACTCCTCGAACCAGATCAGCCAGTACGTCAGGCCGCACCCCTGCTTCCACTTCGTGAGGTTCTTGGACGCCAGATAGTCGGTGCGTTCCTTCACCCGCGCCTGCAGTTCGCGGATCATCGCCTTGACGCCCGCCTTGGTCGTCTCGAACCGGTGCAGCGACTCCTCCAGCGGGCCGAGCGTCTGCCGGCCCTTGGTGATGTCGCCGACGAACACGGCCACGTCGTAGCGGGTGACGACCTCAGCCAGGATGTTCCAGGCGCCGCCGATGCTCTTACCGGCGCCGCTCTGCCCCATGACCTGTAGGTGGAAGCCGAGCAGCGCGAACTCCACCTCGTCGAGGTCCTGCCACAGGCCGATGTTGAGCGGGTCGGCGATCGACAGGCCAGGCCGGGACGGGGCAACCCAGGCAATCGGGCGCTTCATCACCCGCGGATCGCTGATGGTCACCTTGGCCTTGTCGGCATGGTCAGGGTCGATGCTCGCGGTGATCGAGCCGGGCGGAAGCCCGATGCCCGACTCCACGTAGCCCACCTTCCGCTGCAGGTCCTCCGCGACCTGGCGGCCCTGCTCCAGCTGAACCTCGCCCTCGACCTTGTGGGCGGTCGCCTTGGTGGTGGTGGCCTCGATAGCGGGCATCCCCGCCCGCTCAGCTCCCTGACCGAACAGGAAGCTGAGCGGGTCGGAGATAGCGCCGGGCTGATCCCAGCCCTTCATCCGGATGACCGTTCGAATATTCCAGGTGAGCGCGATCGTGAATCCGCCGATGAGCACCAGGCGGCCAGTGATGACCGTGGTCGGGCCGTTGATCGTGGCCGCGCACACCCACACTCCCGCCAGGAAGGTCGTGAGTGTGGTGTGCGTCTTGCCCCACGGGCCGCGGGCGTGCGACTGGCCGAAGGTGACCCCGGTCAGCACCAGCACGGCCACGGCCAGCAGGAACATGGTCCAGCCGATCGTTTGCGGGTCGTCGCTGTCCAGGATGAAGTGGAACGCGCATCCGACGCCGAACACCAGGACGTACGCCACCCACGGCATCGCGAGGGTGACGAGCTTGGACACCTCCTTGGCCGCCACCTTCGACAGCGAGGATTCCGTCTCGACGGAGACCAGGTCCTTGGTACGGCCGGCCATCAGTCGTCGTCCTTCCAGTTGAACGTGGACCTGCGCGCCTCAGGCTTGGCCTGGGGGAGCACGTCAACGAACTCCTTGCGGAACTGGGCGTGGAACTTCACCAGCTCGACGCCGGCGCCCTTCTGCAGCTCCGCAGCCCGCTTCAACCGCTTCACCACGCGTCGAGCGCGCATCTTGACGTCGGGGGCGCCGAGCAGCGCGAGCACCGGGTGACCCTTGAAGGAGCGGATCAGCACCGCGTACAGCTCTTCGGAGCCGATGCCGAACTCTTCGCCGAGGTCCCGGCACAGGTCCCGGCCGGTCTTCGCATACCGGGTGATGGCGCTCGGGCCTTCCCACGGAATCCCGGAGAGCTCGGGGATACGGCCCCGGCCTGAACGGTCGCTCATCGGCTCGCCTTCCAGGTGATGTAGACGACCTCGACCAGCCGGCGACTGCTGTACGACAGTCGCGGCAGGCCGAGCCGGGCAGTGATGAGCGCGTCGACGGCGCCGAGCAGGAGCACGACGACGTGGCCGAAGATGGCCAGCGAGAGCAGCAAGGCGAGGCATACGCGCATCGCGAGGATTCGCGCCCACCGCAGGCGGTCGGGCTTGGCGATGTGAACCGTGGTCATTGCGCCACCTCCACGAGCTTGCCGAGATAGGACTTGAGCCGGCGAGCCCGGTCTGTACCTACGTTCAACCCGTCCTTGATCGCCCGCACGGGGGGAGTGGCGCCCTGGACGACGTCGGACAGGAAGTGATTCAGGGCCAGCGGGTAGTAAGGCGCGTCGGGATCATGCGCGGGCTCGGGCTGTACCTGGTCGTCGACATCCCGATCTGTCAGATCGCCACCATGGTGGCGATCTGCCTCGACCGGTGAGGGCGCGACCTGCGGAGGTACACCCGCGAACGCAGCAGGTACAGCAGCCGTGGCCACAGGGACAGGCACGACCGAGGGGGTCACCTCGACCCTTTCGAGAGTGTCACCGGTGACACTCTCCGGCTGAACTGTGGGGCTCACGCCAACGGTTGCAGGTACAGCCGCCTGGACCGTTACATCTGTAACGGTGGACCTCCGGATCAGCCCCATCAGCAGCTCGTACGAGAGCACCAGGGCCACGGCCGGCCACGCGGCGACGATCGCACCGACAGGCCCGTGAGCCCAACCGTGCATCACGTTGGCGGCCAGCGTGGCGAGGATGCCCAGACCGAGCGTGAAGTACGCCAGCTTGGGCGCGGGCAGGCGGCGGCGGGCAGCGTCGAGCAAGACCATGCTGCTCGCGAAGATCAGGCCGTCGATCGTGAGCGGCACCAAGACCGCGGTGAACCCGGACTCGCCGTTCGCGATGACGACCTCGTAAGCGTGGCGATAAGACACGACCGCGGCGACCCCCGCAAGGAGGATCACCACGGCCGCGGTAAGAAAGCGGATCACTCCGACGCCTCCCGAAGCAGGATGGCGCCCTCAGACAGCAGATCCCCGAACTCTCGGGTACCGCGCCGGTCGAACGTCCGGATGATGTAGCCGACCGTGCCGGCCTGCTCGGCCGTGAGCCGGATCGTGGTCGTCTCGCCCGCCAGGTCGGTCAGCATGACCTGCACGTACCTGTCGTCGCTGTAGAGGGCCACGTTCACCTCAACAAGGCAGTCCTTGTCATCGAGGTGCTCGACCAGGTCAAGGTTCACGACGCGGTCGGGCCGCTGCTCGCCGCTCATGCGCTCTCGCCCGTGGACAGGCCGGGCAGCGGGTAGCAGGACACGCAGGTGATGTCCGAGCACTTGCCCTCGTGGTCGAACGGGATGATGGCCGGCCTCCAACCGCCGCGCGCCTGCTCGACCAGGGACAGGATGGATCGGGCGATCCGCTCGGCCTCGTCCAGCGTGGCCGCCGCGACGTGCTCGCCCTCGAACTCCACGAAGACCCGCGCCTCGACCTCGCGGAACGCGAGAGTGAGCTGGAACGTCATCTCGGGCGCGCGGAAGTCGGCGAAGGCCGTGGACGGCTCCATCGAGTCGAACTGGACGGCGTGCACTTCTGAGTCGTGCGCCCGGTCCTCGGGACTGTCGCTGCTCAGGTGCGTGCCGGTGTTGCGGCACCACGGCGGGCACGGGTGCGAGGCCAGCCAGTAGGGGCTCTCGCCGCTCTCGCGCTGGCGCTGCAGGGCGCGCATGGTGGCGACGTACTGGAAGCGGACCGAGTCAGCGGCGCGCTTGCCGGCCTCGATGGCGTCGCGCGCCCAAGCCTCGGGAAGCGGCTGGGTGGTGGCGGACAGGCTGTCCGTCGCGGCCTGGGCTGTGATGTGATCAGACAAGGTCTCTCTCCTGGGTTAGAGCAGGGGTGGGACTCAGGGCGGGTCAGGTGTTCGAGCACCTGGCCCGTCCGCTTTGCCCTGGGGGCGGGTGCCCCCGGGCGGTGGGTCAGATTCCGAGTCGGGTCTTGGCCTCCGCCAGCTCCATCCAGAACCCGTCCCGCATCGCGGGGGTCTGGTGGGCGAGGAAGTCGGCCCGCATCTCGACGTTCATTCCGATCAGGTCAGCGAGTGCCACCAGGAGGGCGTCTGTGTCGGTGCTGGTGGCCATTTCGTCTCCCCTGGCGTCTCTCGCTCTTGCTTATGGCCTGACTGTACATCGAGCCCTTATGTACATCAAGACCCGATGGTAAGGTTTTCTCTATGGACATCGAGAGGGACGAACACCCCATCGCGGAAGCCCGCGCCAACTTGTCGGAACTGCTGGCGTCCGTACGCCTCTTGCGGCGTGTGTCCTTCTTGACCAGCCGCGGCAAGCCGCAGGCCGCGATCGTGCCGGCCGAGCTCGGCGAAGCAGTCCTAGCTGTAGGCGGACCTGATGCGGCAGTTGAGCTGCTCAGGAAGGCGGCGGGAGAGTAGCGGGCTTGGGCCGTCTCTGGGCCGTGTGACCATCGAATGCGATCAACACCACTCAACGCGAGTAAACGCATATCTCTGCAGGTCACGTGGCCTATACGAACAAACGTGCAGGTAGTGAAGCCGCAGGACGGTGAACAGTCACTACCCATGGCCCGACGCCCGCATCACGGTGAGCCTCTTCCCGGCAAGCCTGCCCAAGCGGGGCAGCCAGTTCGACCTGGCCATCGCCGTGGCGATCCTGGGAGCCGCCGGCGTGGTCCCCGCCGCCCGGGTCGCAGAGCCGTTCTTCCTCGGCGAGCTCGGCCTGGACGGCCGCCTCAGGCCCGTGCGGGGTGTGCTCCCCGCCGTCCTCGGCGCGGCCAAGTTCGCGGACGCCACGGTGGTGGTCCCGGCCGCCAACGCGGCCGAGGCGGCCCTGGTCCCCGATGTGAAAGTGGTGCCGGTCGCAGACCTCCGCCAACTCGTGGAATGGCTGCGCAGGGGAGACGGCTCGCCGGAGCCCCTCGTCCAGGACCTCCCCGACCCCCCTCGACCGGCCACAGCCCCCAGCGCGGACCTGCCGGACGTCGCCGGCCAATGGACCACTGCGCCGACCGTGGATCTGTCGGACGTGGTCGGCCAGCCCGTGGCCCGCCGTGCCCTTGAGGTCTGCGCCGCGGGCAACCACAACCTCTGGATGCTGGGCCCACCCGGCACCGGCAAGACCCTCCTGGCGGAGCGCCTGCCCACACTGCTGCCGGATCTGGAGCTCGACCACGCGCTGGAAGTGACGGCCATCCACTCCGTAGCAGGCGTCCTGCCGCCCAACAGCCCCATGATGGACAGGCCGCCGTTCGTCAGTCCCCATCACTCGGCGACAGCAGCGGCGATCATCGGCGGCGGCAGCACCGTCGTACGTCCCGGCGCGGTCTCCCTGGCCCACAGGGGAGTGCTGTTCATGGACGAAGCACCTGAGGTCCCCCGCCACGTGCTCGATTCGCTCCGCCAGCCGCTGGAGTCAGGCCAGGTCACGGTGGCCAGAGCCGCTGGTTCCGTCACCTTCCCGGCCAGATTCATCCTGGTCCTGGCGGCCAACCCCTGCCCCTGCGCCCAGCCCCAAGACCAGCGCGAAAGCTGCCAGTGCACGCCCACGATCAGGCGCCGCTACCTGGGCAGGCTCTCGGGCCCCCTGCTCGACCGCATCGACATGAAGGTCACCGTGGCCCGTTCCTCGAGACGTGAGCTGATGGCGGACCGCCAGTTCGTCGAGACGAGCAAGACCGTCGCCGAGCGTGTCCTGCTGGCTCGCGAACGAGCCGCCAAACGCTTCTCCGGCACTCCATGGCGGACCAACGCCGAGATCCCGTCCTCGGCACTCCACGCGCGCTATCGCCCTGCGGATGCCGCGATGAAACCGATCACCACCTGCCTCGACTCGGGCACTCTGAGCGCCCGAGGCCTGGACCGCGTGGTGCGAGTCGCCTGGACCCTGGCAGACCTCGCCGGCAAGGACCGCCCAGACGAAGCCGAAACGTCGGCGGCGCTCGCCCTGTGGCTCGGGATGACCACGTGACCCACTCACGCACACCTCGTGCGGACGCCTTCCCCAGCCCATCGAGTCGTGCGGTCACCCACGACCTTCTTCCTCGGAGGAGCCACCCATGAGCACCCCTGAGCATGAGGCCAGAGCCGCCCTCATGCGCGCGGCCGATGCGGGCGACACGGTCATGGGCCGCCTCGTGTCCCGATACGGCGCCCCGCAGACGGCGGAGTTCGTCCGCACTCGCACCCTCCCGCCCGCCCTCACCCCCCAGGACGGATCCGAGAAGCGTCCCGCGGACCTCGGCCGGCGCCTGAGCACCTGGCACGCCCGTCTGGCGGCAGCAGACCCAGCAGCCGACATGGCGGCAGGGCACAAGGCCGGAGCCAGGCTCATCATCCCGGGCGACCCCGAATGGCCCACCCAACTCGACCAGCTGGGCTCTGCCCGGCCGATCGGCCTCTGGCTCCACGGCACGGCCGACCTGCGTTTCTCCTGCCTGCGCTCGGTGGCGGTCGTGGGCGCCAGAGCCGCCACCGCGTACGGCGTGCACGTCGCCGCCCAGTTCGGCGTCGGACTGAGCGAATCCGGATGGACGGTGGTCTCAGGCGGCGCGTTCGGCATCGACGGCGCAGTCCACCGGGGCGCCCTGGCCGCGGACTCACCCACCGTCGTCGTCCTGGCCTGCGGCGCGGACATCTGCTACCCCTCGGAGCACCACAGCCTGTTCGCCGCCGCCCGCGACCAAGGCGTGATCGTCAGCGAGTGCCCGCCCGGCGTCCACCCCACCAGAGCCCGCTTCCTCATCAGAAACCGCCTGATCGCGGCCTTGTCCAGAGGCACGGCCGTCGTCGAAGCAGCCCTGCGCAGCGGCGCCCTCAACACAGCCACCCACGCCATGTCCCTCGGACGACACCTGGCGGCGGTGCCCGGCCCCATCACCTCCACCCAGTCAGCCGGCTGCCACAAACTCCTACGCGAGCAGAAGGCCGTCTGCGTAACCTCTCCGGAAGAGCTGATCGACCTGGTGGGTGTCATAGGCGACGACCTGGCCCCCACCCTCCGAGCCCCCGCCCTGCCGCGGGACGCCCTCTCGGCGTCGACGAGAAGGGTGCTGGACGCCGTCCCGGCCCGGGGCGGCGCCGGACCCGCTTCAATAGCGGTCTCCGCCGGCGTGGACCTCAACACGGCCCTGAGCTCCCTGGGCGCCCTGGCAGCCGCCGGTTACATCGAACGCGCCGCCAACGGCTGGCGCACCCGCAAGACCGCATCGCCGGTCTACCCCAAAGCCCGGGACACGCTCGTCCTCAACACAGCGCCACAACCCGCTCCCGACAACGACCCGCCGCGCCCCAAGCCCACCGGGGCAGAGCGGCCTTCCTCCCATGAATCCTCTCCACCAGTTGGCCCGGCCACGTCCTTCACGGACGTCGCTGCTCAGCCCGAGACTCGTGCGGAGGTTCGGGGTGCGCCTGACGTCTTGTCCGAGGCTTGTGCGGAGGTTCGGGGTGCGTCTGACGTTTTGTCCGATGCTCGTGCGGACGTCCGCGTGAGGCGCGAGTCGCGGGCGGACGCTCCCTCGGCGCCCAGCCCTCGTGTAGACGCTCGCGCTGTGCCCAGGCCGCGGTACGCGCCGGATCCCAGGAATCGCGCCACGCCTACGCCTGATCCGGAGGGCTGTGCCGATCCTCCAGATTCCAAGGGCCGAGCTGTGGACCTGCCTGCTTTGGAGACCTCTGCCGAGTCTGCGCCCGGTTCGGAGGATTGTTAGCCCAGGCTGGCGCTCGGCCGTCCCGCACCCGCGTCCAGCACCCGTCCCTGCTTCCAGGGCTCACCCGACTTCTCACGACGGCTGCCCGAGGATGAGGTCCGCGACCCATCAGTCCACCACAGGCACGAGGCCGGGCAACACCGCACTGAGCAGAGGATTCCTCCTGCTGTGAAGGGGCCGGTCCCTGTCCTCGGCGCGTTCACGTCACCGAGACGCGGAATGAGGGTGTCACCCGCAATCGAGGAGGCGTGCGCCGAAGGTCTGGCAGGCGGTTCGGAAGTCGCGCGGTTCATGGATGGTGAAGTCCGCATCCAGGAAGGCGAGGCTCAGGATCAGCCATTCCCAGGTGTCGAGCATCAGGACGACCTTGGTGCGACGGTCCTCAAGTGCCGCGAGTTCGGCATCTTGATACTTCAGGGCGTCGGCGACCGCAGGGAGAGGCGCGTCCACGGTGAGCACGACCCGTTTGCGGTGCTTGCCGAGCCCTTGTCGCAGGTAGTCCACGGCGGTGTCGGCGGGCAGCGGCCTTGGCGTGTAGGTGCTGGTTGACGTCTGGAGACGGTTGATGCGATCTATACGGAAGAGGCGCCAGTCGCCCTTGTGGGCGTCCCAGGCGAGGAGGTACCACCGCTGTTGGTGGTGGATCTGGCGGTGGGGTTCGACGCGGCGGGAGGAGGCTGGGCCATCCTTGCCGCTGTAGTCGAAGGTGACGACGAGGCGGCGCTGGATGGCGTCGGCCAGGGTCGACAGGTCGTCGGCGCTGGTGCTCGGGCCGAGCGACGTGCTGGTTTCCAGGCTCGCGCGGAGCTGGGTGGCGCGGTGCCGCAGGCGCTTCGGCAGGTACTGGTCGACCTTGCCGTAGGCGCGGGTCGCAGCCTCGTCCACGCTTCCCTCCGTGGCGCTGCCAGTGGCCGCGAGGGCGGCCAGCCCGAGGAGAGTCGCGATCGCCTCGTCGTCGTCGAGCACAAGCGGTGGCATCGCGTTGCCCGCGGTCAGCCGGTAGTGGCCACCAGGGCCAGGCTGGGTCTGGACCGGGTAGCCGTAGCCGCGGAGGCGGTCGACATCGCGGCGTAGGGTCCGGGGACTGACGTCGAGCCGTGCGGCGAGCTCGTCGCCGCTGAACGCCCGGCCGGTCTGAAGAGTGGTGAGCAGGGCGAGGATGCGTTTGGTGACGTCCGCCATGCATCCAGTGTTATCGATGTTGCGGTCAGTTTCTGTCCACATCTGTTCATAGCCTCACCGGCATGCAGAAGCGAACGATCCGCATCCGGGGTGCTCGGACCAACAACCTGAAGTCTCTCGACGTGGACATCCCCCGCGGCCAATTGGTCGTGTTCGCGGGCGTGTCAGGGTCGGGGAAATCATCGCTCGTATTCGACACGATCGCGGCAGAGGCCGGACACCAACTGAACGAGACGTTCCCGCCGTTCGCGCGTAATCGCCTGCCGAAATGGACTCGCCCCGAGGCGGACGAGATCAAGGGACTGTCGCCGGTGGTGGTGGTCGATCAGCGCAGAATCGCGGGGAACGCCCGATCCACTATCGGCACCATCACCGACGCCTGGACCTATCTCCGGTTGCTGTTCTCTCGCATCAGCTCACCGCATGTGGGCGAGTCGAACCACTTCTCGTTCAACGACCCGGTAGGCATGTGCCCGACCTGCGCTGGGCTGGGCGAAGTCGTAGTGAGCGCCGTCGACCGGTTCCTGGACCTGGACAAGTCGCTCGCCCAGGGAGGCATCCTGCTTCCCGGGTTCGGCAACGGCGGCTACTGGTACGCCCAGTACGCCGACATCGGCAGCTTCGACGCAGACACTCCGCTCCGGGACTGGACCGAAGGGGAACGCGAAGCCTTGCTCTACGGCGGTGAACACGCCGCACGCCTGGGCACCCGGCCTCCCGTGGACTACGAGGGCATCGTGGAGCGCTTCGAACGGATTTACCTGCACACTTCCGACAACCTCTCCGATCGCAAGCAAGAGACGATCGCCCGGTTCACCCACGCAGAGATCTGCCATGACTGCCACGGCGACCGGCTCAACGAGGCCGGCCGCACCGCCACCGTCCTCGGGTACACCATCGGAGAAATGGCCCGCATGGAGGTCACCGAACTCGCCGACGTCGTCGAGCAGGTAGCCGACCCGGCTGGCGCGCCTGTCGCGGCCGCTCTGCGGGACCGGCTCGGAGCCATGGTCACGATGGGGCTTGGTTACCTCCACCTCGGCCGTGCCACCACCAGCCTGTCCGGCGGGGAGTCGCAGCGGATCAAGACCGTCAAGCACCTCGGCAGCAGCCTCATCGAAATGCTCTATGTCTTCGACGAACCCACCGTGGGCCTCCACCCGCACGACATCAAGTCGATGATCACCCTGCTGCGGCAGCTCCGCGACCAGGGCAACACCGTCCTGGTCGTCGAGCACGACCCCGCGGTCATGGCCATCGCCGACCACATGGTCGAGATCGGACCCGACGCCGGCGCAGACGGCGGAGAACTGGTCTTCCAAGGCAGCTTCGACGAGCTCAAGACCGCGCGAACGGCGACCTCCGCAGCCCTCGCCATGCAGACGCCGATCACCACTGACCCGCGAGCAGCCACGGGTGCGTTCACGGTGGCCAACGCCACCCGCAACAACCTCGACAACCTCACCGTCGACATCCCCACCGGAGTCCTCACAGTCCTCACCGGTGTCGCAGGATCGGGTAAGTCCAGCCTCGCGACCGAGCTGGTCACTCAGCAGGGCGCGATCGTGATCGACCAGAGGCCGGTCAGCACCAACCGTCGTTCCACCCCCATCACCTACACCGGCATCGCCACCCCGATCCGCAAGCTCTTCGCCAAGCACAGCGGCCTGCCCGCAAGCTTCTTCAGCGCCAATTCCGAAGGCGCCTGTCCCGACTGCAAGGGTTTGGGAGTCATCTACACAGACCTGGCCTTCATGGACGGTCAGGAGACCGTTTGCGAGACCTGCCAGGGCCGGCGGTTCACCGGCGACGTGCTCCGCCACCGGGTCAACGGGCTGTCCATCGCCGACGTCGACGACCTGACGATCAGCAGCGCCATCCAGCAGATGCCCGACAGCGCGATCCGCAAGGCGCTGCAGCACCTCGACCAGGTAGGACTCGGCTATCTCCGCCTCGGCCAGCCGTTGACGACGCTGTCCGGCGGTGAATGCCAGCGGGTCAAGATCGCCAAGGAGCTGCGCAACACCCTGGAGCCGACCCTCTACGTCCTCGATGAGCCCACCACAGGCCTGCACCTGCGCGACATCGCCACCCTGCTCCGGATCCTCGACCAACTCGTGGACCAAGGCCACACCGCCGTCGTCATCGAACACAACGTCGACGTCATCAGGCACGCAGACTGGATCATCGACCTTGGTCCCGGCCCAGGCAAGCACGGCGGCCAGATCCTCTACCAGGGGCCGGTGGCCCAGTTGAAGGGCACTGTGACCGCCGAAGCCCTCCAGGCCGGGTAAGTGCGGCCTGTGCGATGTCTGGCTGGCGGCCAGTCGGCGATGTGGGCTTCGTCCGCCCCTGGTCCCGGCCCAGGCAAGTACGGTGGCTAGTGCTGTGACCAGAAAGGTTCACCGGCCTCGCCGTCCCCGCTTTCCACGTGGTGTCCCGCTTCCTCCAGGGCGATGACGGCCTGCCGCTCTGTCTGCTGGGGAACCAGAACCAGGTCGGCGTGGGAGGTGGAGGCGACGAACACCGGTATCGCCGCCTCTGCCAGCGGTGTGACGATCGCCGCCAGCATTCCGGGGACGTCCAGGCCATGGGCGGTGGCGCCACTGTAGAAACCGATCCACCGTTCCCCTGACTCCAGAGGCCGGACCGCACGGACAACGGTCAGCCCTTCCGGCCCGCGGACAAGCACGACCCAGTCGTCCCCGGGTGACGCCGCATGCGGCTGTTGCTCGACGGCGAACACTGGGGAAACGATGCGCAGGTGCTGAGTCGTAGGCGAGTTCATGACGCGTGTCTACCAAAGATCCTGCGACCTCGCCCGTTCGGCTAGCGGCACCCGGTGAACGAGTCCGGTCACAGCACTAGCTCCTCTACCAGGGGTCGGTGGCTCAGTTGGAGGGCACTGTGACTGCCGAAGCCCTTCAGGCCGGGTAAGGGCGGGCTGGGCGATGTCTGGCTGGCGGCCATCGGCGATGTGGGCTTCGTGGGCCTGGACGCGACCCTGACAATCCGGTCGTCATCACCGGCCGCATAGCTGCCTGCGGCCGGCCGCTCTCGGCCGCAGAGAAGGAGGTCGACCAGCTCATCAACGCCGAACGCACTCCCGTCCAGCACGGCTTGGCCGCCCTGAAGACCCGGCGAACCCCAACCAAGGTCCCATCAACGCGGTTCACTTCACCACGCTGCTGCGCCCTGCTGGTCATGGTCAACACCGAGATCACTCGGTCACAGATGAACGCTCGATCAGAAACTCCGCCATGACCAGCAAGTGCGTCCCGGTCATGCCATGTCGGGCCGTTGACCTGCGTACTCAGGAAGAAACCATCTCGATGGACGCCAGCGCTTCTTCGACGTAACGGACGATGCGCAGCGCTTGGTGCCCGTCCTCGTCGAGGTCTGGGTTGTAGATGGTGATCGACCAACCCACGCAACCCGGTCGCCGGAGTGCGATGCCGGTGAGTTCGGTCAGTTCCTCCCAGCTCAATCCTCCGACTTGAGGGTAATCAACGGCGGCCAACTGGTCGCTGGCCAGAACGTCGAGATCGACATGCAGCCACCAATGCGATTCGGCCCGCTCTATGGTCGCGATGGCATCGGCCACCGAGGCTTCGATCCGCCCGGTGAGGTCTCGATCGGTGGCGAACCACAGTGCCCCGCGCAACGAGCTGATTCCGTGGTCGATGAGCTCCGCGCTATCACGAGGGCCCAGCAGAGCGGTGGCCTCCGGCCGCAGCATCGACCCCAACTCCGCCGGGAGGCCGGTCGCCGTGACCCCCAGCATGAGGCCCAGCTCACAGTCCGCAGCCTCGCCGGTGGTCGAGTCCGCCGGCGGCCACGCATCCTCATGGCCGTCTACGAACAACAGGCCGGCAGAACCGTGGACTGCCCTGCAGGCGGCCAGCGCTCCCAGCAGCACGGCACAGTCGCCGCCGATCAGCAGCGGGAAATGGTCGCCGGCCAGGATCGTCCCCAGCCTCTGCCGGACGCCGCCGATCATGGAAATCAGCGCGTCCTCAGCCAGCAGTCCCGTCACCTCGCCACGCTGCGGCACCGGCTCGCTGAACTCGACGTCGCCCACGTCACTGACTTCATGCCGGGCCGAAGCTCGCGCGATCAGACCCGCGCGCCGCAACGCGTCCGGTGCCCGAGCCACGCCGTTGCTGAGCCCTGCGGAATTGAATCCGACACCCAGAACATCGATTCTCACCGTTCAGTCTCCTTGCCCAAGCCGGGCCGGGCTATGACCGTCTGTTGCCACTGCGGGACACATCCATCCGATCCGCTTGTACTCTGC